>NZ_JASAUT010000051.1:0-55489 GCF_029952935.1 Bradyrhizobium sp. Mp19 | reverse complement strand
TTCCGATCGCGCCATCGCCTTACCAGGGCAAATGCCGCGCTCGCAACTCATAGGGTCACAAGCTCTGAGGTGCGAGCCTCTTCGGCGAGCCTCGAAGGATGCACGGCCCGACTGTGGCCGATTCATCCTTCGAGGCTCGCTCCGCTCGCACCTCAGGATGACGGCGATAGTTTCTTGGGTGCGGCCCGCGCGGCCTCCAGCCTATTTCTGCGGCCCCGACAGCGAGATGTCGCGCTCGGCGCGAAACACGTTGCTGTAGAGATTGGCGATCCATTGCCGTCCGCTCGAGGTGATGTTGAGGTGGCGGATCGCCTTCTGCACATGCGGTGCGACGCTGTCCCAGTAGAACCGCGGATAGAGGTCGACGAGATCGGCCGGCGAATTGTAGCCGAGCTGGCGGTTCAGTCCGGCCTCCTCGAATTCGAGGTAGAGCGCGTTGGCCTTGCGGATGTAGTGGGGATCGCCGAGCTGTCCGATCAGATCGGCGGCCCGCAGCAAGGTGGCCTCCTCGCCGAAATCCTCATCGTCATCAGGGGCGCTGAGCGGAAAGCGCGTGCCCTCGATGGCGCGCGCGATGCGTTCCTTGTCGAGCAGGGTAACGCCCTTGAGCCGCTCCATCACGAAGATCTTGGAGCGGTCGACGTGATAGGACATCAGCGCGGCATCCGACGAGCCGCGCGGCAGGATGATCTTGCGGCCATCGGCACCGACCAGATAGCCGCTCTGGTCGTCTGCCTCGAACAGCCCGCGCACATAGCCGATGTCATGGGTGAGGCAGGCGATGATGACATGGGCATAGTCTTCGGCGCTCATGTGCGAGTGCAGCGCGCGGCCGCGCAGGATGTCGTGGCCGGCCAGCGTCACCAGCATGGTGTGCTCGACATTGTGATAGAGCGCGTCGCTGTTGCCGATGCATTCGAGCGCGATCCGCGCGATCGAGGGCACCATTTCGACCAGCTGGGTCTGCGAAGAGCCGAACCGGCGCTGCATGTACTCGCCGAGGAATTTGCCGAGCGCGTCGGCCGCTAGTTCTGGAAGGGTCATCACGGCCTTGACCTCCGAGAGCTGGCCTGAGCTTACGGCCCGGCGGTATTTCAGGCTAGTCCCGCGATATGACATAATCGTTGCGGCCAGACCGATGTGCCTTGGGCGGGAGCGGGTGATGGGTGTCGATCTCTTGAACGTCAAAGGCCTGAACGAGCTGGACCGCGAGGCGCCGGTCGTGATGGTCAATCTGATGCGGTTTCGCGCGCGGTCGCTCGACGGCGACGGCTCGGGCTGGGATGCCTATTTGCGCTACAGCGCGCTCACCGTGCCCATGATCAAGGCGCGCGGCGGCACGCTGCTGTGGACCGGCAGCGCCGAGACTGTCGCGCTGGGCGAGCCGGCCGGCCAGCGCTGGGATTATCTCGCGCTGGTCTACTACCCGAGCGTCGCCGCCTTCATCGACATGATGACCTCGGCCGACTACGAAGACCGCTGCGACCCGCACCGCCGCAACGGCTGCGAGGAGCACGTCATCATCGCGACGCGCGAGGCCTACAGCAAGTTCAAGGTGGGGTGAGGTACTTCTCTTTTCCCGTCACCCTGAGGAGCGCGAAGCGCGTCTCGAAGGGTCGACGGCCCGACTGTGGCCGATTCATCCTTCGAGGCTCGCCCAGCGGCGCAATTGCGCCGCAAGGCTCGCGCCTCCTGCGACAAAGGCGAAGCCTTTGCGCGGGGATGACGGGGTGAGAATTGTAGCGAGCGGCCTCCCCCCGCCGTCGTCCTGGCGAAAGCCAGGACCCATAACCACCGAATTCGATTGAGAGTGCGATCGTGGCTCCAGCGTCGCACAACAACAAGCGGTTGGGGTAATGGGTCCTGGCTTTCGCCAGGACGACGCTGAATACATGCACATTCTCTCAGGATGACGGGTTTGATAAGTCAGCAAGCGCCGCGTGGCAGGCGCTCTGCACGACACGGCAGACCTCATCCCCCGACCGCCCCGCGCTCAGCGAGGCGAAGGTCGGATAGCTCGTCAGGGCGAAGATCAGGTCGACGGCGTCCTTGCGTGCCTGCGGCGATGCATGCTTGCCCGCGATCCGGTCGATCAATGCGGTGACGCCGCGGCGGCGGCGCTCGTTGCGCTCGCGCACGGCCTCGGCGAATTCGGGATCGGTCGCCATCGCGTCGTGCAGCCGGCCGACCGCGGAATCCCGGCTCCAGAATCCGCAGAAGATCTCGACCATCCGGTCGAGCGCGGCGCGCGGATCGGCCATCGTCATGGCGTCGACGAGCTGATGCAGCCCGCCATGGCGCGCGATCTCGTCGAACACGGCCTCGAGCAGCCCGCGCCGCGAGCCGAACTGGTTGTAGACGGTCAGCCGGGTCACGCCGGCCGCCTTCGCCACCGTATCCAGCGAGAAGCGCGCGATGCTCTCCTCGCGCAATGTGCGCGAGGCGGCCTCGATCACACGCTCGCGGGTCTCGGCGGCGGCGGCGCTGCGCGCCGGGCTCACATAGCTGCGCGGCGGCATCGGTTTGCCTTGCTTTCGTCAGATTGACTATACATTATGTATATCTAATTTCCAATGCCCGTTTGGAGCGACAACATGCAGACCGCCCTCATCATAGCGCTGTCCCTTCACGTCCTGTCCTCGGTGTTTTGGGCCGGCTCGAGCTTCACCCTGGCGCGCACCGGCGGCCTCGGCGGCGAAAAGCTGCTGTTTCCGCAAATCGGCGCCGCGACGGTCGCGGTCGTGACCGGCGCCACGCTCTGGCGCCTGGTTCACGAAGGCTCGTTCGGGCTGTCGGAGCAGATTTTGGCCGGTGGCGCGATCGCAGCACTGGCCGCGATCGCCGTGCAGATCATCGTCGGCGGCGGCGCGGTCCGGCAGCTGCGCAATGATGCCGGCGATACCTCAGCCGCGCGCTCGCGCCTGGCGGTTGCCCAGCGCATCGCCGCCGCCCTGCTCGCGGTCACCGCGCTGTGCATGGGCGCGGCGCGCTATGCGTGATGGTTTCCTACCTCTCCCGCTTGCGGGCAGGGCTATCGCATATGCCGCCTTCGGCGGCTGCGGAGGTAACTCGGCCTCGTGGTTCGAGACGCGCCGCAAGCGGCGCTCCTCACCATGAGGGTCTACTATTTTGCCGCAAAACAAGACCTCATCCTGAGGAGCCCGCCGAAGGCGGGCATCTCGAAGGATGGCCACGAGGGCACCGCCACGAAATGCGATAGCCCTGCCCGCTAGCGGGAGAGGGGACGTAGTCCCGTTGCGGATGCAATCGTCTCAGAACTTCCGCACCAGGTCCGGGGTGATCTCCTTCAGGCTGCGAATGCCAAGCAGCGCGAGATCGCGGTCGATCTCGGCATGCAGCAGCGAGATCGCGCGCGCCACGCCGGCCTCGCCGGCGACCACGGCGGCATAGAGGAACGGCCGCCCGACCCAGACGAAATCAGCACCGAGCGCCAGCGCCTTGATCACGTCGGTGCCGCGGCGGATGCCGCCGTCGACCATCACGGTCATGTTGCCCTTCTGCGCCGCGATCTCCGGCAGCGTGCGCAAGCCGGCGACGGTGTAGTCGAGCTGGCGGCCGCCATGGTTGGAGACCATCACGCCGTCGCAGCCATGCTCGCGCGCCAGCCGGGCGTCTTCCGGCGAGATCAGTCCCTTGACCACGAGCTTGCCGCTCCAGCGCTTGCGGATCAGTTCGACATGCTTCCAGGCCAGCTGGTCGCGGCTGCCGATGTTGCGCATCAGATTCTTGGACAGCACCGGCGGGCCCTGCTTGGCGTCCATGTTCTCGAAATGCGGCATGCCGTGATTGAACACGGTGCGCGCCCAGGTGTTGAGCAGCCAGTCGGGATGGGTGATGGTGTCCCAGAACACCCGCGGCGTGATCTCGAGCGGCACCTGGAAGCCGTTGCGGATGTTGTTCTCGCGGTTGGGCGGCACCGGCACGTCGGCGGTGACGACGAAGGTGTCGTAGCCGGCGGCGGCGACGCGATCGACCAGCGGCTCGATCCGCTCGGGAAGGCCGGCGAGATAGGCCTGGTACCAGGCCGAAGGATTGGCGGCGCGAACGTCCTCCAGCGTGATCAGCGAGGAGGCCGACAGGATCATCGGGATGTTGGCGGCGGCCGCGGCGTGCGTCAGCACGATGTCGCCGCGATAGGCGCAGAGGGCAGAGGAGCCCATCGGCGGAATGCCGAACGGCGAGGCGTAGCTCTTGCCGAACAGCGTCGTGGACTGGTCGCGGCCGGAGACGTCCTGCAGCACGCGCGGCACGAAGCCGTATTCCTCGAACGCCCGGCGATTGTCGGTGCGCGCTGTGTCGGTCTCGGCGCCGCCGGAGATGTAGCCGTAGAGGAATTTCGGCAACAGCCGCCGCGCCTGCGGTTCGAAATCGTCGAGCGTGAGATAGCGCCGCAGATGCCGCGGTACGGCGGGTGCTGCGCGGTTGACGGTTGCGGGAGGCGGAGAGGGGGCTGCGGTCCGGTCGTGCACGTTGAGCGTTTCCGTTGTTCTTGGTTCTTGGTCGGAAGGCCAGACTAGCGCCTGCCGGCGGGCCCGACAAATTTCTCGTTGAACTTGTTGACGGACTGGTTGACGTCGCTGAGCGTCTTGCGGGTCTCGGCGATCATGGCGCCGGATTTCTTGTCGAAGCTCTGGATCAGCTCGCGCAGCGAGATCACGGTCGGCAGCAGCTCGCCGCCATATTTGTCGCTGCCGAAGCTCTTCAGGAACTTGTCGGCCGCGGTCATCTTGGCGTCGACCGCGCTGATCCCGTCGTCGGCGGCGTCGATGAAGCCGGCGATCAGCTCGCCATTGCCGGACAGCGAGTTGGTGAAATTCTCGAGCCCGAGCAGCGAGTCCTTGATGTCGGCCTCGTTCTCGCTGATGACGCGGTCGACATTGCGCAGCGCGACCCGCAGCTTCTCCTGGATTCCCATCGTGCCTTCGGCGTCGGCTGTCAGCTCGGGAATGCCGTCGGCGCCGAGCGTCGGCGGCGGAGCATCGTCGGTGCCGCCGGTGAAGGAGATCGAGGCGATCCCGGTGAGGCCCTGGAATTCGAGGCCGGCCTGCGTGTCCTTCTTGATCGGGGCGTTGCCTTCGATCCGCGTCATCGCCACCACGCGGTGCCGGTCGAGCCTGATCGAAACCACCTCGCCGATCCGCACGCCGGCGAAGTTGACGCTGCCGCCGCGGCGCAGGCCGGAGGCTGAGCCCTCGAAGATGACGCGGAACGGTACCATCCGCTTGATGCCGGCATAGCGCTGATAGCCCAGCCAGCCGCCGAGCGAGCCGGCGATCAGGGCCAGCGTCAGGGTGCCGATCAAGAGATTGCTGGCGCGCGCCATGCGTAAAACCCGTCTGCGAAGCAGACCTCAAGAGATAGCGGATTTGCCGCGGATAGTCACCGCACCTGACCCCTTACCTCGCCCCGCTTGCGGGGTCGAGACGAGCGAAGCTCGCTCTTAGAGGTCGGATCGCATGCAGCGCAGTGGAATGCGGTCCGGGTGAGGGGGAGTCTCCGCGCATTCGTCTCTCGCCGTCCTCGCGGAGCGAGCCCCTCACCCCAACCCTCTCCCCGTAAGAACGGGGAGAGGGAGAGGAGAATTACGCACTCTGCTTCCGCGACGCCGCGAAGACGCCGGCCAGCACCAGCGCGAAGCCGATGAAATGGAAGGCCTGCGGATGCTCGCCGATGAACACGATCGACATGATGGTGCCGAACACCGGAACCATGTGGAAGAACGGTGCGGCGCGGTTGGCGCCGATCAGCTGCACACCGCGGTTGAAGCACAGATAGGCCAGTGTCGAGGGGAACACCGCGACATAGAACAGCGACAGCAGATTGTTGATCGTGAGCTGCATCACCGGACGCGCGCCGAGTTCCCAGATGTAGAGCGGGATCAGGACCAGCGCGCCGCAGCCGAAGGTGAAGGCGGCGACCGACAGGCCGTGGATTTTGGGCCGCTTCAGGGTCAGCACCGAATACAGCGCGAAGATCACCAGTGCGACGATGAAGATCAGATCGCCCTTGTTGAATTCGATCTTCGACAGCGTCGTGAGATCGCCGTGCAGCAGGATCACCAGCACGCCGGCGAGCGACAGCAGCACGCCGAACAATTGCGCCAGCGTCAGCCGTGCGCCGAGCAGGATCAGCGACCACAGCGCGACCACCAGCGGTGCCGCGGATTGCAGCAGCAGCGTGTTGAGCGCCTGGGTGTGCTCCAGCGCCCAGTATTGCAGCGTGTTGAAGGCGCTGATGCCGGTGATCGACATCAGCACCATGATGCCGAGATTGTTGCGGATCACGGGCCAGTCGCGGACGAGGTGTTTCCAGGCAAACGGCAGGATGATCAGGAAGGCCGCCGACCAGCGCAGGAACGACAGCGTCACCGGCGGAATGTGGCCGGCGGCGAGGCGGCCGACGATCGCATTGCCGGCCCAGCACGTCGCGGTGATGCAGAGCAGCAGGTACGGCTGGTTGGCGATCCAGGAGCCGGCCGCAGGCGTTGATGTGGTGGAATCGGAGGCAGACATAAAGAGGGCCCGGGTTCACGACGCCGCGGCCTGCCCGGCTGGCACCGCCGGGCCGGTATGGATCTCCCCGGCTCGGATCACAGACACGGATTCCGCCATTCCATCAATGGGGATAGACGCATCGCGACCATGCGCGAAGACCCCTTCACCAAGGCAGCATGGCGGCGTTTGGCAGAGGCAGCCCCGCACCGGTCGCGCAGGGAATCGAACGCCTGGTCCTAGCCGGTCTCCGGCGGCGTGGTCTGGCGCTTGACGATCTGCTCGGCGAGTTCGATCAGGATCCGCTTGGTGTCGGGGTCCTGCACGTCGCGAAACACCCGCAGCATGCGCAGTTCGAGCAGGGACTGCAGCGATTCCGCCGTCTGCCCGGCTTGCGTCGGCGCTGCCGTGACCGGCCGGCGATTGAGGATGTCGGCGGCGATTCCGAGCATCTCGGCGACGGTAGCCAGGCGACCGGTATCGATTTTCACGGTGCCGTCGACGCCGTTCTTTTGCAGGGAGGCGCCGGCGCACAGGATCTCGGCGAGATCCGCCTGCGACAGCCCGATTGCGCGCCAGCGCGCCTGTACCAATTGGTCGATCTGGTCGTCCTGTGATGTGCTCATGATGCGTTCAGACCATCTCCAGCTCGGTCCGTGGACAGCATTTCCGCTACGAAAGTTGGTAGCAAATGAACCAGCGGTTCGTCGCGATGGGACTTCTACGGATCATGCGGCTGGACAACGGGTCCTGCCGTACCGGGCAACGTGCAGGATGATCCGCGTCTCTATGCCAGCCGGGCAGTCGCGCCGGACGGGCACCGGAGTGCGCACCCTGGTCTGGTATGCGCGCGTCAGCGTCATCCGGCCCTGGCCTTATTATCAAGACCGTGCGCGAATGCAATCAGGGGGCGATCGGGAAGATCAACCCAACCCGGATGTGTGACCGCGCCACAGATCGCGGGTGTTTGGTCCTGGCAGGGCGATGCGGTGGGCATGGCGGCAGCCCCGGGGAGCACCGCCATGGCTGCGCGGCGCCGCTCACAAATCGATGATCCCGAGCGCGATGCTCTTGGCCACCCCGTGAGTCTTGTTGGATGCCTCGAGCTTGCGCAGCGCCTGCTTGATGAAGCCTTCCACCGTCTCCGGCGAAATGCCGAGGATCTGCGCGGTGTCGGCCACGGTCTTGCCGCGCGCCGCCCAGGCGATCACTTCCTTTTCCCGCCCGGTGAGCTTGATGGTCTCGGCGGCGTCCGCGGGTTTGAGGATGGTCGGCGCGTTGCGTTGGTCGCGGTTGACGATATCCATCGCCCGCTGCACCCAGTAGATCATCAACAGATGCAGTTCATGGCGATGGCAGACGAACAGCTTGTCGAAGTCGCGCGGCTCGTCTTCCCAGAAGAACACCGTCGAGCTCGAATGCACGGCGCCGAGCCGGTCGCGATAGTGGAACGGCACGACGAAGCCGTCCTTGAATCCGAACTCCCGGGCGGCGTCCATCGTCTTGACCTCGGGCGGTCGCCTGCGTCCGCTTCGCTCCGGCAGCTTCAGGCTGCTCCAGCTGAACGGCGTGTTGGTGCGTCGTGACCGCGCCAGCGCCGGATCGGCATGAACGAACTCGTTCTGCACATACGCCCGCTTCCAGGCGTCGGGAAATGTGCCGGTATGATAGGGCAGATCGAGGTCGGGCCGGCCGGCATCGACAAAGGCAAAGCCCGAGAAGCCGTAGTTCTGGACAACGCGGTGCAATGACGAGCTGAGCTCGTCGATGGTATCGGACGCCTCGATGGTCGAAATCGCGTCTACCAGGCCCATTACTAAAACCCCCGGTTTCCGGGGGTACCACAGTTAACCCCTTTCGTTCCAGATGTTCCGCATTTGGAGGAAGGGATAATGCCGCATTTATTGGACGGCTATCATGCACTCATCACCAGGGAAGAGCTTGATCCGGCGCATGTCGGGGCGATGTTGCGGCTGCGCAAACGCCTGTTCGTCGATCATTGCGGCTGGCTTCTGACCACGGTCGGGGATGCCGAACGCGATCAGTTCGACTGTTGGTATACCGAGCACTGCCTGTTGTTCTCCGGCGTCGAGCTCGTCGGTGGCTTCCGGGCGATCCGCACCGATTATCCCTACCTCACCGCGTCGGTCTTCCCGCAGCTTGCGGTGCGCCGCTTTCCGAGCCGTCGCGATGCCTGGGAGATCAGCCGCTTCGGCGTGCTGCCTGGTGTCGCGAGGTCGCAGACCGCGCGCGTGAACTACGCGCTGATGTTCCGCTTCGCCGAGCTGCGCGGAGCGAAGGCGCTGGTGGCGCTGGCCGACCTCTCCTATGAGCGTTTTCTCACCCGCATGGACATCCGCACCCGCCGCTACGGCCCGCCGCAGGTGATCGGCAATGATCGCATGGGCCGCCCGCTGACGGCGCTCGCCGGAGAAATCCCGCTCGGTCTCGCCGCCAATCCCGGCCTGACCAAATTCCTCGACCTTGGACGGCAATTGGAGATCCACGATGCCTCACATGTTCTCGGACGTTCGAGCATTCCAGCGTGATCCGCTGCGTCTGCTGTTGACGCGCGGCAACGAGTCCGCGCTGGGGCTGGTGCCGCTGCGGCTCGGTCCCGCTCCCGTCTTCCTGGTGAACGATCCCGATCTGCTGCGCCCGATCCTGAAGGCGCCGGAGACCGACATCGGAAAGGGCAAGCTGATCAAGAAGCTTTCGCCGGTGCTCGGCCGCAGCTCGCTGATGCTGAGCGGCGAGGAGCACAAGCGGCGGCGGACGGTGCTGCAGAAGCACATGGCCAAGGGCAGCGTCGAGAAATTCCTGCCGCATATGTGCGCCGAGATCCGCGCGGTCGGCGCCAGCCTGGCGCGGCTCGGATCGTTCGATCCGCACCATGTCACCGCAATGCTGGCGCTGCGGACGATCTGCGTCGCGATCTTCGGCTCCCAGGTGATGTCGTCCGGCGACGAGGAAGCCCTCGTTCAGGCGGTGGGCGCGATCGAGGACGATCTGGCGGAAGAGATGTTCCGCGCGTTGCCGTTCGGTCCGGTGGCCTGGTATCGGCGGCGCAAGAACCGGGTCTGTGCCAAGCTTGCGATGTCGACGGTGGTGCAACGCCTGCGCCGCAAGGCGGGTTCGAGCAGCGCGCTGCGCGATCTCGAGGCACTCGGCCTGACCGATCGCGATCTCGAGGACGAGATCCTGACATTGCTGCTGGCCGGCCATCACACCACAGGTTCGACTGCCGCGTGGATGTTCTACCAGATGGCTGCCGATCCCGCCCTGATGGACGAGATTGCCGACGAGGCGGCGGAGTGCCTCGGCGACGACGGCGAGCTGCGACTTGACGCGGTGAAGCGCGCCAATCTGAGCGCGACGCTGGTCAAGGAGGTCTGCCGGCTCTATCCCAGCGCCTGGTGGTTCTCGCGCGAGGTGATGCAGCCGGTGACGATCGGCGGGCGCGATCTCAAGGTTGGCACCTCGCTTCTGATCTGCCCCTGGCAATTGCAGCGCGATCCCAGGCATTTCGAGGATCCGGACCGCTTCCTGATGACGCGGCGCTACAACACCGACGCCTACATCCCGTTCGGCGCCGGTCCGCGCGCCTGCGCCGGGATGGGGGTTGCGATGCTCGAGCTGCAACTGCTCGCGCTCGAGATCGCCGCGGCCTATCGCTTCACCGGCGTCAGCCCGAATCCGGCGCCGTGGCCGAAAGCCTCGGTGACGCTGATTCCCCCGCCGATGACCATCGACATCGAAATCCGCGAGACGCGCTCGCGCATCCCGCATCTCGGCGACGAAGCCGAGCATCTGCCGTACATCCCAACCGTGGGTGCGGCGTCCATCAGCACACTACAATCGGTATCCCAATGACAACTCAGCTAACAACGGCCAGCGCCGGGCAAAGGGCCATGGATCAAGTGCAAGTGCGCAGTTTGCGCGACGTCATCGCTGTCTTGATCGAGCAGCGCAGCATCGTGAGGGCTGCCGGCGCAAGCTTCGCCGCGCATCTGCTCGACCTCGCGATCATGCAGCTGCGGCTCAACGTCAACGATATTTCGGCGGAGGAATTATCCGGTCTGTCCGACTTCGTCGGCGCGGAGTTCATGAGGGACAAGTCCTCGCATTGATCGCGGCGATCGGTCTTCCGATCAGTCTTGCGTAGGATCAGTCTTGCGCAGGTTCAGTCCTGCGTCGCCACCAGCGGCTTCATCATGGCGCCGGCGGCAAGCGCGGCGTCGTTCGGATCGATTTCGATCTGCAGGCCGCGCTGGCCGCCATTGACGAAGACGGTGACGTGGGAAGTCGGAGGCCAAGCGGTCTTAGGAAGACAAATATGTCTGGCAACTCCTTGGCTCACAGAACGACATGGCTACGATCCGACTTGGGCGCATCATCCTGGCCGACTTGCCGCCGAGGGCGGCGGCAAGCTTCTTCATGCTGACCTCGCAGTCGGACGGCACCACGGCGCAGACCGGCTTGCCGTCGACCTCCGCCATCAGCGTCTTGAGCATGCGGTTCGGGTCGACGCCGAGCGCCTCGGCCGCCTGCAGCCCGATGCTCTCGGCGCTGGAATCGTAGACATAGGTGTGAAGCTTGAAGGCAATGCCGAGCTTGCGCAGCGCCATCGTCGCTTGTGTCGAATTGGGCATGGACCCTGCCGGTTAATCTAGGTGAATGATCGCCGTAATAAGAGCTGCGATCAATCCGCAGCACGTCTGGCGTCACGTTGCCGTAACATTAAATTCCCGCCAGCCCGGCGCGGCCGGGCGCAGCATGGAATTTAATGGGGATATCAAAGGGTTGTAGCTCGTCTAAAAGGCGTAAACGGGCCCCTTCTTGCTTGCGCAGCCGATCCGCTTCCTTTATCCGGTAGGCGCCTTGCGTGCGCGCGGCCGGGCGCCGCGATTTAGGCTGGGCATATCAATGCAGATCGCAGTGGGCGGACGCGTTTTCGCCGCGATCATGGTCTGAAAACACCTGAAGTCGGAGGCCAAGCGGTCTTAGGAAGACAAATATGTCTGGCAACTCCTTGGCTCACATAGGGTCGGGAGGCCAAGCGGTCTTAGGAAGACAAATATGTCTGGCAACTCCTTGGCTCACAGAACGACATGGCTACGATCCGACTTGCTCGTGATCAATGGCGAGACCTACAAGCTGGCGCTGCTGCCCTCCGGCGTGCTGCGCCCGAACAAGCTCGCGGTGATCGGCAATGGCGTGGTGTTCGATCCGCAGGCCTTCCTCGACGAGGTCGCCAAGCTGAAGGGGCAGGGCGTCGCGGTTGGACCGGACAATCTGCGGATCGCCGAGAACGTCACGCTGATCCTGCCGCTGCATCGCGAGCTCGACGCGTTGCGCGAATCCGGTAACGCCATCACCTCGATCGGCACCACCCGCCGCGGCATCGGCCCGGCCTATGAGGACAAGGTCGGCCGCCGCGCCATCCGCCTGATGGACCTCGCCGACCTCGACACCCTGCCGCACAAGATCGAACGCCTGCTGGCGCATCACAATGCGCTGCGCCGCGGCCTCAATCTGCAGGAGATCGACGGCAAGGGCATCCTGAGCGAGCTCTCGGCGCTGGCGCCGAAGCTGCTGCCCTATGCCGAGACGGTGTGGCGGCTGCTCGACCTCAAGCGCCGCGAGGGCAAGCGCATCCTGTTCGAGGGCGCGCAGGGCGCGCTGCTCGACGTCGACCACGGCACCTATCCCTATGTGACGTCGTCCAACACGGTGGCGGCACAGGCCGCGACCGGCACCGGCCTCGGCCCGGGCGCGGTCGGCTATGTGCTGGGTATCTGCAAGGCCTACACCACCCGGGTCGGCCAGGGTCCGTTCCCGACCGAGCTGAACGACGAGATCGGCGAGGAAATCGGCCGTCGCGGCAAGGAATTCGGCGTCAATACCGGGCGCAAGCGCCGGGTCGGCTGGTTCGATGCCATGCTGGTGCGACAGACTGTCCGTACCTGCGGAATTGCCGGGCTGGCGCTGACCAAGCTCGATATTCTCGACGGGTTCGACAGCATCAAGGTCTGCATCGGCTACAAGCTCGACGGCAAGGAAATCGACCATCTGCCGGCGGGCGAGGGCGCACAGGCCCGGGTCGAGCCGATCTATGAGATCATCGAGGGCTGGAAGCAGCCGACGGCCAATGCCCGGTCCTGGGCGGACCTGCCGGCCCAGGCCATCAAATACGTTCGCCGGGTCGAGGAACTGGTGGGGTGTCCGATCGCCCTGCTGTCCACCAGCCCGGAACGTGAAGATACTATTCTGGTACAGAATCCGTTCGAGGCTTAACGGGATATTACCTATATCCCTCCAATTGTGTGGAAATGGCTGACTACTACCCGCTGATCGCCCGCGCCATCGCCGGATTGGACCCCAACGCCCCCGGCGAAGCCCGCCGTGCGCTGTATGCGCGGGCGCGAACGGCGTTGATCCAGCAGCTTCGCGGCGTGCAGCCGCCGCTCTCCGAATCCGAGATCACCCGCGAACGGCTGTCGCTGGAGGAGGCGGTTCGCAAGGTCGAGTCCGAAGCCGCGCAGCGCGCCCGCGAGGCCTCGCGTCCCGGTGGCGCGGCCGCTGCCCGCGGCAGCCGCGCCAATGCCCGGCCGCCCGAGCCCGGTCCCGCCGACACTGCCGCGCGCCCGCGGCCCCCGGCCGACCCCCGTCCGCCGCGCAATTTGCGCCCCGACGCGCCGCCGCCGGCCCCGCCGCGGCCGCAGAACCCGCCCGGTCCCGAGACCCAGGCGCCGCCGCCCCGGCCGGGCCCGCCCCGCCGCGGTCCGGAAGGCGCGCCGCCGCCGGTGCCGCCGGCCGCGCCGGGCGTGCGCGGCTTCCGCGACATCACCGCCGACGCCGACGATCTCGGCCGTGCCGCGGCGCAAGCCAGCCGCAACGCGCGCAAGACCTACGCCAACGTGCCGTCGCCCTCGCCGGAATTCGACCGGCTCGAGCCGAGCCTGGAGAATCGCGGTGGCGATCCCGAGGCGCCGTATTCCTACGACGAGTCGATCGAGGAGGCCGAGCGCTACACCCCGCAGCCGCCGCAGGGTCCGCCGCCGCAGCGGTCGCGGGGCGGCAATGGCGAGCGCGAGCCGAAGAAGCCGCCGCGCGTCGGGTCGATGTTCCCGTTCAAGACCGCGATCGTGATCGGCATCCTGCTGATCCTGGTCGGCACCGGCATCCTGTTCCGGCAGCAGGCCACGACCCTTGTCAGCAGCCTGTTCAAATCCTCAGCCCCGGTCGAGGCGCCGAAGGATGCCGCGTCGACGCCTGCCAGCAAGAAGATCACCGACCGCGTCGGCCAGCCCTCGTCGTCGGGCGAGACGGTCGCCCCGGTGGCGCAGCGCGTGGTGCTGTATGACGAGGACCCGTCGGATCCGAAGGGCAAGCAGTATGTCGGTTCGGTGGTCTGGCGCACCGAGCAGGTCAAGGGATCGGGCAACCAGAAGCCCGACATCGCCGTGCGCGCCGACATCGACATCCCGGATCGCAAGTTCAAGATGACGATGTCGTTCCGCCGCAACACCGATTCATCGTTGCCGGCGAGCCATACCGCGGAATTGACCTTCATCCTGCCGCAGGATTTCGCCAATGGCGGCGTCGGCAACGTGCCGGGCATCCTGATGAAGTCCAATGAGCAGGCGCGCGGCACGCCGCTGGCCGGGCTCGCGGTCAAGGTCACCGACGGCTTCTTCCTGGTCGGCCTCTCCAATGTCGACGCCGACCGCTCGCGCAATCTGCAACTCCTGAAGGAGCGCTCGTGGTTCGACGTGCCGCTGGTCTACACCAACCAGCGCCGCGCCATCATCGCGATCGAAAAGGGCGCCCCCGGCGAGCGAGCCTTCAACGAGGCGTTCGCCGCGTGGGGTGAGTAGCGGCGTTAGCTCTCGCCTTCGTTGCCAGCAATGTCATCGCCCAGCTTCGTCCGGGCGATTCCGTATCGCAGCAAGATCTGCGGCTGTTGCAGCGCATTCGACGCGCAGCGCTCCGGAACATCGCCGCGGCTTTCGATTTTTCCCTAGAACCGTCGCGCGACCGCGTTACACTTGGCTGACGTCGGGCAAGGGGACGCCATGAAACGCTATCTGATCTTCGCAGCCATCGGTCCGTTCATCGGCGGCTTCCTGCTGCTGCTCATGACCACCTATCAGTCCGGCTACTGGACCGAGACCAGTGGCGGCGAGGTGACCAAGCTGCTCGTCGTGTTCGTGAAGTCGCTGCAATACAATTATCTGTTCGGCATCGTGCCGTCGCTGATGTTCGGTGCGATCGACGACATCCTGATGCATGTGAGGCGGATCGCGCCGGTGGTGCGGATGCTGCTCGTCGGCGCGGTGGCGTTCGTTGGCGCGGCGTTGACCTACGCCTCGCACGGCTCCGAGAGCGGCGCGGTGCAGTTCATCCTGTACGGAATGGTCGGCTTCATCCCGGGCGTGATCACGTCCTGGCTGGCGCACAAATATGCCGAAGAGCTGCACGCGCCGGCGCAGCCGGCTTCGCAGCACTAGGCGTCTACTCATCACCAAGGGAAAAGCAGAAATCGCGATCGGCGACGTCTGACCAAACGGCGAATGATCGCATCGGGATCGGACAGGGCCGCGCTTAACGCACGGCGCGGAATAGATCACCCGTTGCAGTAGTCTTGTCAGCGCACCAGACGGCCGGAGGGCCAGCGCACTTCACATAACTGTCATATCATCGTCACGCAAACGTAGTCCCAATGTCATGCCCGCGTCGTCCTCGCGACCCGCGGCCGCCCGGGGCAGCGGCGATGCCGATCTCGGGCCTGCTCTATTCTGTGTTCGCGCATTGATTTCAGCCGTCGCTGCAGACGACCGGGGACGTACGGGATCTGCGTCCGGATTCGGGGAAAGGAATTTCGAGTGGCAGATGCAAGCTTCAGCCTTCTGACGGGCAACAGTATCGAAACGCGCCTGGTCCGGGCCGGCGGCGTGATCTTTCGCGAGGGCGAGCAGGCCAACGAGCTCTTCGTGATCAAGAGCGGCTATGTGCGCATTCAGGTCGGCAACAAGACCATGGCGGACCTGGCGCCCGACACGATCTTTGGCGAGATGGCGTTGATCGACAACGAGCCGAGGAGCGCGACCGCCACGGCGCTCACGGATGTCGAGCTCGTCCCGGTCTCGGAAAAGCAGTTTCTCTTCCTCGTGAGCCAGACGCCGCATTTTGCCCTGAAGGTCATGCGGACGCTGGCGCAGCGCCTTAGAACCATGAACAAGGGCGTCTACTGAACGCGAGCACGGCAGAGCCTTGAGGTAACAGGCCTTGAAGGTGACACAGTGGTAATGTGACGCAACTTGAACCGCCTGCCTGCGTTACCATGTGATGGCCATGCCCGAGGACGACATCTTCACGCCCCACGCCGCGCGATCGCGGCCGCCTTTTGGCGGCGCGCAGGCGCGCAGCAAGGTCATCGACCAGGACGGGCGCGAGCTCGCCGATGGCCCGCTGCATCCGCAGTTCCAAGGTTTTCAGGGAGCCTTTCAGGAAGGCTTCCAGTTCGACTTCCGCAACTCCACCGCCAATCCGTTCGGCAATCTGACCCGCGAGCAGCGGCTGGCGCGGCTGGAGATGATCGCAAAGCTGCTCGACGTCGCCTTCATCGTGCCGGGCACCAATGTGCGCTACGGCATCGATGGGCTGATCGGCCTGATCCCCGTGGTCGGCGATATCATCACCACCGCGATCTCGCTGTGGCTGGTGCGTGAGGCCCGGTTGCTGGGCGCGCCCTGGCACATCACCGCGCGGATGCTCGCCAACGTCGCCGTCGACGGCGTGATCGGCATGGTGCCGGTGGCGGGCGATGCCTTCGACGTGATGTTCCGCGCCAATATCCGCAATGTGCGGATGCTGCGGCGCTGGCTCGACAAGCAGCCGAGGCGCGCATGATCCGGAAAAGTGTGCAGCGGTTTTCCGGTCAGATCATGCGCAAATAAATCCCTCTCAAAACAAAAGCCCCCGGATCGATCCGAGGGCTTTTCGTTGAGCGAAGAGCAGAAAGCTTATGCGGCGTCAGCGTCGGTCTGGCTGGCGGCCGGGCGCGGACGACGCGGCAGCGGGAAGGCCTCGCTCTCATAGAGCGAGCGGATGCCGTTCTGGTCGAAACGGGCTTCCTCGACCTGGAGATAGGCGCCGTTCAGCGAGTCCGCCGGCAGCTGCTCCATCGCGAACTGCACGGCCTCGGCAGCGGTGCCGAAACGGCGGTAGGCGAAACCCGCCCGCTTCTTCTTGCGGATCGCGGCAGGGAACAGTTCGGCGGATGTGTTATAGTTGAACGGACGCAGGGGACGCATGGTCGACGACCTCTTGTGTTCTTTTCAGTTGGCGTTGCGAAAGGGATTTTGGGGGACGGCGGCCTATTATCGGCGGCGCGCCGTACATGTCATTTCGACCCCTAATATAGGCCTCTTTGACAAAAATGCGACCCCAGAAGAGCCCCTGACAGGGCACATGCTGAATCCGCGCATAGCACGGGCACCGGCCAGATAAGTCATTTTGTTTCAATGACTTATGGCTCTCAAATCTTGTCGAGCCAGGCCAGGATCGCGACCACGATCAAAATCACCCCGAAAAGGCCCATTCCGGAGTGGCCGAGGCCATAGCCATAGCCGCGAATTCGGCCGCTATAGCCGCCCAGCAGGATAATCAGCAAAAGGATGATGAGGATCAGTCCAAGCGACATGGCGCCCTCCTCAGAACAGGCGGCAGCCGCACGGCGAGACGCCTACGGCCCCGCGAACACCGAGCAAAGCACATTCCGGCCTGCGAGTCGTTAAGGCCGTCAGCCGATCACGAGGATGTTGCCGGGGGCCGGAGCCAAAACGAAGCCCCACGCGACCGGCCTGTTGGTCGCGTGGGGCGCGGCGTGGTGGGCGGCGTTACTTCTTCTCGTCGAGCTTCAGCGCCGCCGAGTTGATGCAGTAGCGCAGGCCGGTCGGGCCGGGGCCGTCGTTGAAGACGTGGCCGAGATGGCCGTCGCATTTCGAGCACAGCACCTCGGTGCGGATCATGCCGTGGCTCATGTCGCGCTCCTCGTCGACATGGCTCTCGACCGAGGGCTTGGAGAAGCTCGGCCAGCCGCAGCCGGAATCGAACTTCTGGTCGGACTCGAACAGCGTCTGCCCGCAGCCGGCGCAGACATAGGTGCCCTTGCGGGGATCATGCTCGTATTCGCCGGTGAAAGGCCGCTCGGTCGCTTTCTCGCGCAGCACGGCGTACTGCATCGGCGTCAATTCCTTGCGCCACTCGGCCTCGCTCTTGCGGACCTTGCCGTCGGTCTTGGTATCGGACATTCAACCTCCTCGGTTTGATCGTCATTGCTAGGAGCGAAGCGACGAAGCAATCCATCTATCCGCTTGCGGCACTATGGATTGCTTCGCTTCGCTCGCAATGACGGGAAGCGTCGCCTCAGTTGGTGACCTTGGTGCTGCCCACCAGCGTCGGCTTCTCGATGTAGTTCTCCGCGAAGATCTTCCTCAGGTTCTCGACCTTCGGGATGTCGTTATAGGCAATATAGGGCTGGTTCGGGTGCAGCGTCAGATAGTCCTGGTGGTAGCCCTCCGCCGGATAGAACGCCTCCAGCGCGCCGACCTTGGTGACGATCGGCTTCTTGTAGACCTTGGCGGCGTTGAGCTGGGCGATATAGGCGTCCGCGACCTTCTTCTGCTCGTCGCTGGTGGTGAAGATCGCCGAGCGATATTGCGTGCCGGAATCGGGGCCTTGCCGATTCAGCTGGGTCGGGTCGTGCACGACGGAGAAGAAGATCTGCAGGATCTTGCCGTAGGAGATCTTCTGCGGGTCGTACTTGATCTCGACCGATTCCGCATGGCCGGTCGTGCCGGTCGAGACCTTCTCGTAATCGGCGTTTGCCTTGCTGCCGCCGGAGTAGCCGGACACCGCGCTGACGATGCCGGCGGTGTGCTGGAATACGCCCTGCACACCCCAGAAGCAGCCGCCGGCCAGCACCGCGGTCTTGATGCCGGTTTCCGGCGCGCTCGCGGCCGGCGGCGGGATGATCACGGCGTCCTCGGCGGCAAGCGAGGGCGCAACGGCAAAAGCTGTGACGGCCAGCGCGCCGATCGCGGCGGCGCAAAGCGAGAGGCGGCTGAGGGAGCTTTTGGGCATGGGTTCCTCGTGGGATCGCAATTGGGGCCAGTCTAGAGCGGGAGCCGCCATTGGCCAATCAGGCCGGCGGCTCCGACGCTTCAAAATACGGGCGAGGGGGCGTTTTGTTACGGCGCCGGCCACACGGTTTCGTGAGAAGGAGAACGTCATTCCGGGGCGATGCGAAAGCATCGAACCCGGAATCTCGAGATTCCGGGTCTAGTGCTTACGCACCATCCCGGAATGACGGCGTCACACCACCACGCTGAGCCGTTTCGCTGCCCGCGTAATCCCCGTGTACAGCCACCGCGCGCGCGAGTCCTGGAACGCAAAGCTCTCGTCGAACAGCACGACGTCGTCCCATTGCGAGCCCTGCGACTTGTGCACGGTCAGCACGTAGCCGTAGTCGAACTCGTCATAGGGCTTGCGCTGCTCCCACGGCACGCCCTCGACGCCGCCGTCGAAGCATTCGCCGCGCACCGAGACCTTGGTGACCTTGTAGCCGAAGTCCTCGTCCGGCATCACGCGCATGGTGATGATCTTGGATTTCGACTGCGCGCGCGCCTTGACCCGCCACAGGCCGCCGTTGAACAGGCCCTTCTTGCGGTTGTTGCGCAGGCAGACCAGCTTGTCGCCGGCAACCGGCAGCGGATCCTCGATGTTCTGCCGCTGCCGCACCCGCATGTTGTAGGCGCGGCGGGTGTTGTTGCGGCCGACCAGCACCTGGTCGGCGCTCATCACGCGGTCCGGATCGAGCTCCTTGCGCGACACCACCTCGCTCTCGCCGTGGCGGCCGATCTCGAGCTCGCGGCCCTCCCGGATATCCATCGACATCCGCACGATCGGATCGTCCTGCGCCTGGCGGTGCACCTCGGTCAGCATCGCGTCGGGCTCGGCATCGGTGAAGAAGCCGCCGCCCTGGATCGGCGGCAATTGCGCGGGATCGCCGAGCACCAGCAGCGGGCAGTCGAACGACATCAAATCGCGGCCGAGCTCGGCGTCGACCATCGAGCACTCGTCGATCACGATCAGCTTCGCCTTCGATGCCGGCGCGTCGTCCCAGAGCTCGAAGCTCGGCTGCTCGACGCCGGACTCGCGGGCGCGGTAGATCAGGGAATGGATCGTCGAGGCGCTGTCGCAGCCCTTGTTGCGCATGACGAGCGCCGCCTTGCCGGTGAAGGCCGCGAACTTCACCTCGCCGTCGACGCCTTCGGCGATGTGGCGGGCGAGCGTGGTCTTGCCGGTTCCGGCATAGCCGAACAGGCGGAACACAGGCGGCGTGCCGTTCTGGCCGGGCTTGGCCTTCAGCCAGTCGGCGACGGCTTTCAGCGCAGTGTCCTGATGCGGCGTGAAGGTGGTCATGAGCTTTCGGAAAAGTGAGCGCGCGACCGATAGCGCCGCGACTCAGGCCAGCACAAGCTAAACATTCATGCGTTCCGATCAAGCCATCTCCCGCTGTGCGGAATTGGGGTTTCGCCCCCGAGGCTAGACTTGATCCGGGGCACCACTAGACTGCCCCAAAACAACAAGCGGTCGGGACCACGACACGTGGTCGAGCAAGCGACCTTGGGAGTGACTCCATGAAATTCGGCATCTTTTACGAGCTGCAATTGCCGCGCCCCTGGAACGACGGCGACGAGCTCAGGCTCTACCAGAACGCGCTGACGCAACTGGAAACCGCCGACCGGCTCGCCTACGACTACGCCTGGGTCGTGGAACACCACTTCCTCGAGGAATATTCGCACTCGCCGGCGCCGGAATCCTTCCTTGCCGCCGCGAGCCAGCGCACCAAGAACATCCGGCTCGGCCACGGCATCTTCCAGCTCACCACCAATCATCCGGCCCGCGTCGCCGAGCGGGTCGCGGTGCTCGATCTCTTGAGCAACGGCCGCTGCGAGTTCGGCATGGGCGAGAGCGCCTCGATCACCGAGCTGACGCCGTTCGGCCGCGACATGGAGACCAAGCGCGAGGTGTTCGAGGAAGCCGTGCAGGCGATCTTCCCGATGTTCACCAAGGTCGGCACCGAGCATCACGGCAACTATTTCGATATACCCTTGCGCAATGTCGTGCCGAAGCCGGTGCAGAAGCCGCATCCGCCGCTGTGGATGGCGTGCTCGCAATTGCCGACCATCGAACGCGCCGGGCAGAACGGGTTTGGCGCGCTCGGCTTTCAGTTCGTCAGCGCCGAGGCGGCGCATGCCTGGGTGCACGCCTATTACAACGCGATCACCAAGCGGCTGAACAAGCTCGCCGACTACGAGATCAATCCGAACATGGCGCTGGTCTCGTTCTTCATGTGCGCGAAGACCGACGAGGAAGCCCGCAGGCGCGCCGACGGCGCAACCTTCTTCCAGTTCGCGCTGCGCTATTACGGCCAGGCGCAGAACCGGCAGCGGCCGGCGCCCGGCACCGTCAACATGTGGGACGAGTACAACAAGTGGAAGCGCGACAATCCGGAGGCGCAGGAGGCCGCGCTGCGCGGCGGCCTGATCGGCTCGCCCGAGACCTTGCGCAAGAAGCTGCGGCGCTTCCGTTCCTCGCATATCGATCAGGTGATCCTGCTCAACCAGGCCGGCAAGAACACGCATGAGCACATCTGCGAGTCGCTCGAGCTGTTCGCCAAGGAAGTGATGCCGGAGTTCCAGCACGATCCCGAGCACGATGCCTGGAAGAAGGGCGTGCTGGAAGGCTCGATCCAGCTCGAGGAGATCGACACCCAGGCGTTCACGGACCGCTATGGTAAACTCGCGGTCAATGTCGGCTCGAAAGCCGCCGCCGCCGGCTGATCGATTGCTGGAGCATCGGCTCTGATAATCAGAGCCGATGTTCCAGATTCTTGTTGGACGCGTTTTTTTACGCGAACCGGTACCCACTTCGCTCGAAAACGCTTCTGTACAGCGACCTCGCGTTTCCGTGAGGAAAATAATTCGCTACGCGCGATCCGTGCCTTAAAAGAAACGGCACGCGCGATGCCAGCACCTAAGTGCTGGCATCGCTATTTTTGTGCGGTGCTCGACAGCTTCATTCGCGCGCCCCATCATCCTGACATCGCATGATCGTGCAGCGCGATAGCGCGCTTGATCGTCAGGAGAGTTTTGGAATGAAGCGTCGTGAGTTCCTCCAGCTGTCGCTCGTCACAGCCGCCGCCGCTGCGCTGTCACGCGGTGCGCAGGCGCAGGCGGACGCGAAGGAAATTCGTATCGGCTACCAGAAGAACGGCGTGCTCGTTATCACGCGCCAGCGCGAGGCCTTGGAAAATCATTTCAAGCCGCAGGGCATCAGCGTGAAATGGGTCGAGTTCTCCTCGGGCCCGCCGATGATGGAAGCGATGAATGTCGGCAGCGTCGATTACGGCGCGGTCGGCGATTCCCCGCCGATCTTCGCGCAGGCCGCGGGCGCCGCCATCGTCTATGCCGCGGCTCAGCCCATCATCAACGGGTCCGGCATCCTGGTGCCGCAGAATTCGGCGATCACGTCAATCGCCGATCTCAAAGGCAAGCGGGTCGGCTTCACCAAGGGATCGAGCGCCCATAACGTCGTGATCCAGACGCTGGAGAAGGCCGGGCTCACCTATGACGACATCACGCCGGTCTATCTGACGCCGCCAGACGCCGGTCCCGCCTTCGCCAATGGGGGCATCGATGCCTGGGCGATCTGGGATCCGTATTTCGCGATCGCCGAGACCAAGCAGAACGGCCGCATTCTGGTCAAGACGCGCGACATCACCAAGACCAACTCGTTCTACATCGCCAACCGCGACTTCGCCCGCAATCGCGGCGCGGTCCTGCAGCAGATCGTCGATGTCACGACGTCGAGCGCGGCATGGGCGCAGGCGCATCCCGACGAGGTCGCCAAATCGCTGGCCGCAGTCACCGGCGTGCCGCTCGATATCCAGACCATCGCGGCGAAGCGGGCGGGCTTCTCGGTCGGACCCGTGACCGACGACATCATCGCGACCCAGCAGGGCGTCGCCGACCGCTTCTTCAAGCTCGGCCTGATCCCGAAGCAGATCGCGATCCGCGACATCGTCTGGCGCAATCCCCAGACCTGATCGGCGCACGTTTGGTCATTTCAATGCAGAGGATAGTCCCATGACGCGTTTATTTCGACGCTGGGTCGCCCGCGCGGTGCTGTCGCTCAGCATCGTCGCCGCAACCGTCAGCGCCTCCTACGGCCAGGAGAAGGTCGTCCGCATCGGTTACCAGAAATACGGCAAGCTGGTGCTGCTCAAGAGCAAGGGCTCGCTCGAGGAAAAGCTGAAGGCGGTCGGCACCAAGGTGGTGTGGACCGAGTTTCCGTCCGGGCCGCCGCTGCTCGAAGCGCTCAATGTCGGCGCGATCGATTTCGGCAACACCGGCGAGGCGCCGCCGATCTTCGCGCAGGCTGCCGGCGCGCCGATCCAGTATGTCGCCTACGAGCCGCCGGCGCCGAAGGGCGAGGCGATCCTGGTGCCGAAGGACAGCCCGATCAAGTCGGTCGCCGACCTGAAGGGCAAGAAGGTCGCGCTGAACAAGGGCTCCAACGTCCACTATCTCCTGGTGAAGGCGCTGGAGAAGGCCGGCGTCAAATATTCCGAGATCGAGCCGGTGTTCCTGGCGCCGGCCGACGCGCGCGCGGCGTTCGAGCGCGGCGCGGTCGATGCCTGGGTGATCTGGGATCCGTTCCAGGCCGCGGCCGAAGCTGCGACCGGCGCCCGCACCGTCGCCGACGGCACCGGCATCGTCGCGAACTATCAGTTCTACTTCGCCTCGAAGAAATTCCTGCAGGCCGATCCGAAGATCGTCGAGCTCGTGCTGGCGCAGCTGAGCGAGGTCGATGACTGGGCCAAGGGCGATATCCACGCCGTTGCCGAGCAGCTGGCGCCGAGCATCGGCCTGTCGGTGCCGGTGGTCGAGGTCGCGCTGAAGCGGCAGGCCTACGGCATCAAGCCGGTCACCGATGCCGTGGTCGCGGACCAGCAGCAGGTCGCCGACACGTTCTTCGCGCTCGGCCTGATCCCGAAACAAATCAAGATTTCCGACGTCGCATGGAGGCCGGGCACGTGAGCACCCCAACCAACGCCAACATCCTCTGGTTCCTGCCGACCCACGGCGACAGCCGCTATCTCGGCACGTCGATTGGCGGCCGCGAGGTGAACTTCAATTATCTGCGCCAGATCGCGCAGGCCGCGGATCAGCTCGGCTATTACGGCGTGCTGCTGCCGACCGGGCGGAGCTGCGAGGATTCCTGGGTGGTGGCCTCGGCCGTCGCGCCCTGGACCGAACGCCTGCGCTATCTGGTGGCGGTGAGGCCCGGCTTGCAGTCGCCGAGCGTCGCCGCACGCATGACCGCGACACTGGACCGGCTGTCGAACGGCCGCCTGCTGATCAACGTCGTCACCGGCGGCGATCCGATCGAGAACAAGGGCGACGGCATTTTCCTCGATCATGACGAGCGCTACGCGGTGACCCGCGAGTTCCTCAACGTCTACAGCGATCTGCTGGCGGGCAAGACCGTCAATGTCGAAGGCAAGCACATCCGGATCGAGGACGGCCGCCTGCTGTTCAATCCGGTGCAGTCGCCGCGGCCGCCGCTGTATT
Source organism: Bradyrhizobium sp. Mp19 (assembly GCF_029952935.1). NCBI lineage: Bacteria > Pseudomonadati > Pseudomonadota > Alphaproteobacteria > Hyphomicrobiales > Nitrobacteraceae > Bradyrhizobium > Bradyrhizobium sp. Mp19. The sequence continues at coordinate 31,269 of NZ_JASAUT010000051.1, read as the reverse complement.
TCGGCGGCTCCTCGGATGCCGGCATCGACGTCGCGGTCGACACCGTCGACAAGTATCTCACCTGGGGCGAGCCGCCGGCGCAGGTCGCCGAGAAGATCGCCAAGGTGAAGGCGGTGGCGGCGCAGCGCGGCCGCAAGCTCTCGTTCGGCATCCGCCTGCATGTGATCGTGCGCGAGACCAATGCGGAAGCGTGGCGCGCCGCCGACGAGCTGATCCAGTACGTGACCGACGACACGGTGGCCGCCGCGCAAAAGATTTTTGCGCGAATGGATTCGGTCGGCCAGCAGCGCATGGCGCAGCTGCATGGCGGCCGGCGCGACAAGCTCGAGATCAGCCCGAACCTGTGGGCCGGCGTCGGCCTGGTGCGCGGCGGGGCCGGCACCGCGCTGGTCGGCGATCCCGAGACCGTCGCCGCGCGGATCAAGGAGTATCAGGAGATCGGCGTCGATACCTTCATCATGTCGGGTTACCCGCATCTCGAGGAAGCCTATCGCTTCGCCGAATTGGTGTTCCCGCTGTTGTCGCTGGCGCAGGGCGGCAACGTGACGCCGATCCGCGTCAACACCGGGCCGTTCGGTGAGACCATCGGCAACGACTACCGTCCGCAGAAGCAGGCATCGCAATCATGAGTCTTATCGACAGTCTCCCGCGCGTCGGCGCCCCGAAACTCCCGAAGGTCGACGGCTTGATCCCCTGGATCGTGCCTCTGGCGATCGTGCTGGTGTGGCAGCTCGCCTGCGTCACCGGCTACGTGCCCTCGCGGGTATTGCCGGCGCCGACTGACGTCGCGGCGGCGGGATGGAAGCTGCTGCTGTCCGGTGAACTGGTCCGCAACATCTGGGTCAGCTTCTGGCGCGCCTCGATCGGCTTTCTGATCGGCGGCGGCATCGGCTTTGCGTTCGGCCTCGCCAACGGGCTGTCGCAGCTGTCGGCAAAGCTCACCGACACCACCTTGCAGATGGTGCGCAACATTCCGCATTTGGCGCTGATCCCGCTCGTCATCCTGTGGTTCGGCATCGACGAGTCGGCAAAGCTGTTTTTGGTGGCGCTCGGCGTGTTCTTCCCGATCTATCTCAACACGCTGCACGGCATCCGCACCGTCGATCCGCAGCTGATCGAGATGGGCCGCATCTACGGCATGACCGACGGTGAGCTGTTTCGCCGGGTGATCTTCCCCGGCGCGCTGCCCTCGATCTTCGTCGGCCTGCGCTTCGCGCTCGGCATCATGTGGCTGACCCTGATCGTCGCCGAGACCATCGCGGCCTCGTCGGGCCTCGGCTACATGGCGATGCAGGCGCGCGAGTTCATGCTGATCGACGTCGTCGTGCTCTCGATCCTGATCTACGCCTTGCTCGGCAAGCTCGCCGACAGCGCCTCGCGGGCGCTGGAGCGGCTGACCCTGTCGTGGCATCCCGCCTTCCAGAAGAAGTGAGAATGAGAATGCAAGAAGCGCTTCGTTTCGAAACCGCTGAAGCCGAGCCGGTCGACCGCACCGAGATCGTCGTGAAGGCGCGGCAGTTGCGGCGCGTGCCGGAAGGCGCGGCCCGCGGCCTGTCGCTGACCATCCGCGGCCTGCGCAAGGCGTTCGGCGACAATGAGGTGCTGCGCGGCATCGACCTGCACATCCCGGCCGGCCAGTTCGTCGCGATCGTCGGCCGCAGCGGCTGCGGCAAGAGCACGCTGCTGCGTCTGATCGCCGGCCTCGACGCGCCGACGGCGGGAAGCATCGCGTTCGGCGAACAGCCCCGAGCGCAGGATGTCCGCGTCATGTTCCAGGAGCCGCGGCTGCTGCCCTGGGCGCGCGTGCTGTCCAATGTCGAGGTTGGGCTGGGGCGTGAGCGCTCGTCTGCTGATGCACAGGCGCGCGCCGAGCGCGCGCTGGTCGAGGTCGGCCTCGGCGACAAGCGCACCCAGTGGCCGTCGGTCCTCTCGGGCGGTCAGAAGCAGCGCGTGGCGCTGGCGCGGGCGCTGGTCAGCCAGCCGCGCGCGCTGGCGTTCGACGAACCGCTCGGCGCACTCGACGCGCTGACCCGGATATCGATGCAGCAATTGCTGGAGCGGGTCTGGCGCGACCAGGGCTTCACCGCGATCCTGGTGACGCATGACGTCGCCGAGGCGGTCGCGCTCGCCGACCGCGTGCTGGTCATCGAGGACGGCCGCATCGCCGAGGATGTCACGATCGACCTGCCGCGGCCGCGCCGGCGCGGGTCGGCCGAACTCGCCGCGCTGGAGGGCGAGATTCTGAAGCATCTGCTCGAGGGCAGCGAAGACAGTCTGTGAGGTCGCCATGAATTCCATCGTCCGCAATGTTTCGATCGAGCCCGCGGTTGCGGCCGCCGAATTCCGCGGCGCGATGCGTCACCTCACCGGCGGCGTCAGCGTGATCACGGCCGGTCGGGCTAAGGATATTTCGGGAATGACGGTGACCTCGGTGTCGTCGCTCTCGGTCGAGCCGCCGTCCCTGATCGTCAGCATCAACCGCGCGGCCTCGTCATGGCCGCTGATCGCGCGCCATGGCGTGTTCGGCGTCAACATCCTGGCCGCGGATCAGCGTGACATCGCCGAGCGCTTCACCGGCAAGGGCGGCCTGAAGGGCGCGGACCGCTTCACCGGGGCCGAGTGGACGACGCGCGCGTCAGGCGTCCCGCTGCTGGTCGGCGCGCTCGCCGCGGTTGATTGCGAGGTCGAGGAGACCATCGAACGGCATTCGCACGTGATCGTCATCGGCCGCGTGCTCGACGTGATCGCGTCGGAGCGTACCGCCGCGCTGGCGTATTGGCACGGCGAGTATGTCGCGATCGACCATGAGGAAGACGCCGCACGGCTGGCTGAGGTCAGCCTGCCGTCGCGTCATGTTCATGTGCGAGGGCCGCGCTAGCGCGCCGTGCTTATCCGGATCGGACTTTAGAAAACTGCGCTCAGCGATGCCGGGCTGTCGATGATCACATTGCTGCCGCGGACGCCAGCCCATACAGCCTGGACGGTTTGAGCTGCATTGGCCAGCGGAATGCCAACGACGAGCGTGGTCGGGATACGGCCAAAGCTCGACGGGGTCTCGTTATAGGTGAAGCTTGCGACGACCGGCGAGACCGTGCCGTTGACGGTGACGCCGAACACGCCGCCCGGAATATCGTTGCCCGTGGCGTAGGGATTCGGAACGTTAAGGGTGATGATCGCGGTGGTGCCGACGCCCTCCGGAATCGTCAGGCTGAGGCCTTGCATCGGCAAGTCGGAGGCCAAGCGGTCTTAGGAAGACAAATATGTCTGGCAACTCCTTGGCTCACAGAACGACATGGCTACGATCCGACTTATAAGAGATTGAATAAGGCAACCTGCCGCAAGATTCAAGGGATGAACGGCGCCGAGGCCGGCGCGGCATGTTGGCCGTGGCGCTTTCCCAATCGGCGCATTAAATGGCGCGGATGTTTCGGAGAGGTGACCGTTCGATGAAGCGCGTGGGAACCTGGTTGTTCTATCTCGTCGGTGCGATCGCCGTCGCCTATCTCGCGCTCTATGCCTATGTGACGTTCACCGGTCGCGACATCACGCCCGGCGATCCGATCCGGATCTTCCGCAAGCCCGACGCCCCAAGCTATTCGTGAGGCGCGGCAGGCCATGTACTCATAAATCGGTAGGGTAAGGGGACGACTGATGTCCGCTTGCCCGCCCATAGCAGCGGAATAGCGGACGTCGCCGGAGGTCGCAGACATGGCTCTAGCACATGGCCGGGCTAGATAACGGGCATCGCCTGAGACATTCGTCCAACTCAGACGGCAGCTCCTGCTAGCAAGAAAGCGCCGCCAAGCGCGACCATCACAAGTCCAGGCCAATTCGATTTGATGCCGAAACCGCTACCCGGTCTTTCAGGTTCCAGCGTGTCACGCCCCGAGCGAAGCCACCTTCCACCGCTGAATCGGCCTCGCCAGATTGGCTGATACGCCATCTGGAGCACGCCGCCGAAAACAAGGAGCACACCAAGCCATATGAGGGTCATGCTCTCCTCCTGCACCAGTGAACGCCAACAGGTTGCTCCGCCGGGAACCGCGGTCCGTTCAACGTCTGCCCGCTGCTCTCGGAATTAGAACGACCTTGAAAGCCGCCGGACGCGCCAGCGCGCTGCACGTAGGCTGGGGATCACGTTCTCTGAAGCTCAGGCTACGACAATCATAAGCATCCTGCTCAGTCTTCGTCCGGCTCGCGCACGACTGGCGGTTCGTCGGTTCGGTTCTCTTCGTCGTCTTGCTCTTCGTCCTCTTCGTCGTCATCAGGATCTCGGGGTGGCATCGTGTTGCCCATGATCGCGAAGACACGCCGGTCGAACCTGGTGGGAATTACCTCGGGGATTTGTAGGGTCATGTTGTTGCTCCTCGGATGTGACCCTGGGGCACTTTACCCCTTTTTCGGAGGGGCAGACACGGAATTGGCGGCCGGCGCGGTCGAGGTTGATCCCTGTCAGACGACCCTGAGATAAGTCTTCGAGTTCGTCGGATTCGGGCCAAAACCGGACTAAGCCGTCCTCGACCGTCGACTATAGGCCGGCCTCACTTACCGCAGACCTTCGCAGTCCCCACAGCACCGTGACTGAAGCCAATACAATGGTCAGCCCGACAGAGATGAACCCAAGCGTCACAAGCGCTTCTCGCCATGGCCGACCGCTGTGACCGGCAGCGGTAATCGGCGAGAGCGCGGCCGTCCCAAAGATCGCCGCCAGGGTCGTGAAGGCCCGATTGCCATACGTGCCGTACAGCACTGTCCAATAAGTTATCGCTTTCTGGCGCGTCTGCAATTTCACTTCGGACCATATGGCGCCCAGCGCAATAACAAACGTGCCGTTCATGACACTTTCAAGATGTGCCGCAAGTCCCATGCGTTGGTTTTGAAAGCTCGCTTCAACGAAGCCGGTCAGCAAGCCAAGCAGAAAAAGGAACATCCCGCGCCAAAGCAGACGCCGCTTGCCATCTTCCATAAGGGGACCTCGCCGAAATTGAGAATACGCAGCAAAACTCGGTCAGCTGCGCAAGCACGGAGCATCGCGATCAAGAACGGAAGCTTCTAACTGTTTGCGGCGCCCTATTTGGATGGCTCCGCCTTGACGATGTCGGCGGTGACAAGGACGATGTCGTCCTTTCCATCATTCTTATGCCAATGCAACGTGGTCCCGGGCTCACCGGTCGTGTCCCCCGGGTGGAAGGTCTGCGAACTGCCATCATCGCGGGTAACTGTGTCCGCGCCCTGCAGGGGAAATAAACAACCGATGGTCGGTCCTTGTGGCTGTGCATGCCGATATGCCTGCCGGGCTCAATGGTGAGCACTCGCAGGCGCAATTGCCTTTAGTCGCGGCAGGAGCACCCTGCCGCTCGCGGTCCTCAGCCGGCGTTCGCCATCCGTTGATAGTCGGGCGCGCCATTGCCGGCCGGGGTGATCGGAATGCCGCCGTCGGCATATTCGTTCAGCTTGTTGCGCAGCGTGCGGATCGAGATGCCGAGGATGTTGGCGGCATGGGTGCGGTTGCCGAGGCAGTGCTTCAGCGTTTCCAGGATCAGGTCGCGCTCGACATCGGCGACGGTGCGGCCGACCAGCGCGCGGGTGACCTGCTCGGCGGCAAGCGTCGCGTGCGCAACCGCAGGTGCGGTCTTGGCGAGGTCGAGCCGGTCGCCGTCGGGGGTCAGGATCGCGTCCGCACCAATCTCGTCGCCCTGCGCCATCAGGACCGAGCGATGGATGGTGTTCTCGAGCTCGCGGACGTTGCCCTGCCAGCGGTTCGCGGTCAGGACGCGGCGGGCATCAGTCGAGATCGGACGGACCGGCATGCCGTTGGCCTCGGCATATTTCCTGGCGAAATGCTGCGCCAGCTCGAGGATGTCGGCCGGGCGGTCGCGCAGCGGCGGAATCTTCAGGTTGACGACGTTGAGGCGGAACAGCAGGTCTTCGCGGAAGGTGCCTTCGCGCACCGCCTCCGACAGGTTGCGGTTCGAGGTCGCGATGATGCGGATGTCGACCGGGACCGGCCTGGTGCCGCCGACGCGGTCGATCACGCGCTCCTGGATCGCGCGCAGCAGCTTGGATTGCAGCCGAACGTCCATCTCGGAGATTTCGTCGAGCAGCAGCGTGCCGCCGGTCGCTTCCTCGAACTTGCCGATGCGGCGCGCCACCGCGCCGGTGAAGGCGCCCTTCTCATGGCCGAACAGCTCGGATTCCAGGAGGTGCTCGGGGATCGCGGCGCAGTTGATCGAGATGAACGGCCGCTTGGCGCGGGCCGAGCGGGAATGGACGTAGCGCGCCAGCACTTCCTTGCCGGTGCCGGACTCGCCGGTGATCATGACGGAGGCGTCCGAGCCTGCGATCTGCTGCGCCAGCTTGATCACCCGGCCCATCGCCTCGTCGCGGTAGATCAAATCGCGCGCGTCGTTGGCGACCGCGGCCAGCACCGCTGCGATCAGCTCGGGATCCGGCGGCAGCGGGATGTATTCCTTGGCGCCGGCATGGATCGCGGCGACCGCGGCGCGGGCGTCGTTGGAGATGCCGCAGGCGACGATCGGCACGTGGATGTGCTCGGCGTCGAGCCGCATCACGAGGTCGCGGATGTCGAGACCGACGTCGACCAGCAGGAGGTCGGCGCCCTTGCCGCCGCGCAGCACGTTCATCGCCTGTTCGGCGGCCTCGGCGTGGGTCACGGAGGCGCCGTTGTCCATCGCGATCTTGGTCGCGGTGGTGAGCTGGCCCTTCAGGGTGCCAACGATGAGAAGCCGCATGATGATCTCCTGTTCGTCTGGTCGCGCAGGTTCCGCGCGCTACCGCCTGAGTTGTTAAGAGCGTTCTGCCTTGATGATTTCGGTCATGGTCACGCCGAGCTTGTCTTCCACCAGCACCACTTCGCCGCGCGCCACCAGGCGGTTGTTGACGTAGATGTCGATCGCCTCGCCGACGCGGCGGTCGAGTTCGAGCACGGTGCCCGGTCCGAGCTTCAAGAGGTCGCCGACGTCCATCTTGGAGCGGCCGAGCACCGCCGAGACCTGCACCGGCACGTCGAACACGGCCTCGAGATCGGCCGCGATGCGGGCGGCATGCTCATCCTCGTTGTAACCGATGTCGTCGATCCCGGGCGCCTCGGCGGAGTTGAGATCGGGAAGCGGGACTTGGGTGTCGGTGTCGCTCATGGTTCAGCCCTCAATCGCCTTCAGCCGGCCTGGCCGCGGGACGCCAGATAGCGCCCGACGAGTTCGTTGATCTTGCCTTCGATCGCGGCGCGTTCCAGGACGACGCCGCCATCGGCCCATTCGATCCGGCAGTCGCCGGTCGCAATCGTCGGCTCGGCCAGGATCACCAGCCGGCCCTGGAAGCCGGAGTCCGCCGCCATCCGCTCGATATTGTCATGCGCCGCCTCGTAGAGCGCGTCATTGATGCGGACCACGAGATGCGGCGTCGCCACCAGATGCGAGAAGCAGTCAGAGACCAGCGCGGTGATCTCGCCGAGCGGCTCCCGCGCGATCAGCTCGGAACAAAGCTTGCGGGCGACCGCCACCGCGACGTCCACTGCCTCGGTCTCCATCCGCGTCTCGATGCCGGCGAAGCGCGCCGCGATGCCCTTGATCGCGGTGCCGATCTCCTCGAGCGCCTGCGCGGCGCGGCGGTCGCTCTCGACCTTGGCCTCGCGCAGCGCGGCCTCGTAGCCGGCGCGATAGGCCCGCGCCTCGGCATCGGCGACCTTCTGCGCGACCTCGGCCGGCGTCGGCGCGCGTTCGCGCGCGCGGTCCGGCGCCGAGAAATCCGTGTCGAACAGGAATTTTGCGGGCGCGGCCATCAATACACCAGCTCGTCGTCGGCGCGGTTCTTGGTCAGCGTGATCTCGCCGCGAGCGGCGAGGTCCTTGGCGAGGTTGACCAGAAGCGCCTGCGCCTCGTCGACATCGCGCAGCCGCACCGGGCCCATCGCGGCCATGTCGTCCATTAGCATCTTGCCGGCACGCGAGGACATGTTGCCGAGGAAGAAGCTGCGCACCTCCTCGTTGGCGCTCTTCAGCGCGACGCCGAGCTTGTCCTTGTCGATGTTGCGCATCAGCGTCTGGGCCGAGGCGGTATCGAGCTTGATCAGATCGTCGAAGGTGAACATCAGCGCCTTGATGCGCTCGGCGGATTCGCGGTTTTCCTCTTCCAGCGAGGTGATGAAGCGGGTCTCGGTCTGGCGGTCGAAATTGTTGAAGATCTCGGCCATCACCTCATGGGCGTCGCGGCGGCGGGTCTGCGACAGGTTCGACATGAATTCGGTGCGCAGCGTCTGCTCGACGCGCTCGATGACTTCCTTCTGCACCGCCTCCATCCGCAGCATGCGGCCGACCACGTCGAGCGCGATGTCCTCGGGCAGGATCGCGAGCACGCGCGCGGCGTGCTCCGGCTTCAGCTTCGACAGCACCACGGCGATGGTCTGCGGGTATTCGTTCTTGAGGTAGTTGGCGAGCACCTCTTCCTGCACGTTGGAGAGCTTCTCCCACATGTTGCGGCCGGCCGGGCCGCGGATCTCGTCCATGATGCCGGAGACGCGCTCGGCCGGCAGGTATTGCTGCAGCAGCCGTTCGGTGGCGTCGAAATTGCCCATCAGCGCGCCCGAGGCCGACATCCGCGAGACGAATTCCAGCATCAGGTCCTCGACCACGTCGGCCTCGACGGTGCCGAGGGTCGACATGTGGACCGACAGCTCGCGGACTTCCTCGTCGTCGAGCATCGACCAGATCTTGCCGCCATACTGCTCGCCGAGCGCGAGCATCAGGATCGCCGCGCGCTTCGGGCCTGGCAACGGCTTGCCCTTGGGCCGGGCGCTTTGCCGGTTTGCCAGCGTCGAGAGGACGGTGGCGATGTCGTTGGCGTTGGTGGTCTGGGGTACGGCGGCCATGTCAGTTCTCTACCGGCTCGCTCAGCCATTGACGGACGATGGAGACGGTTTCGTTCGGATTGCGTTCGGCGAGCTCGCCGACCCGATGCACGGCCTGGGCGTGGACCTGACCCTGGATCTGGGCGACGTCGATCAATTGCGCCGCGCCGCTGCCGCTCGGGATCAGCGCCTGACCAGGCGTGCCGGTGCTCTCGGGCGCTTCGGCCAGCGCGGGCATGCCCGCGCCGGTCAGCGCCGGAATGACGTCGGCCGCGACGATGCGCTTGACCAGCGGACGGACCACCATGAACAGCACGACCAGGCCGAGCATCATCATGACGCCGAGCTCGATGACGTACATCACGTCATCCTTGGTGAATTGCAGCATGCCGAGCAGGCCGGTCGGCTCGGCGATCGGCTGCGCGGCGGGCGGCTCGGCGAAGCGCAGGTTGACGACCTCGACCTGGTCGCCGCGCTTCTGGTCGAAGCCGATCGCGGAGCGGACCAAAGCGGCGATGCGGTCGAGCTGCTCCTTGGTGCGATCCTGATAGACCAGCTCGCCCTTTTCGTTCTTGGAGTAGCTGCCGTCGACCAGCACCGCGACCGAGATGCGGTTGACGCGGCCGGCCTCGGTCACTTCGGTCTTGGTGGTGCGGGAAATCTCGTAATTGTTGGTCTCTTCGCTCTTCTTGCTCTGGTCGCGGGCGCGGGCGGCATTGTCCTGGTTCTGGCTGCCCGGCAGCTCGTTGGCGACGGTGACCTGGCCAGAATTGTCGGCGGTGAGGCTCGATTCCTCGCGGGTCTGGGTCGAGCGCAGCACCCGGCCTTCGGGGTCGAACTTGTCCGAGGTCTGGGTGATCTTGTTGTAGTCGAAGTCGGCGGAGAGCTGGACGCGGGCGCGGCCGGTGCCGACCACCGAGGAGACGATGTCCTCGACCTGCTTGCGCATCCGCTTCTCGAAGGCGGCGCGGCGCTCATCGCCAACCGCGGCGTCGGCATCAGACTGGGCGCCGTCGGCGAGCAGCTGGCCGGCCTCGTCGACGATCGAGACCCGCTGCGGCTTCAGCCCGTTGACCGCGGAGGCGACGACGTGGCGGATCGCCCGGATCTGCTGCGGCTCCAGCGCGCCGCGCACCCTGAGCACGATCGAAGCTGATGGTTCGGGCGTCTCGCGCGAGAACAGCGGCTTCTCCGGCAGCACGAGGTGGACGCGCGCGGCCTGGACGCGGTCGATGGCACGGATGGTGCGGGCGAGCTCGCCCTCCAGCGCCCGCAGATGATTGATGTTCTGGACGAAGCTCGTGGTGCCCAAGGCATCCGATTTGTCGAAAATCTCGTAGCCGACGCCGCCGCCCTTGGGCATGCCGCCCTCGGCGAGCTTCATCCTGAGCCGCGTCACCTTGTCCTTCGGCACCATGATCGCGGCGCCGTCATTGCGCAGCTCGAACGGGATCGCCTGGCGCTCCAGCTCCTTGATGATTCCAGAGGAATCCTCGGTCGACAGGTCGGTGAAGAGGGTGGTCATCTGTGGCGTCGTGACGCGCATGATGACGAAAGCGAAGAAGCCGATCAGGGCCGCGGTGACCGCAACCATGGCCGCGAGGCGGGCCGCACCAAGACCTCTCAGGAAAGCAACCAGACTTTGCACCAACGGCCCCCAGGGATTCGGCCCGCGCGGGTCCGACTGGGCAAATATTGCCTAGGGTATGGTTTCCATATGGTTAACGAAGGTTAAGGACCGCGGCAAAATCGCGGACATGAAAAAAACCGGCTTCGCAAGGCGAGGCCGGTTTTCGTCAAATGCCACAGGATCGGCGCCGAATTACTGCCGATATTGCTGGATGCGGGTGGTGCGCAGCCCGGCCAGACCGTGCTGGTCGATCGAGAACTGCCAGGAAAGGAATTCATCGACGGTCAATGTGTAGCGGCTGCAGGCCTCCTCGAGGGAGAGCAGGCCGCCGCGGACCGCAGCGACGACTTCGGCCTTGCGGCGGATGACCCACCGTTTGGTACCGGGGGCCGGCAAATCCGCAATCGTTAACGGGCTGCCGTCAGGCCCGATGACGTATTTCACCCTCGGGCGATGGGGTTCTGTCATGGCGTACTCACAAACTCTCAACCACTGAACTCGCAAGGGGTAAGCTACGCCTCCCGGTTTAAAATTTGCCTAAGCCCAAGCGTTCAATACGAATCTCGTTGGAACGGCCGGGAACAGCGCCGGGCTGCCCGTCGGCAGGCAGACCGGCGCGCGGCGCAATTCGCGGTTCGGCGCACTCAGATCGTGGGGCGCAGGGGACCGCGCGCCAGCGTCAGCAAGGCATCGGCAAGCGCCTCCGAGGCCTTGTCCGGCCGTCTTTTCTCGTAGATGGCGAATTCCAGGTCGGGAAGCGGCGGCAGGCCGTCGCCAATTCCGAGAATGCGCAGGCCGGTGGTGACGGCGCTGAGCGGCAGCGGGGTGACGGCAAGGCCCGCGACGGCGGCGGCGCGGACGCCGGTCAGGCTCGGGCTGGTATAGACGATCTCCCAGCCGAGCTCACCGTCGCGCAGCGCGGAGAGCGCGGCATCGCGCGACACCGATCGTTCGCGGTACAGCGCCAGCGGCAGCGGCGCGCCGGGAACGAGATCGAACGTTTCCGCCGCGGTCCACACCAGCGGCTCGCGCCACACCAGGCGGCCCTTCGACGTTCCGAGCGGCCGCTTGGCGAACACCAGATCGAGCCGGCCCGCATTGAGCTGCTCGATCAGTTCGGCGCTGACGCCGATCTGCACCTCGAGCTTGACCCCGCGATGCAGCGCGGCGAAGCGGCCCAGCGCCGACGGCAATGAGCCGCCGGCGACTTCCTCGACCACGCCGAGACGGACCGAGCCGGACAGCCGCGGCGCCACCAGCCGCTGCCGCGCCGCCTCCTCGAGCTGCAGCAAACGCCGCGCATCCCCGAGCAGCATCTCGCCTTCGTCGGTCAACGCGACACTGCGCGTCGTGCGCCGGAACAGCGGCCGCCGGGTCTCGAGCTCGAGCCGCTTGATCTGCTGGCTGATGGTCGACTGGGTCAGATGCAATTGCTCGGCGGCGCGGTGGAAGCCGCCGCAATCGGCGACCGCGACGAAAGCCCGCAAGAGTTCGAGGTCGAGCATCGATTAATCCATAATTGTAATCAATCATATTATAGAATATCGTTTCTGTTATCAATTCCGGCCGCCTACCTTCGCTTCAGATGATCAAGCAAGGAGAGGCCATCATGTCGGAGACGACACAACGAACCGATCGCACGGCGCGCTTGGCGCGCGCGCGAGCTGTCTGCGGCACGAGTGGAAAGGTCTGCCCGCCCGACCGCGCGATCGAGCTGCTGGAGGCGGTCATCGCATCTGGCGACCGGGTGGCGCTCGAGGGCGATAACCAGAAGCAGGCGGATTTCCTGGCCGCGTGTCTCGCCGGGGTGGACCCGGCGCGGGTGCACGATCTGCACATGGTGCAGTCGGTGCTCGCGCTTCCCGATCATCTCGCGGTGTTCGAACGCGGCATCGCCAACCGCCTGGACTTCGCTTTTGCCGGCCCGCAGAGCCGCCGCCTCGCCGAGCTCGTCGCCGCCAAGGCGCTGCGGATCGGCGCGATCCATACCTATCTCGAGCTTTACGCGCGGATGCTGGTGGATCTGACGCCGCAGGTTGCGCTCATCGTGGCCGACAAGGCCGACCGCGACGGCAATCTGTACACCGGTCCGAACACCGAGGACACGCCGACCATCGCCGAGGCCGCGGCGTTCCGCGGTGGCGTCGTCGTGGCGCAGGTCAACGAGATCGTCGATCGCCTGCCGCGCGTCGATATCCCCGGCGACTGGGTCGATGTCGTGGTGCCCGGTCCGAAGCCGTATGCGATCGATCCGCTGTTCACGCGCGATCCCGCCAAGGTCAGGGACGAGAACGTCCTGATGGCGATGATGGCGATCTCGGCGGTGTACGAACCTTATCAGGTGACACGGCTCAATCACGGCATCGGCTATGCCACCGCGGCGATCGAGCTGATCCTGCCGACCTTTGCCGCCAAGCGCGGGCTGAAGGGCAAGGTCGCGCGGAATTTCGTGCTCAACCCGCATCCGACGCTGATCCCCGCCATCGAAGCCGGCTTCGTCGACAACGTCTATTGCTTCGGCTCGGAGCTCGGCATGGAGCGCTATGTCGCCAGCCGTCCCGATGTGTTTCCGGTCGGCGCCGACGGCAATCTGCGCTCCAACCGCGCGCTGGCGCAGGTCGCCGGACAATATGCCTGCGATCTGTTCGTCGGCGGCACCTTGCAGATCGATCCGGAGGGCAACAGCTCGACCGCCACCAAGGACCGCATCACCGGCTTCGGCGGTGCGCCGAACATGGGCGCCGATCCGCGCGGCCGGCGCCACGACAGCGTTGCCTGGCTGCGCGCCGGCGAGGAAGCAGGCGAGCGCCTGCGCGGCCGCAAGCTGGTGGTGCAGATGGTCCAGACCCGTCAACCGAACGGCGCGCCGAGCTTCGTCGAGCGCCTTGACGCGTTCGACCTCGCGGCCTCGGCCGGCTTCGCGCTGCCGCCCGTCATGATCCATGGCGACGACGTCACCCACGTGATCACCGAGCGCGGCGTCTGCAACCTGTTGCGCTGCCGCTCGCCGCAGGAGCGCGAGGCCGCCCTGCGCGCGGTCGCCGGCGACACCGAATTCGGCCGGCGGCTGGACGCCGGGACGACCGACGGCCTGCGCCGCCGCGGCATCGTGATGCTGCCGTCCGATCTCGGCCTCGACGTCGAGACGGCGACGCGCGACTGGCTCGCCGCGAAATCGATCGACGACCTCGTCACCGCATCGGGCGGCCTCTACGCGCCGCCCGCCAAATTCCGCCGCTAGAAGGAGGCTTCCATGACCCACGCCGAGCACATCCCGAGCAGCCCACCGGCCTCGCTCGACCAAGCGAGGCAGCTCGCCGCGGCGCTGTTGTCCGAGCGCGGCGAAGCGTCGGGCGCCCTGATCGCGCGCCAATTGCAGCAGACCATGCGCGCGCTCGATGCCGACGGCCGGCACGGTTTTCAACGCTATCTGGCGGGCGCGTTTCAGCCCGACGCGGCGGCGCTGCAGGATGCGGCGAAGCGTTATCTTGCCGACGGCACGGCGGTGGCCGCGGCCGCTTTGGCCGACGCCGCCGATCCGCCGCGGCAGGAGGTGTTGAGGCGGATGAACATGGCGCCGGGCGGCACGGCGAGCCTGATCGCGATGCGCAGCGAGATCGCCAGCCGTCTTGGCTCCGAACCGGAGCTGAAGCTGCTCGATGCTGATCTCAAGCATCTGTTCGTCTCATGGTTCAATCGCGGCTTCCTCGAGCTTCGTCGCATCGACTGGCAGTCGCCGGCCGCCGTGCTCGAGAAGCTGATCGCCTATGAGGCGGTGCACGAGATCAAGGGCTGGGACGATCTGCGCCGCCGCCTTGCGCCCGACCGCCGCTGCTTTGCCTTCTTCCATCCCGCGCTGCCCGGCGAGCCGCTGATCTTCGTCGAGGTCGCGCTGGTACAGGGATTGGCCACCGCCGTGCCGCCGCTGCTGGTGCAGGATGCGGATCAAGACAGCGCAGGCCTCAGGGCCACGCATGCCGACACCGCGATCTTCTATTCGATCTCCAATTGCCAGGACGGACTGCGCGGCGTGTCGTTCGGCAATTTCCTGATCAAGCAGGTGGTCGAGGAGCTGCAAACGGAATTCCCGCAGCTGAATTGCTTCTCCACGCTGTCACCGATCCCGGGCTTCCGGCGCTGGCTCGGCCAGCAGCCGCAATCCGGTGGCAATGACGTCGCGATGCTGCGCGAGCTGGACCGCGAAGGCTGGTGGCACGACGCGGCGACCTGCGAGACCTGGCGTCCGGTCCTGATGAGGCTGTGCGCGCAATATCTCACGCGCTCGCCGGCGTCCGGGAATCGCATCGATCCGGTGGCGCGCTTCCATCTCGGCAACGGTGCCCGATTGGAGCGGATCAACTGGCTCGGCAACACGGCCGATCGTGCGATGGCGGAATCTTTCGGCATCATGGTCAACTATCTTTACGATCACGACAGCATCGAGCGTAACCACGAGGCCTTTGCGCGCGTAGGAGAGATTGTCCGTTCACCGCAGGTGGACGCGCTTCTCTGATTTTCAACTCACCATACAGACAACGGAGCAGTAACATGATGATGAACAGACGCGCCTTCTCGACCGCCTTGCTCGCTGGAGCCGCGGCTTCACTGGTGTCCACGCGCGGCATGGCCGCCACCACGCCGCCGGTCAAGGCGCGCAACGTCGTGCTGGTGCACGGCCTGTTCGCCGACGGCTCCTGCTGGTCCGAGGTCATTCCGCGCTTGCAGGCGGCCGGGCTCAACGTGACGTCGGTGCAAAATCCGCTGACCACGCTGTCCGAAGCGGTTGCCTCCGCGCAGCGGGTGCTCGATCGCCAGGATGGTCCGACCGTGCTGGTCGGCCATTCCTTCTCCGGCATGATCGTCACCGAGGCCGGCGTGCATCCGAATGTCTCGGCGCTGGTCTATGTCGCGGCGCGCGCACCCGATGCGGACGAGGATTACACCGCGCTGGCCAAGACCTATCCGACGCCGCCCGCGAGCGCCGGCATCGTGTTCGACGGCGATGAGGGCCGGCTGAGCGAACAAGCGTTCCTGCGCGATTTCGCCGGCGACCTGCCGGAGGCGAAGGCGAAGGTGCTCTATGCCGTGCAGCAGCCGTTCCACAAGCAACTGCTGGCCGGCAAGACCAGCCATGCGGCCTGGCGCAGCAAGCCGAGCTACTACGCCGTCTCGACCGAAGACCGCACCATCAATCCGGATCTCGAGCGCTTCATGGCCAAGCGGATGGGCGCCACCACGATCGAGGTGAAGGCCAGCCATCTCGCGCTGATCTCGCAGCCGGACGCGATCGCGCGGCTGATCCTCGACGCCGCGCGGCAGTCGAGCTGAGTCTCGGCGTTGACCGTGCGTGGGAGAGCATCTGCCTCTCCCGCGCACGATGACGAAATCGCGTGGGGACGTAGTGACGCTTCCTGGGACCGCTTAGCGCCGGACCGGTCGGCGCGCCTTAGAGAATATGCGCGCCATGACCGTCGAAAATGCCGCGATCGCCGGCGCGCGGCACAAGATCATGTCCGGCGGTGTCGACATCCAGCGACCGGGCGCGCTTGGCGCCGAGCATGTTCAGCAGCGTCGCGACCGCGGTCATCGCAACGACACCGGCAAGACTGAGGCCGATCTGCATCGAGAGCCGGTTCGAGATGTCGAACAGGTCGCATTGGCTGGCGAGCGCCAGCAGGACGCCGAGACAATAGATCGGCAGCGAGTTCTCGCCACAACGCCTCGCGCTGCGCAGCATCGGCGTCGACAGCCCTCGCCAGCCCGCGGGAACCAGCCATGACGCCAGGATTGCAAGCGCCAGAAAATGCAGCAGCCGCAACGGGCTCAAATTTGACTTGTCCATTGGAAACAGCAGATCGGTCAGAGCCTGCGGCAAGTCGGAGGCCAAGCGGTCTTAGGAAGACAAATATGTCTGGCAACTCCTTGGCTCACAGAACGACATGGCTACGATCCGACTTGGGGCGCGACGTCACCCATCCCTGGATGGTCCTTCCCTCGATGACGTACCATGCGCCCAGCACGACCGGAAGCTGCCAGGCCAGCGGGTTGAAGAACCAGACGCCGTCGGGCCAGGCGGGAATGCTCCAGCCGAAGACGTGCACCAGCGCATAAAGCAACAGCGAAAGGCCAAGCGCCAGGTTCGGCGCTCGCAGCAGCAGCCACAGCAGCGGTGCGAACAACACGTGACAGATCACAAAGACCGGCAGGACGTCGGTATTGACGGGGTGGAATTGCAGCACTGCGGCGTGCGCAAGCGCTGCGCCCGGGCGTTCGAACAGAACCCGCGTATTGCTGTCGTCGGCGAGACGATCGCTGCCCGCGAGGTAGACGAGGATCGCGCAGGCGAGCGTCAGCAGCAGAAAGGCGGCATAGATATCCCATCCCCGCCGCAGCGAACGGCCGATCATGCCGCGCCAGCCGTCGCGCTGACGCGCCCTGCCGTAGGCCAGTGCGCAGGTGACGCCCGAGATGAACATGAATATTTCGGCGGCATCGCAGAAGCCATAGTTGCGCAGGGTCAGCCAGCTTCCGACGTTGTCTGGAATGTGATCGAGAAAGATCCACCATAACGCGATCCCGCGACAGACATCGATGCGCGGGTCGCGGCCGGTCGATCTGAACTCCGGCGGAATCTCGCCGAGCAATCGCTTCGAGCTGCGGGTTCGATCGTGCATCTGTCGATCTGTCCGGCGTGCCCGCGCGGCCTCATCGGACGTGGGTCGATGAGAGGCTCGGATGCTCCGAGGCGTGCGCGTGCCGGACTAGCCTCCGGCCAACCTGTATGATGGTGCGCTCCAGCTACCCGAGGGTTGGCGGCGCTTCCGCCGGCCAACCGCAATCACGGGGGCCGGGAGGATCGCTTTCCTCCGACGGAGCCTGCACGATTTCGCCGATGGCTGGCAACAAATGCTGCTTTCGCATTTCGGCGAGGCGGGCACGACAGTACTCATGATAAAGCATGTCGAATATGGTGGACATGATCGAACGCCTTCTTGATCACTTAGGTTGACTTTCCCACGTGACAGATTTCGACCATTTCAACCGGCGGCGATAACCGACAGTGCCGCAGGCAGTCCGACGCAACCAAAATCGATGTCAGTCGTTCTACTGAATGACCTGCGCGTGGCGTCTTAGCCAGGAAACCGCGTACAGGGGCATGACACTGATTTGCGCTTGCACGCCGCCCGGAATTTTTGAAACGAATCCGATGGCAGCAATTATAAATAGAGCGATCGCGACCGCGTCTTCTTAAAGGAGAAATTTCGCCGCGATTTTCATAAGCATTATATACGTAATATTCTAATCACCAAGTGAACCAGTTCACATCACCATCAATCACAGGCGAATGACACTAGCAGACCGATAGCGTAGCTTCTTGGACTGATGCGCACCGGTCAGGCGAAGGCCGGTGCGTGAATCGCAAAATGCAGATACTGGCTGTGGTGTGCCGCAGCATTTCATTCTGGTGTGTTTTGTGAAGGCTGGAGGTCCCCATGCCGACGGACGCAGCCAATTTCGCATCGTATCGATTTTCGACGCGCGACCTTCCGGAGCGCATTCGTATCCCGCTATGGCGCGAGCACTTTGGCCGCTGCGTCGTGCACGCCGATATCGAGCCGCTATCGGACATTGCCTTCCAGGCCGATGCGTCGCTGCGGGCGGTCCAGGGTTTGCGCATGCTGGCGCTGAAAGGCACGTCGATGCGTTTCAAGCGTTTGCAAGCGAACCTTGCCGATGGCGATGACTCCATCGGCGTGATTTTCTGCTCTCCGGGCAAAAGTCAGCTATCGCAGCGTGGCCGGGAAGCCGACCTTCGCGCCGGCGATGCGATCGCAATTCTGCACTCCGAGCCCGTCAGCGTCACCTATATCGACGGGTCGCAATTCGGTCTGGCCGTGCCGCGCGAGGCGCTTGCGCAGCGCGTGACCGACGTCGAAGGCCTGGCCATGCGGCCGATTTCGCACCGGACAGAAGCATTCCGATTGTTCACCTCATATCTGAAATCGGTGCTTAGAACGCGAGCGCTGAGCGCACCGAAGCTTCGCGATACGGTCGTGACCCATATCCACGATCTCGTCGCGCTCGCAATCGGCGAGTGTCCTGCACTGGGCGAGAGCAGCGCGAGCGCCGTCGTCGCCGCGCGGCACAGTGCAGTGCTCGACTACATTGCCGCTCACTTTCAGGAGCCCGGGCTCAGCGTTCAGGCGGTTGCACGTCGCCAGGGCATCTCGTCGCGCTATCTGCAGCGCCTGATGGCGTCATCGGGACCATCATTCACCGAGCGCATGAATGAATTGCGGCTCCAGCGGGCGCTCAAATTGCTCACCGAGGCCGATGCCGGCCGTCGGCGAATTTCCGATATCGCGCTCGAGGTCGGCTTCTCGGATGTTTCGTATTTCAACCGTCTGTTCCGAACCCGTTTCGGCGATTCGCCGCGCGGTGTCCGGCTCGCACGAAAGGGCTCCCACTGAGCCGCGCCGCCCTGATCGGGATGGGCGCGAGATGCTGCCTTGGGGGTGACCGCTCCGGAGCGGAGGGCGAGGTGGGTTGGAGCCGGCTGCAAGTCTGGTTAGGTCAAACCGGCGGTGGGGCGGGCTCGAGCCTCGATCGCCTCTCGGGGCAATGCGCGCATTAGCTTATGTGAATCGAACCAACTTATGTGAATCGAAGCGCTACGGCGGCGGCTCCGCTCCCGGAGTGGCGAGCCATTCTTCGATCTGGACGGCGCGCTCGGCCTCGCGGGCCTTCTTGAGAAGTCGTTCCCGCTCGGTGCCGGGAGGCAGGTGCGAGGCCCTCATGCGGGCCGCCTCTTCCAGCTGAATGAGGCGGTATGCGAGCGTCGTGGTTTGCTTGAAGCGATTGCGGCGTTTCATTTGTGCAATTGGTGTTTCAAACCCTGGTGCAGGTCCGAACCACGCTCGGCGGCGTTTGTTCCTATTGAACGGCGAGGCGTGCCCTGTCCTGGCCGCGTCTTTGAGAGCGCCAAGCGGCGGGCCGAGCTGAGAACGACCGTTCCCCGTCAGACGTTCGTCGAAGCCAGGGGGATGCGGAAGAGTTCGCTGTCGCCCTCATCGCGAACCGAAATGAAATTGCCGTCGCGAACCATCTCCGGCTTTTCAGTCCCGATCCGGTGAGCGATGAAGCTGCCGTGATCCTTGGCGTCCTTGTCGTCGGCACAGTCGTGACCGAGGACGTCATGTGCGGGGATGTCGCCCGCGAGATGGAAGAAATATCTGGGCATCTAGGTCAGCTTGTCCAAATTGCCGAACGGCTTCGCCGGCGGCGCGTTCTCGGCCTTCTTGATCTGCTGCGCGCCTTCCTCGGCAAGCCTGCCATCGTTGATGATCTCGGCGATGAGCTGCTTGACCCGTCCGCCGATCCTGTCTGCAATGCTTGTCATGGCTCACCCTTGTTCATCTCTCACGACTGAAGTATCGCTCGCGAATAATGTTCCTCCGAGGGGTGACAGCCCACCCATCCGGAAAAGGAACAAATAACTGTCCGGAAGATTGGATCGCCAACAACGGCCGAAGCTCGGGCCGAGCGGCTGACGCGAGAAGTCCGGTGACGAAACGCCTGACCAGGAAAGAGCAGTTCGATCGATCGAAGATCAACGTGCACGATCTGCGTCAGGTGAGATGCTGGACGCATGCCCTCGGCGTGTCGCGCGAACAGCTGCGTAAAGCCGTCGAGAAGGTCGGTGACTCCGCCGTGACGGTTCGCAAGGAGCTCGGGATTCCCGAGGAATGACATGGCCACCGAACAGCAAATCCGGAATTACGCGCGGCAGCTCTGGGAGAAGGCCGGAAAGCCCGACGGCAGGGACAAGGAATTCTGGCACGCGGCCGAGGTCGAGCTGAATGCGGAGAGCGAAAGTCCGGACGCGCCAACACCGGACCAGCCGAACAAGACGACCATTCCCGGATGAACGCCTTGGCGCGAGGTGCGTGCCGGCGGCGCGATTGATCGGGATCCTCCGTTAGGAACATTGCCATTCTGTCGCGGTTCTCGAAACGCCGCATGGAGCGGTGAGGAGGACGTTATGAAAAAGCTGGTTCTGATTTCTGTTGCCGCCGTATTGGCGTCGACGGGCGCTTTCGCCCAGAGCACGATTGTCGGCACGACCGGTGCCGGACATGCCGCCACCGTGCAGATCGAGCCGCAGTACCGTACGCGAATCCACAGCTATGTGACCGAACACAAGATCCGTCCCGTCGAGACGCGGGAGAGGATCGTCGTCGGCTCGCCTGTGCCGCGCGAGGTCGAGCTTGAAGCGGTGCCTGCCGATTGGGGCCCGTCGCTCACCAGATATCGCTATGTCTATACCGGCCAGCGCGTCATGCTGGTCGATCCCGACACCCGTACGGTCGTGCAGGAAGTCGAGTGAGGCCGCTGTGACGGCGGGCCGCCGGGAACGGCGGCGGCCCGCGCTCAGCCGGAACGCCTGATCTAGAGGGCAAGCGCCGTTCGGTCAGCGGCCATCGACCGCGTCGGCCGCGATCAGAGACCGATGCTGGCCACAGCCGCTTGCGCGATCCCCTTCGCGTCGAGGGCGCCGGTCTTGCCGATCTCGATAACCTTGCGGGCCACGATCTCGCAAAGCGGATCGTTCCGATCAACCAGACCCATCGAATGCAGCGCCAGGCTGAACGCCCTGTTGAAGAGCTCGATTTGCTCCGGCGTGTATTCGCCCGTCTTCAGCAAGCGATTGATCGGCATTGTCGAGCCCCACAGCAAGCAGCCAATTGACATGGCTATAGCATGGAACCGTCGCGATCGGCACCCGGCTTTCCCTGCGCCCTCTACAACAGAGAAGGCGGAACGAACAGCAAAGCTCGGGCAAATCATGTCGCGAGAATGCGGATGTTTGACTCACCGGCCGAACCACATATTCGGTGTCGTCCCTGCGAAAGCAGGGACCCATAACCACAAATGCTGATTGTTGAACGATGCTGGGACGACGAGTCCCCTTCTCAACACCCGCTGCGGCGTATGGGTCCCTGCTTTCGCAGGGACGACATTGGTGATTGTGGTGAGCGCGGTCGCCCGCTCAACGCGCAGCTACGGATCGTGGTAATGTGCTCAGCTCGAGCCAGTCGCCCCGCGCACCACGCGCTTGATCTTGTCGGTGGTGTAGGTCTGCCCGCCGATCGAGAGCAGCGGCGGGGAGGCGGTCAGGTCGACGGAATCGACGACGCCCTGCACCTCGGTCGAGATGGCGATCGGGTTGCCCTTGGAATCCTTGCCGGTGGCGGTCAGCGTGTAGGTGCCGGCCGGCCATTGCGTGCCGTCGTTGCCCTTGCCGTCCCAGACGAAGCTGGCATTGCCCTGCTTCAGACTGAAATTGCCGGAATAGGCGGTCTGGCCCGTCGCGCTCGTGATCGTGATGGTGGCGCTGGTGGCTTGCGGGGACACCAGATTCCAGGTCGCGGATTTGTCGAACTGCGTCTTGCTGCCGTCGACCGCGACCGTGTTGCCGACATAGACCAGCGCCTGGGTGGACTGCGCGCTCTTCTCGATCTCGATCAGCGACTTCAGCTGATCGTTGGATTTCAGCTGCTGCTCGACGCCGGCGAACTGCACCAGCTGCTGGGTGAACTGGTTGGTGTCGAGCGGGTCGAGCGGGTTCTGGTTCTGCAACTGCGTGGTCAGCAGCGTCAGGAAGGTCTGGAAATTGTCGGCGATGCCCTGCGACGAGGTCGTCAGGCCGCTGCCGCTGCTGCTTCCAGAGTTCGTTCCGTTGCTGGTGCCCGGTGCAGAGACGACGGGCGTCGGCATGGTTGCATCGACTGCCATGGTGAACTCCTTACACTCTGATATCGACGCCGCCGAGGGCGCCGGTTGCACGGCCGTAGGAGCGGCCCGCCGCTGCGGCGGGAACGCTGTCCTCCTCAGTGACGATCAAACGATGGGCGTTCGGATTGGACTGGCCATTGTTGTTCTGGCCCGACTGCGACTGGTCGCGCAGGCTGAACTGCAATCCGCCATTGCCGGTCGAGAGGCCGGCATTGTCGAGCGCGCGCTGCAGCTGGTTGGCGTCCTGGCGCAGCATCGACAGCGTTTCCGGGCGTTCGACGGTGAGATGCGAGGTGACCTGGCCGTTGCGATCGACATCGATGCGGACGTCGATGCGGCCGAGCTCGGCGGGGTCGAGCCGGATCTCGAAGCGACTCTTGCCGCTCTTGGCGGAGGCGGCGATCTGCATCGCAAGCCCGCTGAGCGGCACGGCGGCGCTTTGCGCGGCGTTGGTTACGGTCAATTGTGCGGTCGCAGACGACGTCGTCTGGGTAGTCGCCAATTGAGCCTGGAATGTATTGGCCGCCTGCGCGCTGGAATCGGGCGTCGCGAGCGCGGACTGCGCAGCCGCCTGGCCGCCGACTGTCGGCGCGGCGTTGCCGTCGCCCTTGGCATCCGACTTGATGGCATCGGCCGCGCCGTCCGCGGCGGCCTTCGCCTTGCCGGCCACGGCGGTCGGTTGCGCGACTGCGGGGACGATGTTGGTCGGCGCGCCCTGCGCGGTGCCCTGGGCTGCACCGTCCTGATCGGCAGGGGCCGTCGCGGCCGCGTCCGTCGTGGCAACCTGCGCCTTGGCCTGCGTCGTCGTCTTCGTGGTGGGCGTTCCGGCGGCAACCGTGGCGGCGAGCGCCGCATCGCCGGTCGCCGTCGCGGCGCCCGGAACCGTCGTTGCATCGGCGGTGGTGATGACCTGCGCGTCGGTCTTGACGCCGGCCGCCTTGGCGACCTTGTCGGCATTCGCCGTGGCGGTCGCCGCGGTAGCGGTGTCGGCGCCGGCAGGCGCACCGCTGCCGGCAGCGGCACCCGCGCCGGCGATGGCGGAGCTTGCCGCGATGGCCGCAGCCGCGATCGCCAGTGGTGCTGTGGGCTGGTCCGACGGCGCGGCGGTTGTCGCGGTCGGAGCGGTTGCCGGTGTAGCGGCCGCGGCCGCGATCACGGCATTGACAGTCGTGGCCCCGGATGTGTCCGGCTGCGCAGCGGCTTGGGTCGCAGACGTCTTGTCATCGGTGGACTGCGTATCGGTGCTCGACTTCGAGTCGTCCGATTTCGATTTCGACTTGGTCTTGGGCGGCGCGTCGCCATCGCTGTCGATCTTGTTGTCGTCCCGAGAACTGCCGGAATCCCGCGACGTCCGGTCGGGGCCCGGGCTGGTGTCGCGGGGGCGCGCGTCGGTCGTCGAGGGCGGATCGTCGGACCGCCGCGAGGGCGCCGGCTCGGAGTCGTAGCGGCTGTCGTTTGTGGACGCAGTGTTGCTGTCGACCAGCGCGGCAAAGCCGTCGTTCCCCGCCTGCGAAGCGGGATCGGGCCGCGACGACCGCTGCGTCGCGCCCTGAAAAGACCGGCCTGCCAATGCTTCCGACGTGACGCTGACCACTGCCAACCCTCGCAAATGAGACTTCCGGCGTTTTGTCAGCAAGGAGTGGGCCAACCAGGGCGGGTAATAAATAATGAGTTATTTCATAAGGTTACGGGCTTCCCCGATCGGCTGGAGCGGGTTCCCGGCGGGTCTCCTTTTTGCCCGGCGGCAAGATTTGCCGTCCACGCGCGGCACGGCACAGCTTCCGCCGGATTGCCTCACCGGAATACGGCCTATATTAAAGGTGGCCTCCAACGCGTCCGAACCGACCGAACCGGCTTGGACGTGTTCTAAGGCTCTCTGGACAAAAGGCTTTTTCCAATATTGTCGCGGAGTGCATAAGCTCGCCGCGACAGTGACCAATGACCGCTTAAAGATGCTCAACAGTCTGGATCTCGAAGGCCGCCCTGAAGACACACGGATCGTCGTTGCCATGTCCGGCGGCGTCGACTCGTCGGTGACGGCTGCGCTGTTGAAGTCGCAGGGCTATGACGTGGTCGGGATCACGCTGCAGCTCTACGACCACGGCGCCGCGACCCATCGCAAGGGCGCCTGCTGCGCCGGCCGTGACATCCACGATGCGCGCAATGTCGCCGAGCGGATCGGCATCCCGCATTACGTGCTCGACTACGAAAGCCGCTTCAAGCAATCGGTGATCGACAATTTCGCCGACAGCTACGCGCTCGGCGAGACGCCGGTGCCGTGCATCGAGTGCAACCGTTCGGTCAAGTTTCGCGATCTGCTCGCGACCGCGCGCGAGCTCGGGGCGCAGGCGCTCGCCACCGGCCACTATGTCGCCTCGCGGCGGCTTGCCGACGGATCGCGCTCGCTGGTCTGTGCCGCGGATGCCGATCGCGACCAGAGCTATTTCCTGTTTGCGACCACGCGCGAGCAGCTCGACTTCCTGCGCTTCCCGCTCGGCGACATGACCAAGCCGCAGACCCGCGAGCTGGCGCGGCGCTTCGATCTCGAGGTCGCCGACAAGCAGGACAGCCAGGACATCTGTTTCGTGCCGACCGGCCGCTACACCGACATCATCGGACGGTTGAAGCCGAACGCGATCGCGCCGGGCGACATCGTCGATCTCGACGGTCATGTGATCGGCCAGCACCAGGGCATCGTTCATTTCACCGTCGGCCAGCGCAAGGGGCTCGGCATTGCCTCCGGCAGCCCGCTCTATGTGGTCAAGCTCGATGCGGCGACGCGCCGCGTCGTGGTCGGGCCGCGCGAGGCGCTGCGGATGGATCGCATCGCGCTGCGCGACGTCAACTGGATCGGCGACGGCGCGCTGGATCGCGTGATCGGCGAGGGCATCGAGCTCTATGTCCGGGTGCGTTCGACGCGCGCGCCGCAGCCGGCGTGGTTGCGCGCCGCCGATGGCGGCTATGAGGTCGAGCTCGTCGCCGGCGAGGAGGGCGTGTCGCCCGGCCAGGCCTGCGTGTTCTACGACGCAGCCTCCGGGCAGGCGCGTGTGCTCGGCGGTGGCTTCATCAGGAGTGCAAGCGCAAGCCGCGCAATACGGGCTGCGACGCAGGATGCGATGGCGCCGATTGCAGAAGCGGTTCGCGGATAGCGCATGATCCGGAAAAGTGGGGACCGGTTTTCCGCGACGATCATGCGCAAACAAGAGTAACTTCGGGGCAGGGGAATGGCTGGGGACATCGACCGCGAAGGGGTCGAAAAGGCGTATGGCCGCTGGGCACCGATCTACGATCTGGTGTTCGGCAAGGTGTTCGATCAGGGCCGTCAGTCGACGATCGCGGAAGCCGACCGGATCGGCGGACGCGTGCTCGACGTCGGCGTCGGCACCGGGCTGTCGCTGTCGGAATACAAGCGCACCACGAAACTATGCGGCGTCGATATATCCGAGCCGATGCTGCGGCGGGCGCTCAAACGCGTGCGCACGCAGGGCCTCAGCAATGTCGAGGCGCTGGCGGTGATGGACGCCAAGAATCTCGCGTTTCCGGATGCGTTCTTCGACGCGGTGGTCGCGCAATATGTCATCACCGCGGTGCCGGATCCCGAGGCGACGCTCGACGATTTCATCCGCGTGCTGAAGCCCGGCGGCGAGCTGATCCTGGTCAATCACATCGGCGCCGAGAGCGGCCCGCGCCGCGTCTTCGAGCTCGCCTTCGCGCCGCTGGCGCGGCGGCTCGGCTGGCGTCCGGAATTTCCGTGGGAGCGGCTGACCAATTGGGCGGCGAAGCATGGCGGGGTCAGCCTTGCGGAGCGCCGGCCGATGCCGCCGATGGGGCATTTCTCGCTGATCCGCTTCCGCAAATCGTGAGATTGCGGCGATTTTGACGTGGAACATCGGCGCGCCGTCACGGTTTTCTCGTCATGAGGATCAATCGAACACTCGCTTTATCCTGTGTGCTGATGATGGCACCCGCTGTGGCCGTGGCGCAGGCGCCGCCGACGTCAGCTACACCGCCGGCCCAGACCGCGCCACCGGCGCCGTCGCGCACCGCCGTGAATTGCGCGCCGCAGCAGCCTTCGCATCCCGGTGCTGTGGTTCCGGAAGGAACCACCACCGGGCAGAGCAGCCAGCCGCTGGCCGACAAGCTCGCCAAATCCGACGGGGTGTTGTGCCCGCCGGCCGGGGTTGATCCCGAAATGCGTGCGCCGACCCCGCAAGGCGGCAACACGCCGGTGATTCCACCGCCCGGCAGCCCTGGCGGCGACCCATCGGTGAGGCCGAAATAGCCTCTGCCTGCAATAAGTTGCTGCCCCGTCCGCCTTTGCTTGACAGGCGCGCATGCCACTCTTTATATGCCGCGCGTTCGCACCCGCGGCTCACCAGCCGCCGATGGCGAGCCCATGGCGGGGTAGCTCAGCTGGTTAGAGCACGGGAATCATAATCCTGGGGTCGGGGGTTCGAGTCCCTCCCCCGCTACCAGATCCAGCATAACCCCTTGATTTCCCAGACTTGGCCGATGGAAGTTTCGACGCGAGGGAGTCTCATTGATACATCCGAAGCGGCCGCTGATCAAATTCCACGGCCCAACCCACCGCACGACATAACGCCGCTCAAGATCAACGTGCCGCCCTAGCGGCGGCGGCTTATCGCCGCCATCCGTCCTTTAGTCATTGCAGCAGCTGCAGGTAGCGACAGGCATGGGCACCGTTTTTCAGGCGGGCAAATCGACGGCGTTGATCGTGCTATCGTGGGAGCTCACTCTCTTCTCCTACATCGGTTAGATGGGCGGGGATCTGAGCTCGTGAAGTTGGCGGAGGGCGCACTTGCTCCAAGCGAAGCGCACTGCATGCCGTCTTATGCCCAGGTCATCGTGCAGGAAGGTAAGAGTCGGAATTTCGATTCCTACAAATCGAGGACGTGGCACGCTAACGTTCCCGGGTGATGGTTACCGTGGGCGCGGTCGCGACCGCATGCTCTCTCTATCCTTGGGCGGGAGGCATTAGTCACTAATGCTCCCTGTCACCTAAGACTGCTGCTGATCCCGAAGCCCGATTTGGCGGAAGCGTTGATCTGCGAGCGTCGGCGACCTAAGGCCAAATATCCATGTGAATTTCCCAAGGAGGACGTGGCGCCAGCGCGATGCGCTGCTATTGAAGATGCTACGAGGTCTCCCCTCGCATGCGCGCTGTCGTAACTGCGGCGTAAGAGCGAAAGTCTAATCAAGGATCGTGCGCGCCACGTTGCTCGCTGAATGCCTGGCGTGATTGGAAGGGAGACCTCGTGCCCAGCCTTGCATCGTTCTTCGGCGCTCCTATCCGGGTCACCGTTCCAAACGAGCTCACGTGCGAAGCCGAGCTGCTGAAGTTTCTTGCTCTGTCGACAGCCGAACTCAAGAAGATTTGGTGGTTTCGGGGCCGGATGTATCAGAAGTTCGAGATTTCGAAAGGCGGACAAAAGAAGCGCGTCATAAGCGCACCGGACCGCCGATTGAAGATGCTGCAGACAAAGATCGCGTCCTCGCTCGCGTCGATATACAGACCGCGGAATCCCGTTCATGGCTTTGTGGACGGCCGCTCGGTCAAAACGAACGCTACGGCTCATCTCCGGAGCAAGTTCGTGTTGAACTTGGACATCGAAGGCTTCTTTATGGCCATCACGGAAGGACGCGTGTCCGGCCTAATGGGTGCGCTCGGCGTCGACGGTCGAGTCGCTGAAATCCTGGCGCGGATCTGCTGCAACGAGGGTGTCCTGCCCCAAGGCGCGCCTAGCAGTCCAGTAATTTCCAACATGATCTGCTTCCGGATGGACAAGGAATTGCAGACAATCGCGAAGGAAAGCCGCTGCATCTACACCAGGTATGCCGACGATATCACTTTCTCCAGCTAACAGCCGCTGACCTTGCTATTCGAAGGACCCCCGCCGCCGGCCGGGAATTTCCCGCTCGATTTGCTCAAGGATCGGCTTCGCGGAGCTTTCCGATCCAACGGCTTCGCGATCAATCCGCAGAAGATCCACTACGCCGACAAGCATTCGCGCCGAACAGTGACCGGCCTCAAGATCAACGAGTTCGTCAACGTCGACCGAAAATACGTACGAAACACCCGCGCAGCCTTGTTCGTGACCGAAACACGAGGCGCTGCGGTCGCCCAGAAGATTCTCAAAGACAAGTATGGTCGCGAAGCGACGCTCGCGTCGCATCTTCGCGGACGGATATCCTGGGTGGGGCACATCAAGGGACCTTCGGACCCGATTTTCCGTGGTCTGGCCTCGCGCTACAACAAGCTCTTCCCTTCCGAGAAACTCGAAATTCTGCCAACGAATTTGGAGATCAGGGAGCGCGCGGTGTGGGTAGTCGAGCATTGGGCAGATGACGCAGCGGAAGGCAGCGCGCAGGGCACGGCTTTCTTCTTGAAGTCAGTGGGTCTCGTTACGGCCTGGCATTGCGTGGAGGGGGCGACAGAGATCGCGGTCTATCACCCCAGCAAGACTTCGAATAAATTCAAGGTGACGGTCGCCAAGAACGACGCGCATCGGGACTTGGCCGTGCTCGCACACGAAATACCCGTCACCGAGTACTACGAGTTCGACATCTCGAAACGCACATTCAAGGTCGGCGACAATACGACGGCGATTGGATTTCCGAGCTTCGGCCCAGGCGACAAGATCAACGTCCGATCCGGGTCGATAACCTCGTTGCCCACGAAGAGCGCCGTCCCGATGATCGAGGTGACGCAAAAGCTCTCGCAAGGCATGTCCGGCGGTCCGTTGCTCGATGATGACGGCGCGGTCGCCGGTGTCAATCATAAAGGCGGACCAGGAGAGGCCAGAGATTTCGCCGTGCACGTGAACGCGCTGACCGACTGGCTGAGCAAGTCGTAGAGATGTCCGGACCATGGCTTCAAGGCGCCCTTGGGCGGACTCAGGCGCCTGGCGATACCCACAACGACTTAGGCGATTTCGCTACATGAAGAAGCGAAACTGATACGGTGTCGAACCCAGGCCGTCCATGCGCTTGACGACGCGCGCGAGCACTTTCGCGTAAGCCATCGTCACCGGCAGCATGTCGTACAGCGCGTCGTTGTTCCAATCCATCTTCGCGAGAGCGAGAGCCGAACGCGCCGTGTCGTCCCAACTACCATGGCCCGCGTGGCGCACCAGACGGATCGGGCGCGGCGTGCTACGACCTCCTTGATAATATGAGCGTTCGGCAACGCCCTTCACGTCGCCGTGCATCCAAAGCAGGCACTCCCGATCCCCGAGCGGGATCAGCGTGCCGCGTTCAACTGGATAGCCGAAAGGCTTTCCTTTAGCGCCGCCTTGCCGGTCGCGTTCGATCCTGACGCCGCGCCAGCCCACGTCCTCAACGACCTGCACCAAGTCGACCGCCTCGCAGAGATGCAACGCCTCCATGCAGCCGTCGATCTCCTCCTTCTTGAACTCTGTAGTCTTGTGCACCGTGACCCTGCGAGGCGTGCGGCCCGAGTGCCTTCTGCGATAGAGGTCCAACGATCTGCTCATGACACGGAACATCTCGGTCCGGGACATGAAAGGGTTTTCTCGCTGAACTTCGATTTCGTGGGCGTCGTAGGCGACAAACTCGAGACCGGCACCTTCGGCGTCGAAGACCTGACTGCAGCATGTTACGAAGCGCGGCCGGTCCGATTCGGTCGGACGCACCGCGTAGGAGAGACCGATATAGGCGGCCTCAGGATCCGTGTCAGCGAGCTTCCAGGGGACGCCTCCCGCCTTCGCGTAAATCGCAAGTCCGATGCGCCACATGACGCTTGCGCGGTCCGGATAGGCGAGCGCGCGGTCTTCGCGTACCAATTGGATCGGAATGCGTCGCGCGGCGGTCGCCGCCTTGAGGTGGTCGTGGAGGTCGAAATCGTCGCCGGCGGACCCCACGAAGCCCGCGGCCCAGCTTTGCGGGATGTAGATGAAGACAATGTCGAACGCATCCCGACGCGCCTCGAGAGATTGGATGGCGCGAATCAGCCGATCCGCCAACACGACGTGGGGCCTAGCCGAGTCCTTCATCTCGAACTCCAGCCGATCGTCCAACTCGAAGTGGCAATCCTTAACGGCGCCTCGCATATCGAGATTGAACGCCTTGCGGAAGCCGGGCCAGGCCGGGAGGTAGTCCTTGCGTTCGGTCGCCTTGAACTCGGCCGCGAGTTCTTTCATGAAGCCGTAGAGTCGCGCCCCCTGCCGGGCCGGTGCGATCGTCGCGATCCGAATGGGGTTGGGGACTAGGCCTGACGAATAGGGACCAAACCGCAACAGCCCGCGCAGGGGGTGCAGGTCGACGTCGGATGTTCGCTCGGGATGGAATGCGAGCTCGGCTTCCGGGATGAAAAGGTGAGGCGATATCTCGCTCGTCATGGGCGGCCTCTTCCTGAGTAAGCTGTCGTATCGTCGAGCCTGAAGGCCGCATCCACGCCCGCGCTGATGCCGAGGGCCAGGATATCGCGCTCCGGGCACGCGAACAGCGTCGACCAGAACGAGAGAAGGGCATTGAGCGCCGGATTGTAGCGCCTCACTGTGCGCTCGCGGGCAAAATCGGTCGCCGCGGTTCTGTTCCCCTGCGTGATGCCTTCGAACACGGTGCGCGGCTCGAGCAGAAGCCAGAGCCGCTCGTCCGCCCAATCCAGCCGGATGCCCAGGCCCTCCCGCCAACTCAGTTCGGGATGCTTCGGTACCGTTCCACCGAGGCTGCCGGTCAGTTTCTTGAGCGGCCCCCACTTCGCGTCGTCGATCGAGGCCGGGGTCAAGAGATCGCTGCTTCGGCGACGATCTGCAGTCATCGCATGCGTTCGGGTCAGCGCGCGGGTCAACGCCTCACGGAGAAGCCCACGCTCTTGGCTTTCGTAGCGCAATCTGCCGCGCGGCAATCAGGGTGACAGTGCGCATTGCCTCGCCTTAATTGTTACCGGATCCTAAGCCGTTGCCTCACGTAAATTGCTCCCCTGGACCGGGAACGAG
>NZ_JASAUT010000050.1:0-55528 GCF_029952935.1 Bradyrhizobium sp. Mp19 | reverse complement strand
GGCGATCATCATCGCGCCGCGACACTGACTCGCCATCCTGATCGCCGCGCTCTTCCGACCCAGATCGTCGCGCTATACCCTTAGCATTCCACACGGAATACCCCGCCATCGCAGGGGTTGGAAGCTGAGGGAGGTCGAGCAAGCCATGGAAAGCGAAAGCACGCCTTCAAGGCCGGGTGAAGCCGCATGGGAAGCGTTGACATTCGATGAGCCGGTCAACGTCGCGCTAGCCATCTGGGCGGCGCTATTGGTGGCCCACGTCATCGCGGCGTCGGTGTATTATTGGCGGGAGCAGCGCAGCCCGGAATGGTTGGCCGCTCTTGCGGTTTTGGCATACTTGCCGATCTTGGTGCCGATCGTCTGTCTTGGCCTTGTCTTTAAATATCTGATCCGGCCGCTGATCGGAAAAATAAGACTGTTTCGGCGAAGGTCCGATATCAAAGGCGTCGTTGAGTAAGGCCGCCTCAGTCATGGCGCCCTATCTCCAGACAAATCGCTACAAAGGCGCTCGGGATCGCCACTTCCGCAGAAACACGGCCCCAGTGCCGGGGGACACTGAGGCTATGGCAAGGTCCCGCGTTTACGCGAACAGAAGCCACGCTATGCTGGCAAGAAGCCCGATGAACGACATTGCCAAAACGCTGGCGAAGGCAATCTCCACACCGTCTATCCGCTCAGAATGCAATCGCATCAAACCGCCCTCCGGCGAAAAGGGATCGAAATTCTTTAACCGATTGCAGGTGTCCTGGTTCCTTGCAGCGAGTGTCCTAGCCAGGACAGCATCTCAACCCGGACACTTCCCGTTCGCCGCGAAGGCGGGGGCTACTGCAGCTCCTCAACCGAGGAGCGCGCCGTGCCAGGAGCCATCTCGACCAGCCATGTCGAACGTCAGAACCTCACGCTGCGGACGACGCAGAAGCGCTTTGCTCGCCTCACCAATGGCTTCTCAAAGAAGCTAGATCACCACGCCGCAGCCGTGAGCCCGAACGTGGCTCACTACGCGCCGCCCCTCTCCTCCAGGTCGGCGGCCTAAAGAAACGGCCAAGCGAGGGAATGCCTACGGCGTCAGGCCGCGCTGAGCGCCCTCAGCCCATTTGGCCCTGTTGGCGATCACTGCGAGCCGCCTATTAATTCCGGCTTCGGTCCGGCGCATATGATCCGCTATCAGCCCATGATCCAGCCCAGCCTCATGCAACGCGACCAACAAGCGCTCCTCGATCTCAGTCCAACTCTTGAATCTGTTCGCACGCATTCGACAAGGCCCGCCTTGGAGCTCAAACAAACGGCCCCAGCACTCGGGCAAGGAGGCTGAGGCCGAGGAGCGCCCGTGGGGTAGGGAAAGATTCTGGACACCCCCGCGTGAGCTAGAACCTCGATGGCACGGAAGGGCATTTGCATATGTGAATGAGTGTCCTGATTTCCCCAGGCAAGTGTCCTAACTAGAACAGCACCTCCAACCCGGACATTTCCCCTTCGCCGCGAAGGCGGGGCTACTGCGGCTCCCCAACCGAGGAGCGCGCCGGCGGATTTGGTTCGCTGAACCAGTACCAGGATGCGAGGGCATGGACGCCGACGCCGATCAGGAAGATGCCGGCGTAGAGTTCGACCGCATGATTCACCGCCAGCAGGCGGGCATGCGGCGCGGCACCCTGGCCCTGGTAGACCCAGAACCAGTGCCCCACGGCGACGATGCCAACGCCGAGCGCGGCGGCGGCTCGGCCGAATGCATTCATCCTCACGCGATGGTCTCCCAACTCGCCCGGCCCAGCAAAAATACCGGGCGAAGCTGACGCGGACCTGACATGGGACATTGAACGTAGCCCGCATGCAGCGCAGCGAAATCCGGGATAGTCCCCGAACGGCACGGGCCCCGGATTGCGCTTCGCTGCATCCGGGCTACGGCTCTTCTCCTTCCCCCTGAAAGGGGGAAAGGTCGGGATGGGGGGCAGCCACAGGCGACGCTGCAAGCGGAGAAAGCAGATCCCCACCCGCTTTGCTCTGCGCGCAAAGCGACCTCCCCTTTTCAAGGGGAGGTGAGAATGCGTGGCCCGGCTCAGCCGTTCCTGAAC
Source organism: Bradyrhizobium sp. Mp19 (assembly GCF_029952935.1). NCBI lineage: Bacteria > Pseudomonadati > Pseudomonadota > Alphaproteobacteria > Hyphomicrobiales > Nitrobacteraceae > Bradyrhizobium > Bradyrhizobium sp. Mp19. Next base: position 53,459 of record NZ_JASAUT010000050.1, on the reverse strand, counting down.
GCGTAGGCATAGCCGTTGAGCGCCGGCGCGCCGCCGAGATGGGCGTAGAGCACCTTCGATCCGGCCGGGAAATAGCCCTTCTGCACCAGGTCGATCATGCCCTGCATCGACTTCCCCTCATAGACGGGGTCGGTGATCATGCCTTCGAGCCGCGCGCTGAGGCGGATCGCCTCCTTGGTCTCCTCCGACGGCACGCCATAGGCGGGATAGGCATAGTCCTCGATCAGCACGACATCATCCTCGACGATGTCGCGGCCGAGCTCGACCAGCTTTGCGGTGTTCTGCGCGATCGACAGCACCTGCGCCTTGGTCTGCGCGGGCGTGAACGAGCCGTCGATGCCGATCACGTTGCGCGCGCGCCCGTCGGCGGCGAAGCCGACCAGCATGCCGGCATGGGTCGAGCCGGTCACCGTGCAGACGACGATGTAGTCGAACTTGACGCCGAGCTGGCGCTCCTGCGCGCGCACCTCTTCGGCGAAGCCGACATAGCCGAGCCCGCCATATTTGTGCACGGAAGCGCCGGCCGGAATCGCGTAGGGCTTGCCGCCCGCCGCCTTCACTTCCTCGATCGCCTGTTCCCAGCTCTTGCGGATGCCGATGTCGAAGCCTTCGTCGACCAGCCGCACATCGGCGCCCATGACGCGTGAGAGCAGGATGTTGCCGACGCGATCATAGACCGCGTCCTCATGCGGCACCCAGCTTTCCTGCACCAGCCGGCACTTCATGCCGATCTTGGCCGCGACGGCCGCGACCATGCGGGTGTGGTTCGACTGCACGCCGCCGATCGAGACCAGCGTGTCGGCGTTGGAGGCGATCGCGTCGGGGATGATGTATTCGAGCTTGCGCAGCTTGTTGCCGCCGAAGGCCAGCCCGGAATTACAATCCTCGCGCTTGGCATAGAGCTCGACCTTGCCGCCGAGATGCTTTGACAGCCGATCGAGCTTCTCAATGGCGGTCGGCCCGAATGTGAGCGGATAGCGCGCGAACTTCTCCAGCATGCTGGCATCCTCTTTAGTGGTCTGGAACGGCGGCCACAGCTATCATCCCCGGTGCGAAAGGTGCTCTCTAACTCGGCTTGAGGATTGACCTGAAATTGCTGGATTTACCTCAGATGATATGTTTTCTCTCACAAAACTGCTCAACCGCGAGAGATTCTTCCATGCCCGCGCGACTCGACCGCATCGACCTCAAGATGTTGAGATTGCTGCAGAAGAACGGCCGGCTCAGCAATGCCGAGCTGGCCGATCAGGTCGGCGTCAGCCCCGCCACCTGCCATCGCCGGACGCAGGCGCTGTTCGACGAGGGGTATCTCAGCGGCGTCCGCGCCATGGTGGCGCCGCGCAAGCTCGGCAAGGGCACGCTGGTCATGGTTGGCGTCGTGCTCGACCGCTCGACGCCGGAAAGCTTTGCGAGCTTCGAGCAGGCGGTGGCGAAGCTCAAATGCGTGCTCGACTGCCACCTCGTCGCCGGCGATTTCGACTACTTCCTCAAGATCCGCGCCGGCGACGTCGACGACTTCAAGCGTATCCATGGCGATCAGCTGATCGCGCTGCCCGGCGTGCGGCAGACCCGCACCTTCTTCGTCATGAAGGAGGTGGTGGACAATGCGGCGCTGGAGTTTTGAACCTGACGTGATCCCGGCACGGGCCGGGCGCCGTGAGCCGCCAGGTCGGTCGGCCTGCCCGAGAGAAGTAATCCCTTCATCCGACTTGATGGCCGGCGCAAACCGGCGCAGTCTGTTCCGGAATCCCCGCGGGGTGCGGGATCGCGCGCGCGGACGCGCGGGGGCATTGATCCGCGGATGACAATCATGAGCGCCACGGCGATCCGACTGGTCATACCGTTGCTGGCACTTGCCGCCGGCGGCACGGCGGCGCTTGTCTTCGGCATCCGCCAGACCCAGCAAATCCTGGGCGGGAACACGCCTTTGACGGCGACGGCACCATCCGCGCCAGCGGCTCCGGCGCGAGGCCAAGACGCGCGAAACCAGGACAAGACTGCGCTGGCAAAGACGCAAAGCGAGACCGCTGCCTTGGCCGAGGCGCTGGCAGGGCCGCCGCCGGCACCAGGCGGCGACGCGGTGCCGGAGTTCGACGTCGTCAACATCGAACCGACCGGCGAGACCGTTGTCGCCGGCCGGGCGCTCCCGGGCACGACGGTGGAACTGCTGCGCAATGGCGAGGTGCATGATCGCGTCGTGGCGGACAAGTCCGGCCAGTTCGTCATGGTCCCGCCTCCGCTTCCGCCGGGAAACTATGACCTGACCCTGCGCATGACGCGTGACGGCAAGCAGGTGACCTCCACGCAGAGCGTGGCAGTGGCGCTCGAGGCTGCGACAAGGGAGCGGCCGATGGTGGCGCTGATGGCACCGGACAAACCGGTCCGCGTGCTGTCGCAACCTGCGGCCACGGCGCCGGCGGCCGGGAAAGTGGCCATCGAGGCCGTCGAGACCGAACCGGACGGCAAGCTCCATGTGAGCGGTCAGGCAGCTCCCGGCGCGACCGTCAGACTCTATCTCAACGGCAGTTTGATCACGTCCGCGACAGCCGACGAGAAGGGGCACCTCTCGGTCACGATCAACAAGGGCGTGACCGCCGGCAACTATCAGGTGCGGCTTGACGACGTCGACCCCACCTCCGGCAAGGTCCGCGCGCGTGCCGAGGTGCCGTTCAACGTTCCGGACGCGATGACGACCGCATCGATCCCGGCATCGCCAACCTCGTCCGCCCGTGCGGATATGGCCAAACCGCAGCTCGCCGCAGCGGCAACCGCCACCACATCTGATGTGAAGTCCCCCTCCGCCGTGATCGTGCCGAAGATCACGACGACCACCGTCGCCCGCGGCGACAGCCTGTGGCGGATCAGCCAGCGCGCATTCGGCGCCGGACAGCGCTACGCCGTGATCTATCGGGCCAACTCGCAGCAGATCCGCAATCCCAATTTGATCTATCCCGGCCAGGTCTTCGTCGTGCCGGCAAGGTGAGACCGGCCTTCCGTCAACGGTCACTTGCAACGGTCACTTGCCGGGGGATTTCAGGAACGCCACGATCCTGGCGCGATCCTCCGCCGAGCGCACGCCGGTATACGGCTTCATGCCGTTACCCGACACCACGGCCTCAGGATCCTCGATGAAGCGCAGCAGCGTGCTCTCATCCCAGACGATGTCGGATGATTTCATCGCCTCCGAATAAGGAAAGCTCGCAACCGATCCGGCCTTGCGGCCGACGACATTGTGCAGGTTCGGGCCGGCGCGGTTGTCGCGGTCCTTGACCGTGTGGCAGGTGCGGCAGGAATTGTTGAACGCCTGCTCGCCGGACACGCCGGCATCCTGACCATGGGACGGCGACAGCGCCAGCGACATCAACCCGCAAACGACCACGATGAATCCCGGCCGCATCGATCACTCCGTCGGCAATTGCGCCAGGCAAACAGGCGCGCGCAGCACCACGTCTCGGGTGCCATGCGGTCAACGCAGAGGCCGCGTGAAAGGTCCGCTCGCGGCAGGCCCCACATCTGGCGCAGGCGCGCGCACCGCACTAGATGTGCTGCCATGCAACACCCCGCCCTGCAGGATTTCGTCGCCGGCCACCAGCGCTTGTTTGTCCTGACCGGGGCCGGCTGCAGCACCAATTCCGGCATTCCCGATTACCGCGACAGTGACGGCAACTGGAAACGGACGCGGCCGGTTACCATCCAGGCGTTCTTGGGCGAGGCGGCGACGCGGCAGCGCTATTGGGCGCGCAGTATGGTGGGCTGGCGGCGGTTCGGCCGCGCGGCGCCGAATGGCGCGCATCGCGCACTGGCCAAGCTCGAACAGCAGGGACGCTGCGAGCTGCTGCTGACCCAGAATGTCGACCGCCTGCACCAGGCCGCCGGCAGCCGGCGCGTGATCGACCTGCACGGCCGATTGGACGTGGTGCGCTGCCTCGGCTGCGGCGCGACGATGCCGCGCGAACAATTCCAGGACGAGCTGGCGCGACGAAACCCCGCCTGGCTCACACTCGATGCCGCCGACGCACCGGACGGCGACGCCGATCTCGAGCAGGATTTTTCGTCGTTCGTGGTGCCGGCCTGCGAGGCCTGCGGCGGCGTGCTGAAACCCGATGTGGTGTTCTTCGGCGAGAACGTACCGCGCGATACGGTCGCGTCGGCGCAGGCGCATCTCGAGCAGGCCGACGCCGTGCTGGTGGTCGGCTCCTCGCTGATGGTCTATTCCGGCTTTCGCTTCGTCCGGATGGCAGAGCAGCGCGGCCTGCCGATTGCCGCCGTCAATCTCGGCCGCACCCGCGCCGACGAGCTACTCACCCTCAAGATCGAGGATAGTTGCGAGACGGCGCTGGCGTTTTTGTTGTAAGCCGCTGCTCTCTCCACGTCATTGCGAGGAGCGATAGCGACGAAGCAATCCATCGTTCCGCGGAGGGATGGATTGCTTCGCGGAGCCTGTCATCCGGCGGCGCTTCGCGCCGACCGGGTGGCTCGCAATGACGACGGGAGAATTATCGCACTACGCGCGGTGGCGCGGCGCCTTGGCCATCGGCATGTTGGCGTTCCAGTGCGTCCAGCTGACGCTGGCGAGGCTGCCGAGGTCCGTCGCCAGCGGACGACGGGTGCGGCGCTCGTACTCGGCGATGCAGCGGCCCGACTCGCCGATCTTGCGCTGCAACTCGTCGATCGTCATCTGCGTCGCGCGGCCGCAATTGGCCTTGCCGAGCTGATCGACCTCAATCGCCTTCAACGCCGCGCGCAGCTTCTTGAGCTGCGCGCGCTGCCAGGCAATGTGACTATCGCTGTCTGCCGTCATGTGGCCGCCACCATCTTTGATCGTTGCACGCCATTGGGAACCTCGATGTCGACCTCGAGCATCGAGACGAACTTGCCACGGTCCATCCGAACCACGACCTTGTCGGGGTCGACGTCGATATGCTTGGAAACCACGCTCAGGATTTCCGAACGGAGTGTCTCCAGGAGATCCGGCGCGCCGGTCCGGCCACGCTCATGCGAAAGCAGGATCTGCAACCGCTCCCGCGCGACGGGCGCCGATGCGGCGCGGCCGCCGAACAGCCGCATTACGTTCATCATGCCGCCCTCCGTCGCAGTAGCCGATCCATCAGCCCCTTGCGTTGAACCGGCACGGTCATCTCCACCGCCTCGCCCATCAGGCGGCGTACCGCGTCGGTATAGGCCCGCGCCGGCGCGCTGCTTGCTGCGTTCAGCGTGACCGGGCAACCGACATTGGAGGCGCGCAGCACGTCCTGGCTTTCCGGGACGATGCCGAGCAAGGGGGTCGCAAGGATTTCCAGGATATCGTCGATCGAGAGCATCTCGCCGCGCGCGGCGCGGCCTGCGTCATACCGGGTGACCAGAAGATGCTTCTCGACGCGCTCGCCGCGCTCGGCCCGGACCGTCTTGGAATCGAGCATGCCGATGATGCGGTCGGAGTCGCGAACCGACGACACTTCCGGATTGGTGACGATGACGGCTTCGTCGGCGTAGCGCATCGCGAGCGTCGCGCCGCGCTCGATGCCGGCCGGGCTGTCGCACAGGATCCAGTCGAACTTGGTCTTGAGGTCGGCGATCACGCGCTTGACGCCCTCTTCGCTCAGCGCGTCCTTGTCGCGGGTCTGCGACGCCGGCAGCAGCCAGAGATTCTCCAGCCGCTTGTCGCGGATCAGCGCCTGCGGCAGCTTGGCGACGCCCTGCACCACGTTGATGAGGTCGAACACCACCCGCCGCTCCGCGCCCATCACCAGATCGAGGTTGCGCAGGCCGACGTCGAAATCGATGACGACGACGTTCTGACCCATTTGCGCGAGCGCCGCGCCGAGCGCGGCGGTTGAGGTCGTTTTGCCGACCCCGCCCTTCCCAGACGTCACGACCAATACCTTGGCCATTCTCTCTCTCCTTGTGGTCGGTCAGTTCAAAGGTGTGATGCGCAGCATTTCGCCCTCGAGCCACGCCTGGGCGGGCCGGTTGCGCAAACTGTCGGCGATTTCGTCCGCGGTCTGGTAGTAGCCGTCGATCGCGAGCAACTCGGCCTCGATCCTCTGGCAGAAGATGCGGGCCGCCGAATTGCCGTTGATGCCGGCCATCGCGCGGCCGCGCAGCGTGCCGTAGACGTGGATCGAGCCGCCGGCGACGATCTCGGCGCCGGAGCCGACCGAGCCGAGCACGGTGACGTCGCCCTCGGCAAACACGATCGACTGGCCGGAACGGACCGGGCTCTCCAGCAGCAGCGACGGCAACTTGGTCTTGTCCTTGTCCTTGTTTTTTTCCTGCACCTGCGGCTTCTGCGGCTCGACATGGGTGATCGCGCAGGCCCGGCCGCCGGTCAGAAGCGGCGGCATGTTGGCGCCGAGCTTCGATTCGTCGACGCCCTCGATCCCGAGGATGCGGATGTTGCGCTCACCGAGGCTGCCGATCAGATGCGCGATCGCGGTCTGGCTGAGATCGACCGCCGAGAGGTCGAGCACGATGGGCTTTCCGGTGAAGAAACCCGGCGACTTCGCCAGCGTCGCGTCGATCTCGGCCAGCCAGGACACCACAGGCACGACCGGCGAGAAAACGAACGCAACGTAGGAACGGCCGCGCATGCGGACCTGCTGACGTGCGACCTGTTGAGTTGCGTCCATCGCCCCTGACTCGGTTGTCTTGTCGAATGGTTAACAATCGGACCGCATGGTTAATCAAAGGTTAACGCGGTCAGGGTTTTCACCGATTTGGACAGCACTCGCCCCGGGACCTCGAAACGCGCTTCGGCGTTTGAACAGGTGGAATTGGGGGAGATACGGCCGCGTTTTTTGAGCTGGATCAATTTTCTTCGCGCCAGACGGGGCTATCATTCCGGCAAGCCTTTACAGACGACGTCATGACCCACTCCAGCTGGATTGAGATCCTGCGGTGCCCGAAATGCCGACGCACGGGCCACGCTGAGCTGTCCGAGGTCGCCCCGCTTCGCAACCGAATTGTCCGGGTCTCGGAGGAATTCGAAGTTCGTACTGACGAGCGCGGCGACGATTTCCAGTGCCGAGCTTGCAAGCTGCCGGCCCTGCCATGACAGATGCCTTGGCTCGCAGCTGCCCGTCACGTCGGAAAACGTCATCGAATCAAATAATTGCAGCTATTCCGCCTTGATATTCGCCGATTTGACGATCGGCCACCACTTCTCGACCTCGGCAGCCTGATGGCTGCGCAGCGCGTCGGGGCCCTGTCGGTCGGGCGGCGGGATTTCCTGGCCGAGCTCGGCGAAGCGTTGCCGGACGGCAGGATCGGCAAGCGCCGATATCACCGCATTCGACAGGATCGACACGACGTCAGCGGGTGTGCCTTTCGGCGCCCAGATGCCGTGCCAATAGGCGATATAGAGACCCGGCAATCCGGCTTCATCGACCGTCGGAATCTCCGGCGCCGATGCAAGCCGCGACGACTGGGTCACCGCAAAAGCCTTCACGGTCCCGCTCTTCACCTGCGGCAGCGAGTTCGAGGCCTGATCGAACATGATGTCGATATGCCCGGCCATCAGATCGTTCAGCGCCGGACCGGCGCCGCGATACGGCACGAAGGAGAAGTTCGCGCCGGTCAACTGCTGGAAGAACACGCCGGCGACATGCGCGCCGGATCCCGGGCCCGCGGTGCCCGCCGTCGCCTTGCCGCCATCGGCCTTGAGCCAGCCGATCAGCTCCTTCAGGTCCTGCGCCGGCAGATCGGGCCGGCCGATGATGAGCTGCGGCCCGCTGGCGATCAGCGCGATCGGCGCGAATTCGCGCACGTCATATTGCAGCTGGTAGATCGCGCCGTTCAGGCAATGCGTGCCCCAATGCCCGATCGTGATCGTGGTGCCGTCCGGTGTCGCACGCGACGCGCGCAGGCCGGCGACCGTGCCGGAGGCGCCGGTGACATTCTCGATGATGACGGGATGGCCGAGCGTGCTGCGCATATATTCGGCGAGGATCCGCGCCAGCACATCGGTCGGCCCGCCGGCGGCGAACGGCACGATCATGGTGACCGGGCGCGCGATGGTCTCCGCGGCGACACCGATCGATGCCAGCGGCAGCGTCGCCGCGCCGAGCGCGAGCTGAAGGAATGGCCGGCGAGACAAACTTGCCAATTTGCGTTCCCCCATGCGCTAGAAGCTCCAGCCCTTTGACGTGCCCCAGTCCATCATGAATTGCTCGGTCTCGCGCCCGGCATCGGCGAGCCATGCGGTGAAGTCGGCGATGGCCCCGGCGCTTTCATTGTCGGCGAGATAGAACGAGCGGTATTCGCGCTTGCGCAGGCCGAGGTCGCCGAACGGCAGGCAGAGCTGGCCGGCCATCAGCTCGTCGATCACGAGAAACAGCGGAAACAGCCCGATGCCGATGCGCTCGATTGTCGCCTGCAGTGCGAAGAACATCTGCTCGAACCGCAGCGTCTCCTGATCCGCGCTCATCTCGCCGCCGGCCTGGGCGAGCCAGCGCGGCCAGTCATAAGGCTCGGTCAGATAGGTGATGAGGGTATGATGCCGCAGATCATCGGGGGTGGCGAGCCGCCCGCGGCTCAAGAGATCGACATGGCAGACCGGCGCGATCAGCTCGGTCATGAAGTGCTGCGACATCCAGCCGACCGGCTCGCCGACATTGCCGCGGATCGCGACGTCGAATGAACGGTCGTTGACGTTGAGCGGTCCGATCGAGGTCAATAGCCGCAATTCGACATCGGCGCGCATCCGCTGGAACGAGGCGATGCGGCGGATCAGCCAGCGCATCGCGAATGTCGGCGGCGCGCTGACGCGCAGCACCGACGGCGAGCCGTATGCCTTCATGTCCATCGAGGCGAGCGCCAGCCGATCGAGGATGGCCGTGACCTCGCGATAGTAGATCTGCCCGGCTGCGGTCAGCGTCAGTTGCGAGGGGGCACGGCGAAACAGCTTGACGCCGAACCAGTCCTCGAGGAGCGCGACCTGGCGGCTGACGGCACCGTGGGTGACGAGCAGCTCTTCGGCGGCCTTGGTGAAGCTGACGTGCCGCGCGGCCGCCTCGAATGTTCGCACCGCGTTGAGCGGTGGCAACTTTCTCATGGTCGTGTCGCGTCTCCGGATGCATCAGGAAGATAGCGTGGCGGCGTCCGGATTGTCGAGGGCGCGGACGAATTGGGCGCGGTCGAGGTCGCCTTCCCAACGCGCCACCACCACGGTCGCCACCGCGGTGCCGATGAAGTTGGTCAGCGCACGCGCTTCCGACATGAAGCGGTCGATGCCGAGCAAGAGTGCGATGCTTGCCACGGGCACATGGCCGATCGAGCCCAGCGTCGCGGCGAGCACGATGAAGCCGCTGCCCGGCACGGCAGCCGCGCCCTTCGACGTCAAGAGGCAGACCACCACGAGGCCGATCTGCTGGACCAGCGACATCGGCGTGTCGGTGGCCTGGGCGAGGAACACGGCGGCCATGGTCAAATAGATGCAGGTGCCGTCGAGATTGAAGGTGTAGCCGGTCGGGATCACGAGGCCGACGGTCGATTCCGCGCAGCCCGCGGCCTTCATCTTGTCGATGAAGCGCGGCATCACCGATTCCGAGCCTGAAAGCCCGAGCACCAGCAGCAGCTCCTCGCGGAGATAGCGGATCAGCTTGAAGATGCTGAAGCCGGCAAGGCGCGACACGACGCCGAGCCCGACGATCACGAACAGCACGCAGGTGAGATAGAACACCAGCATGAAGTGCGACAGCGCGACGATCGAGCCGACGCCGTATTTGCCGATGGTGAAGGCCATGGCGCCGAATGCGCCGATCGGCGCGATCCGCATGATCATGCCGATCAGGATGAAGAGGATCTTCGACAGCCTCTCGATCGCCACCAGCACCGGCTTGCCGCCCTCGCCATAGCGTTGCAGGGCGATGCCGAACAGCACGGCGAAGAACAGGACCTGCAGCGTGTCGCCGCTGGTGAATGCACCGCCCACGGTCGACGGGATCACGTTCATCAGGAAGCCGACGACGGACTGGTCGTGCGACTGCGTCACGTAGGAGGCGACCAGGCGGGAATCCAGCGTATCAGGCGAGACATGCATGCCGACGCCGGGGCGCGCCAGGTTGATGACAACAAGGCCGAGGATCAGCGCCGCGGTCGTGGCGATCTCGAAATAGACGAGGGTTTTGACACCGATCCGTCCGGCCTTGCGCATGTCGCCGAGGCTCGCAATGCCGTGCACCACGGTGAGGAAGACGATCGGCGCGATCGCCATCTTGATCATCTTGATCAAGGCGTCGCCGAGCGGCTTCAGCGCCGCGCCGATATCGGGCCAGAGATAACCGACGAGCACGCCGAGCGCGATGCCGATCAGCACCTGGACATAAAGACGCGCTTGCCAGGGCGCAGCGACAGCGTCGAGACGGGCGGCGCCGTCATTGGTGATCGTGGACATGGGCGTCGATCCTCTGATGTCTTTGATGTTGGCCGCGCGGGAGAGATCATCGGCAGACGCCGATGCGGCAGCGCTGGAACGTTGGCGGGCGATTGGCCGAAGCGCAAACGAGTTAAGCTCAGGCAGCGTGACCTCAGCTCACAGGCCGACCGCCGTCTCGATCGGCGATGGCGGCACGAGGCGCGAATGAGGCCATCCCGCGTGAGCCCACCTCACGCTCCGTCAGCATTACTCGTTTGCGGGCGCCGCCGGCTTCGGCCGACAAAAGCGGAGAGGCCGGTCGTCAACCGGCGCAAGCTGTGAGGAACGACAATGAGCAGACTTTCGGTGGCGGTGATCGGCGCCGGCATGGGCGGGCTTGCCTCCGCCGCGGCGCTGACCCGCGCAGGGATTGACGTGACGGTGTACGAGCAAGCCCAGCGCTTCACCCGGCTCGGCGCCGGCATCCAGATCGGCTGCAACGCCATGAAGGTGATGCGGGCGTGGGACCTCGAGCCACTGCTGCGCCGCGAGGCGTTCTATCCGCGGTCCTGGAACAACAAGGAGCACGACACCGGCGAGGTGCGCTTCGACATGGTGTTTGGTCCGGCCGCCGAGGAGCGCTATGGCGCGCCTTATCTGCTCGGGCATCGCGGCGATCTGCATGCGGCGCTCGCCAGCGCCGTGCCAGAGAAGCTGGTTCGTCTCGACCACAAGCTGACCGCGATCGAACAGCGCGCGGACCGCGCGGTGGCGCTGACCTTCGCCAACGGTCACAGCACGACGGTCGATGCCGTGGTGGCGGCGGATGGCGTGCATTCCCTGGTCAAGGAACGGCTGTTCGGCCGTGATGAACCGAACTTCACCGGCCGCATCGCCTATCGCACGGTGTTCCCGGCATCGCTGCTCAACGGTTATCCGATCGACGACTGCACCAAATGGTGGGGACCCGATCGTCACATCGTCATCTACTACGTCAAGCCGGACCGTAGCGAAGTCTACTTCGTGACCAGCCAGCCGGAGCCCGGATTCACCGTGGAATCCTGGTCGGCCACCGGCGACGTTAACGAATTGCGCAAGGCGTTCGAGGGCTTCCATCCTCAGGTCCGCAAGGTGCTGGAGGCCTGCCCGTCGGTGCACAAATGGGCGCTGGTCGACCGCGATCCGCTGCCGCGCTGGAGCGAGGGCAGCATCACGCTGCTCGGCGACGCCTGCCATCCGATGACGCCGTACATGGCGCAGGGTGCGGCGATGGCGATCGAGGACGCCGCGGTGCTGTCGCGCTGCCTCAAGGGCGTGGATCGCGACGGCGTTTCCGACGCCTTCCGCCGCTTCGAGGCGACGCGCAAGCCGAGAACCTCGCGCGTGCAGGCGAGCTCGCGCACCAACACCTGGCTCAAGAACCCGACCGATCCGGACTGGGTCTACGGCTACGACGCCTGGACCGCGCCGCTCGCCGAGCCGGCGCTGGCGTGACCACACTTCAAGAGGAGAATACGATGACCGACGCAAATCCCCGCGGCGAGAAGTTCGAGCGCGGGCTGCAAACCCGCCGCACCGTGCTCGGCGACGCCTATGTCGAGCGATCGCTGAAGGCGGCCGACGATTTCAACTGGCCGATCCAGAAGCTCGCGACCGAATATTGCTGGGACGAGATCTGGAATCGCCCCGACCTCGACAAGCGCAGCCGCAGCCTGCTCAACCTCGGCATGATCGCGGCGCTCAACCGGCCGCATGAGCTCAAGGTGCATATCCGCGGCGCGCTCAACAACGGACTGAGCAAGGCCGAGTTGCGCGAGGTGTTCCTGCAGATCGCGGTCTATTGCGGCATGCCCGCCGGGCTCGACAGCTTCCGCATCGCCAAGGACGTGTTCGCGGAGATGGGCCTTGTCGACTGAACCGGCCCCGATCGAGATTGCCGCATGGCAGGGCTTTGTCCGGCACGAGGTGCAGGGCAAGGCCGGGCGACTCAGCGTCCGCAGCGGCGGCCCCGAGCGCGGGACGCCGGTACTGCTCTGCCATTCGATCCTGACCAGCAGCGCGATCTGGCATCGGCAGGCACTCGCGCTCGCCGCCCGCGGCCATCGCGTGCTCGCACCTGACAGCAGGGGTCACGGACAATCGGAGGCGCCGCGCGGTCCCTACGCCATGGATGATCTGGTGGCGGATGCGGTCGCGGCGCTCGATCACTTCGACATCGCGCGGGCGCACGTGATCGGCGTCTCCCAGGGCGGCATGACGGCGTTCGGTCTCGGCGTGCGCCATCCCGACCGCCTCCTCAGCCTCTGTGCGATCGCCGCACGGGCCGATGCACCGCCACCATTCGCCGCTGCTTGGGACGACCGCATCGCGCTGGTGCGCGAACAAGGCATCGCGGCGCTGGCGGCGCCGACCGCCGAGCGCTGGTTCGGACCCGCCTTTCTCGCGGCACATCCGGCCATCGCCGCGACGCTGCTCGACTGCATCAACCAGACCGATCCCGAAGGCTTCATCGGCTGCGCGGGGGCAATCCAGTCCCTCGCCTATCTCGACGGCGTCAAGCAGCTGCAAGTGCCGCTGACGATGATCGTGGGCGCAAACGACCAGCTGCTGGTGCAGCCGATGACGGAGCTTGCGACGCTGCTGGGTTGCCGGCTGGCGATCATTCCCGGCGCCGGGCATCTGCCTCAGGTCGATCACCCGGACGAGGTCGACGCCGCAATCAAACTGCATCTGTGCGAGTTTGGGCCAGTGGCGTGAGGCGTGTCATCCGACCGCGAACGCCGCTCCAATAATTATTGGCGGTGTAAGGTGCTTCACATGCAACTCACAAGCGATGAGGTTGAATCGCGCGGACTACTTGTGCAGGAGGAGAACTCTATGTCCACGTATGTGACAGGCTTCACAAGAGACGCCAAATCCCAGAACGTCGTCGAGTTCGCGTCCGACCTGGCCCCGGACACCTGGATATCGATACCACGGGGCCTGATCGAGAATATCAAGGAATTGCCCGGCAAGGCGGCACAAGGCGCTTACGTCAGGGTGGGCATCAAGCTCGCGGAGCCGGCCTCGCCTGAGGGAAAAGTCTTTGCAGCACTGACCGACGGGCTCAACACCGCAATTGTCTCGCTTTCGCGGAAGGTCGCCCCCGCCCTGGACAGCACCGGCAAGGCAACGCACGCGAGCGACTCATGCATCCGTTGTCTCGAGGCCTGCAAGCTGATCGTCCTTCCTCCGGACGACCCATTTGCTCAGATTACTTGCATGTTGGGGTGTGCGGCTTGCCCATGAGCCACTGAAAGGCTGGCCGTCCGATCGGCATCTACTCGATCGGCATCTACGCAGGTTCAACCAATCGACATGACGCTTGCTCGCCGCCGCCAGGCACCACCTCGCGGCGGCGAGCCGAACGAGCCTGCGTCGAACCTGCTGAGCGCGATCTATTTTGATCTGCGGGATTCGCCCGAGGAAGACCCGCGACTTCGTCGCGGGCCTTCAGGAATTGGCTATGCCAATCAGTGGACCGAACGGTCGGTGCGGGCAGCGGCCCGCGCGGTCGTCATCTTGTTGCGGGGCGTCAGAACGCTGAGTTGATGCGGCGTCGCCGACGTCGTCGCCACGGGCGCCTGCTCGCGGGCGTTGGCGGCGCCAATGACGCCGGCCTGCACCGCCGAGATCGGCAGGCCCGCGGCCTCGTAGGTCGGAAGCTCCGCGGCGGACACGGCGGTTGCGCTCGCGATCGCGAGAGCGGCGGCAATGGTGGAGAGGGAAATCTTGATCACGGGAGGCTCCTCAATGGCACGTGAGAAGCAGAGTTAGTCAGCTATTATTGCATTGCAATATCATTATTGCCGCAGCGCACAAATAATTGATCGCCGGCGCGCCAGGCGGGCACCAGCGGCCGTCGTGAACCTCTGCTCGTTAGCTTCGGGTGTCAGGGATTGCCGCAGGCTTCCTTGACCGTCCAAGAGATATCTCGGCGCGGAAGAATCGGTTCATTCCAAATGCGATTGCCCTGCTATCGACCCGATGCGTCGTTCGACCTTCCGAACCGATGATGATGCAGGTCCACGTCGGGGTACTCAACAATGATGATCCGCCCTCCTAGAATAGCGGCTTGCCGTCCGCCTCCCCATGGTGCGATGACACCATCCTGATGCGTAGAGCTCGGCGCAGTCGTCGGAATGTTCGCCTCATCCGGAGACACCAATGCCGCGGTATTTTTTTCATATCCACGGCGGCCATTCAGTGCTCGATGATGTCGGCTTGGATCTTCCCGACATTTTCGCCGCACGGACGACGGCGATTGAACTGAGCGGCGAGATACTCAAGCACGACGTGACGGAGCCATTCTTGCGTCATCTTCGCTGGCATGTCGAAATCAGCGACAGCCCCGAGCCGGGCGGCCAGTCACTGTTCGTCCTTCGGTTTTCCATTGCGGCATGAATAGCAGCGAACGCAGCGCTCGCCTGGGGCGCCTCGTGGCCATTTTAAAACTTCGCGATCGAGCGAAGCGTGCAAGCTTGATGTCCAGGAGGAGTACTCAGAACGCACCGGAGACACGCTGAGCGAAAGCTGCAATTCCAGTCCATTGTGGACGGACCAGCCGCCGGCTTGCTTTGGCTCGCAGAAACCAATCACCACTACATCATGGAGAAGAAGCTTTCTGCCGATCCGCTTTCAAACATCACCGCATGGTGTCTCGAATTTGTTTTCGCGCCTAGACCTGACCTCGGAGGTCCCGCATGACAGCAAGACACATCTGGTACGTCTCCTTCGTTGATCAACGCGATGCTCCGCCCGACAGGCACGCACGAAGGACTGCGACATTCGTATCCGAACAGGATGCGAAGCAGTTCACAATGAAACTGGCGGAGGACCAGCGCATCGAGAGACTTTCGGCCGGAACGATCAACCCGTACCGGCCAAAACAGGTCATCGGATCCAGGGAAATTGGCCAGTGGCTTGGCAAGACTTAGCCCACCATGGTGATCCGCAGTTAGGCTTGACCCCACCGTGGAACGACGATCCATCTTTTAGAACGGCCACGCCTGAAGAGTAATTGCGAATGCGAATGATGAAACCAAGCTACTCCGTTCTTGCTGACCCACAAGGGATGACGCAAACCGTATTCCGATGTTTGGCCTGGGGATTAATCCTGGGCCTCTTCATCGTCACCGATACACCGCTGGCATTCCGTCCGCACACATTGGTATCGGCGAACATTGATCGTTTTGCAGCTCTGTTCATTATCGGGGTCGCCTTTTCGCTCGCCTATCCGAAGCGCGTGCTGCCAATACTGCTCGTCCTGCTAGCTATAGTCGTCGGCTTCGAACTCATCCAAAGACTGCTCCCCGACAGACATGGATACGTGAGGGACATGCTCGTCAAAGGCGCCGGCTGCTGTGCAGGCGTTTTCATCGCAACTGCCTTGAGACGCTCGTTTTCTGTAATCTCCAAGCGTACAGGCAGCCCGTTGATCTAGCGGGAATGATCATCTCGCGCGAAGCTCGATGAAAAAATGCCGTCGCCGCTATTCGGCGGATGGAACGCCGGTCGGCCCGGAATATGAGACGGCCAGCGTAGCAAGGACGGTCCTGTTGCTGATCTCGAGCTTGCGGAAGATGTGGTGCAGATGGACCTTGATGGTACCGTCGGCCACCTTCAGACGGCGGCCAATCTCCTTGTTCGACAAGCCCTCCGACACCAAACGCATGATCTGACGCTCGCGGTCCGTCAGCACCGCAAGATATTTCTCCGGAATCGTCGTTTGCGCATAAGGGATGGCTTCTTCGTACGAGGGCGGAGGCAACGTCTTCTGGCCGTCGGCGACTTGCCGCAACGTCTGCAAGAGAGTTTCAGGCTCCTCCTCGCTCAGAAGAACGCCGCAAGCTCCCGCTGCTGCGAGCATGGCGAGATCGCGATCCTCAACCGAGGCGGCAAGAAACACGAGCCGCACACCGAGCGCCCCGGAATTTGCGACCTCGAGCATGGCCTGCCCAAAAATGTCGGGCATCGACATGTCCAGAATGGCGATGTCCGGCGCAAGGCTCTGCATTGCCTTGAAGCAGCTCGCAATGTCATTGCAGCGAGCAACAACTTTGAAATCGCGCTCTGCTTCGAGCAGGCAGTTCAGACCCAATAAAACGACTGGATATCTACTGGCAATTACAACACGACTGAAATGCATTTCCGATCAACCCTTAGTCCCCCTCCAGTTCAGATCGGCGCCCATGTCATTAATAAGTTACTCTAATATGAGACATGCTAGTAAGGTTTTGTTGTCGCTTGGTCCCGTGAATTTACTGCCTGGAGCGCGACAACCAACATGGTTTCACAACGTATAATCGCGGCGGCGACCTGACGCACCCCAGGCGAGCGTCCGTCGACCAGGACCGGGAGATCGCCCTCGTCAGGTTGGCGGCCCCAAATGCCCTATAACCAACGGTATATAGGGATATTGGGGATTAGCATCTAACATTCTTAAATATTTTGAGAGTGGGTTAAGCGCTTTTCGTCCCGGGTTTGTTCCATCGACCAAATCTGAGGAAGCTTGTTTTTACGTCGTTCTTTTTAGCTGGGCGGGCCACCGAAAGTGAACCGGATTCAACCGTTCAACCGCTTGTATCATTGTAGCGTCCGGGAGAGTTTCCATGAGACGGCGATATCCTTTTGCCATTGCGCTGGTTGGTGAAAATAGTCTTCGCAAAGAAGGCCTTGCAAGAATTCTAAATTCGGAGAATTTTGTCCTAGCCTCAATAGACGATGCCGATGATTGGCCGAGCGACGAGGCGCTTCAGAACGTCCCCGCCAGTCAGGCATTGTTCCTCATTGTTCATAGCGGCGATGATTTTCGATCGACAGTCGAGCAGATCGAATCGTTCAAGCACCGCTGCACGGATGCACGTGTGGCAGTTGTCGCGGATCACTTTCACCTGAGTGATCTGGTTGCCGCATTCCGGGCCGGCGCCACCGGATATTTCATCGACGTGATGAACTGCGACGCGTTCATCAAATCCATCGAACTCGTCATGATGGGTGGGACGGTATTCCCGCCGGCATTCTTGACGTCCGCCCTCGATACCGAGAAACGCGAGGTGGACGATGCTCCCGTAGCCAACGATGACGATCGCGCCGTCGCAACGGCAGATGACACGCTGGCTCAGCAACTTTCGCCGCGGGAAGTTTCAATTGTGCAGTGCCTGATTGAAGGCGATTCCAACAAGTGCATTGCGCGCAAGATCAAGATTGCCGAAGCCACGGTGAAGGTTCACATCAAGGCGATCCTTCGCAAGATCCGGGTTCAAAACAGAACGCAGGCAGCAATCTGGGGATTGAACCATCGATCTGCGGCTTGGTCGAGAAACAGCACTTCGGCACATCAGATCGTCGACGTAACCGAGCGGCTGCTCCCGCCTGGCCGAGAAATTTCCAAGATCGCGAGAGCGGGCCGGCCGGCGCCACTTGGCGCGATCGACCATGCGGAGAGCTACTTTGAAGCCTCCCTCGCCAACGGCCATACCCGCAAGGACATGAGCTCAAAAGCCGACGGGGCGATCCGACTGCGAAAATAGCCGAGACTCGTCCGGACTGGCGCATCGGCATCACCGCGCGGGATGATTTCCCGCGCGCGGCGAGCATTGACCACGCAGACGCGAAACGGAAGCGGAAATGATCTTGTTGACCGGCGGCGCCGGCTATATCGGATCCCATATCGCTGTCGCGCTACTCGACGCCGGGCTCGATGTCGTCGCGGTCGACAATCTTTCCAACAGCAACAGCGCCTCCCTCGAACGGATACGAGCCATCTGCGGACGATCGGTCATTTTCCGGCATGCCGATATCCGCAATGAAGAGGCGATCTACCAGATCCTGCGCGCCCACGACGTGACCGCTGTCATTCATCTCGCAGGCCTCAAGGCGGTGGGCGAGTCCAGCGCGCAGCCCATCACCTATTACGACAACAACGTCGTGGGAACGATGCGGCTCGTGTCGGCCATGACGCGAGCATCCGTCAAGACGCTGGTGTTTAGTTCATCCGCAACCGTTTACGGGACACCCGCGTACCTGCCGCTGGACGAGAAGCATCCTGTCGCACCGATCAATCCGTACGGCCGCACCAAATACTTCATCGAAGAAATCCTGAAGGATCTTCATGGGTCCGACAAGGATTGGCGGATTGCCATCTTGCGCTACTTCAATCCGGTTGGCGCCCACGAAAGCGGACTGATTGGAGAAGATCCTCTGGATGTGCCGAACAATCTGCTGCCGATTGTCGCACAAGTGGCGATCGGACGGCGTGCGAAGGTGCATGTTTGGGGAAACGACTATGATACTCCGGACGGCACCGGGATCCGTGACTACATTCACGTTGTCGATCTTGCATCCGGACATCTGAGCGCCCTGAGCCAACTGAGGCAGCCCGGCCTTCTGACTGTCAATCTCGGAACAGGAAGCGGCAGCAGCGTCATGGACGTGATCCAGACATTCAAGGAAGTGAGTGGCCGGCCAGTTCCGTATGTGATCGACCAACGCAGGGTCGGTGACGTCGCAATCTGCTATGCCGATCCAACTCTCGCGAAGAACCTGTTGGGCTGGACATCAACGCGATCACTGACACAGATGTGTGCCGACCATTGGCATTTCCAGATGAAGAACCCGAATGGCTATCGCGGCGCGTAGTCGGCGAGAGCCGTCTGCGTCTTCGAGAATTTCTGTCTTGTTGGAGGCCCGCTCAATCCCGCGCAAGCCAGACGACTGCTCTCATCGGCAAGCTCAAGTAGCGCCGCTGCCTGGTTACGTCACCACCCAACAACGCTCGCAATCGGCAAGATGGCAGGATGACGCACCGAGTATTGGCTAATCCTCAATTGCTGCCTTCACTTTAAGTACAGCAAGGCATCTTCGGGAGCGGCGCGCTATGGTTGTGCGAGCCGACTTACGTTGTTCAAGGTAGGACGGAATGCTTCTGGACAACGAGACGCCTGCCGCCACCATGTTTTCCGAGAGCGTCTGCGCGCGCGACCGTGGGGAGTCGGAAGCCCGACTCACGATAGGCCAGGTCATCGGTCGAACTGCCAGTCGGTTTCCGAACCAGCCGGCGATCGTCTCGAGCGCTTTCGAGCCTCTCTCATACAGCGGTCTTGAACGCCAGTTGAACGCATTCCGCCGGCGGATGCGCTTGGCCGGTTTCGATTGCAATGCCCGGATCGGGGTCTTGATGCCGAACGGCCCGGAGGCGGTTCTCGCCATCGTGTCGGTCGCCTGCTGTACCGTCGCGGTGCCCCTCGACCCGCGCCTCTCCCAACCTGAAATCGAGCAGCGTCTCGACATGCTGAGCCTGAGCGCCCTCGTCGTGCTGCAGGGCAGCGCCCCTGAAGCTCGCCAGGCCGCAGCCTGCAGAACGCTTGCCATTATAGAAGCCGTTCCGGTCGGACAGGGGCAGCTTGGACTTGAGATCGCCGTGCAAGTTTCCGGCTCCCCTGCCGTCGACGCCGAGCCGGATCCGCGCTCTCCCGCCTTCATCCTGCAGACGTCGGGCACGACCGCGCAGCCGAAGCTCATTCCGTTCAGTCATGACAATATGCTGGCGGCGGCCGAGCGCCTTCGGGCCTGGTTCGGCCTCACGTCCCGGGACCGATGCCTGAGCGTGTCGCCCCCGTACTATTCTCATGGGCTGAAAGTGACGGTCTTCACGCCGTTGCTCACGGGAGGCAGCATTGCCATCCCGGCGAACAATGCGATCGTCGCACTCGATGAGTGGTTCGATGTCCTGCGGCCGACCTGGTACTCGGCGGGCCCGACGCTTCACGCCACGGTGCTGGACAAGGCGCAGAGCCTCGAGAATGCAGGGGCTGCGCACACCCTGCGGTTCGCCATGTCAGGCGGCGCGCCGCTGCCGCGGACCGTGCAGGAAGGCCTGCAACACGCTCTGGGCGTGCCGGTGCTGGAGCATTACGGCTCCAGCGAGGCGGCGCAGATTGCCGCCAACCAGCTGCCGCCCGGTCCGAACAGGCCGGGCACCTGCGGGAGACCCTGGCCCGATACCGTGGCCATCGTTGGTGAGGATGGACATCCCCTGGCGGCCGGCGAGCGCGGAGAGATCTGGATTCGTGGACCGACCGTGACGTCGGGCTATCTCGATGCGCCGGAACTCAATCAAGCCGCTTTCACGAAGGGTTGGTTTCACACCGGCGATATCGGCAGCCTCGACGAAGACGGCTTCCTTTCGCTGCACGGCCGCCTGAGCGAGCTGATCAATCGCGGCGGTGAGAAGATTTCTCCCGCCGAGATCGAAGCCGCGCTATTGCGACATTCGGCCGTCGCGGAAGCTGCGGCCTTCGCGATCTCGCATCCGCGCCTGGGCGAGGACGTCGCAGTCGCCATCGTCCCTCATCGTGGCGCGCAGCCGGCCGCTGCGGAGCTTCGCCAGTTCCTGCAACGCGAGTTGGCCTCGTTCAAGATTCCGAGACGCATTCTGACGCTCGACCATCTGCCGAAGGGGGTGACGGGAAAGGTTCAGCGGCGACGTCTGCGCGAGCTGGTCGACCGGCCACGGGGGCATCTGGCGCCGATGCCGGCGCCCGTCGCGAACGGGCCGCTGAATCTGGAAGCCGAGTTGCTGACGCTCTGGCGCAGGCTGCTCAAGAACCAGGCCGTGACCGTCGACAGCGATTTTTTTGCCAGCGGCGGAGACTCCCTTCTCGCGATGGAGATGCTGATCGAGGTCGAGCGGCTCGTCGGCTATCCCGTGCCGGAAACCATCATGTTCGGGGCAGAAACCATCCGGCAATTTGCCGCAAGGGTTTCCGCACCAATGGACACGTGGGCGACGGCGTTCTTCCAGCCGCATGCGTGCGGCACGCGGTCTCCGCTGTACTTTTTTAACGGCGACCTTGTCAGCGGCCACGCCAGTGTGCGGCGGCTGGTAGAGCTTCTGGGGCCGGATTATCCGATCATCTCGATCAATCCCCACGGTCTTCATGGGGAGCCGATTCCGGCCTCGATCGAGGCGATGGCCGCCGACCGCCTGCCGTTCATCCTGGCAAGGCAAGCGAGCGGTCCCTTTCTTCTGGGCGGCAAGTGCAATGGCGCCATGGTGGCGTTCGAAGTGGCCCGTCAGCTGATGGCAGCCGGCCATACGGTTGATTTGGTTACAATGGTGGACCCGCCAACTGTCAGTGCCCGTCCAGTGCCGCGGGCGATCCTCAGGCTGCTGAAGCCGCTGGTTTCCCCTTATCTTTTGCGTTGGACCTTCGAGCAAATGGTGAGACTGGAGCGATACCTGAAGCTCCCCGCGAACGGACAGACTGCGAGCGCCAAGGTGGAGATTCCAGCAGCGTTGTGGGACGCTCATTCAATCGCAATGGCGCAGTATTGTCCGGCACCGCTCGAAATCCCTGTGGCCTTTTACGCGGCCGACCACGATGGCCGAGCGTGGCGGCATCTCAGCTCTCAACTGGAATTGATACAGGTGCCTGGCGGACATCCCGGCTGCCTGTTGATCGGTGCGGAACTGCTCGTGGATCACCTGCGGCGGAGATTTGAAAAACTCACCTCGGGATCGAGCGCAACGTGACAAACCGGACGTCAGCCATGGCAGGCCGTGGTGAGCGGGCGGGGGATCAACGCCGTCGGACGCCGAAGGCTGGAGCGCGCTGCACCAGCCTTGAGGGTCGATCACAGCTTCACCTCGGCACAGTTGCTCGGCCGGCACAAGAGGCTAGCGTGGGTACTCAGGAAGGGTCCGCACCTCGATCAAATTCCGGATATAGTTCGCGTTATCGGCCTCCGCCGAGGCAACGGTCGGAGACGCCCAATCACGACGTGTCCGTCAGAGGGATGTCTGTGTGTGACCAGCCACCCGTCATCGGATCTTGCATCGGATCTTGCGCGAGCGTTGCAGCTTGGTCCTTCGGTCTTTCCGTCGCGGCGCGCGTTCGGTCCTCTGGCGTTGGAACGGGAAAGCATGCCTGAGACGGTTACCGATGTCAGCCTGGATGCCCTGGAGAGCATTGCGTGGCTTGAGACCTCATGGAAGGAGCTCGAAGCGCGAGTGACTCACTCGTTCTTCTTGTCCTGGCTCTGGATCGGCACGTGGCTCCGGCACATCCCGAAGGGCGCGCAACCACACGTCCTCGTGGCCCGGTCATCAGGCAAGATCGTTGGCCTGGCGGTTATCTGCCGGCGGAGAACGTGGAGTCTCGGGCCGCATGCACGGACGCGCTGGCTGCTCAATGAAACGGGAGATACCCGCTTCGACCGATTGTTCATCGAGTACAACGGCATTCTTGCAGAGCAATCCGATGCCATCATGTCGGCGGGTCTCAATGCGTTGACGTCCCGCCTGCACCGGTCGGATCAGTTGGTGCTCTCCGGAATTGATCCGGACCTAGAGGCGACTGCCAGTCGCGCCGCAGGCCGGGCCGGGCTCGTGACCGAGGTGAAACAGGCTGATGCGGCATTGTGGGTTGATTTTGCCCCGGTCCGCCAGCGCGGGGGCGATTATCGCGCCACATTGGGCCGCAGCACGCGCCAGGCCGTGAGCCGTGCCATGCGGTTGTATGCCGAACGCGGCCCCGTTGAACTCCGCATCATGGAAACGACGACGGAGGCCCTCGCCGCGTTCGATTTGCTGAGCGACTTTCATCGGTCGCGATGGGGACGCAGGGGAGCCTTCGCCAATCCCGGCTTCCGTCCGTTTCACGAGGACCTTATTGCGCGCGGCGTCCCTACGGGGGCCGTTCGCATCTCACGGACGATGGTAGGGAACGAGACAATTGGGGTGGTGTACAATTTCGTGCACGACGGCCGTGTCCTGAACTACCAGAGCGGCTTTCTCTATGAGAGCGACAGCCGGCTCAAGCCCGGGCTCGTCAGCCATGTGCTGGCTATTGAGGACAGCATTGCACGCGGGGAAAGCGGCTACGACTTCCTGGCTGGTGGCGGCGGGCACAAGTCCCATCTGGCCAATCGGGAGCAGGCCATGACGTGGATCGCTGTAGGCAAAGACAGTCCGGAGCGCCACATCGAGGCCAAGCTCCGCAGCGCCAAGCGGATGCTACGAACCATTGCTACGAATCTTCCAAAAAAGACCGCGGCTCTGTATTCCGTATTCGGGACTAGTTCCTAATCGATCGGTTTGGTGGGCTCTTTGGCAAGAACCAACGTCTGGTTGGCGATGTGGCCACTGTCGGTGCTGCCCCTTTCTGACTGCCGGACCGGGGCCGGCGCTCACGCCTGGGACTGCATCCATTGACCGTTTAGCGGCCCAATTCCCCTAGGAATATTCCCCGCTACCGCTTTGGCGGAAGGACGCCGCGCTTTGTCGCCGGGTCACTCAACTCAAGCAGTCCGATCCGGGGCACCGGATGGGAACTGGCAAAAAATGGGTAATTACGATGGTCCATTGAGCCACGGCGGTGCGCGACTAAAATTTCGACTAGCAGTCCGCTCGAATGCCCATCGCAAGACCCGTTCGCAATCTACCGGCGGCAATCCGGATCGAGGCCAATAGAAAGCAAGTTGTGATGGCTTTTCGCATAGGTGCCTGTGAACAGAGCGCGTGGGAAAATAGTCGTTCCTTTGACGGGCAAGGCTATCGCAAACTTGAAAGCGGGGCTCGCGGAGCCGGCACCGCCCCCTCGAGCTTTTTGGGCAAAGCCGTTGAGCTGAGACGAGGGATCATCACGCCGGTTCTCGAGAATGATGGCTTGGAGGTCCTGGCATTCATGCTCCATGTGGAGCAGGACGTCATCCGGGAGCTAAGCGTTTGCCTCAACGCAGAGGAACATCGGCGCGCCGAGGGATTGAGATTGGAGCGAGACCGCCGCCGCTTCATCGTTAGCCGCGGGCAGCTGCGCCACGTGCTCGCGTCCAAACTGGGAATTTCGCTTGCGGAGATCGAGCTGGAATATGGACGGCTGGGCAAACCCCACCTCTCCCGCCGCATGCCCGCCCGCGACTTGCGCTTCTTCAGCGTCTCACGATCCGGAGAAGTCGCGGTCATCGCCCTCTCGGTCACGCAAGAGGTCGGGGTGGACATCGAGGCAGTTCTCCCTGTGCCCGAAGCGGACGAGATCGCAGCGCTCTGCCTTTCCACCTCCGAGTACGAGTCCTACGCCGCCCTCGATCCGGAAGACCGGCTGGAAGGCTTCCTGCAGCGCTGGACCCGGCTGGAGGCTGTCTCCAAGGCGCTGGGGTGCGGCCTGGGACAGCCGATTTGCTGGGATGAAAAGGATTGGGCTGTCCGAAGCTTCCTACCGCAACCTGGATATGTCGGGAGCGTGGTCGTCCGGAAATGAACTGTCATCCGGGGTCGAAGATACCGCGATGGCGCACGGAACAGGAAATGTCAGCTTCATCCATGAAAAGCCCGATGTCAGCGCCGGTGATGCAGTTTTCTGAGCTGCTCGCAGACCTCGCGGTCAAGGACATCAAGGTCTGGGTCGAGGGCGACCGGCTGCGCTGCAACGCCCCGGCCGGCGCGCTGACGGCGGAGCTTCGCGATCAGTTGCAGGGTCGGAAGGGCGAGATCATCGCGTTTCTGAACATGGCCACGGCCGCCGCCACGCAATCGCCTGCAATCGTTCCGTTGCAGTCCGGCGGAACACGCACGCCCATTTACGCCGTACCCGGTCATGTCGGGGCACCGTCCTCCTTCCTGGACCTCGCGAAGAACCTGGGCGGCGATCAACCGTTCTACGCACTCCAACCGCCTGGCTTCGATGGGCAGAGCGAGCCGATGGACCGCGTCGAAGATATCGCCGAGTACTTCGCCCGCCAGATCGTCGAATATCAACCGACCGGTCCGTACATCATCGCCGGCTATTGCTCCGGCGCTTCAACAGCTTTCGAGCTGGCGCAAATCCTGGGACAGAGCAAATCGGAGGTCTCATGCGTTGCGCTCTTTGGCCCTCTCCACCCCACCACCTATGGGGAATGGCCGCGCCGGCTGTATTTCCTTGCCAGGGGCAAGGCGGAATCGTTCCTGCATGAGACAGCGAAGCTGCCGACATTCAGCGCCCGTCTCCGATATTTCGGCAGTCGCCTCCGCGAGCACTTCCGCGCCCTCATCCCTCTCGTTGGCAAGAGCAAGGAGCCTGTCGCGACAGATCCGGTGCTGGCGAGCAGGGCTCTACTCAAATCCACGGCGATCGCGGCCTTTCAGCGGTACGCTCCCACTGCGTATTCAGGTCGGGTTTGCATATTCCTTCCCAACAAGGCCTGGCTGCGATCCGGCGCCGCGCCCCACCGATGGCTACCAGTAGTGCCGCATGCCGAATTTTACTTCGGGCCCGATGACTGCAACGAGGCCACGATGCTGATGGAACCTGACGCACCTGCCATCGCAGACCTCTATCGCCAGGCAACCCAAAAGCAGAACGATTGACGTGATTTGATTTTTTAGTTTTCCCGATGGGAGCGTATTTCATGAACGAAGTCCTACCTATCGCGCCGGAGGGCGTCGCGCTTCCTCTGCTGAAGGATTCCGATCATCAGGCGCTGGTTGTCGATTACAACGCCACGGCAGCACGCTATCCGTCGGACAGGACGATCATCGATCTCTTCCGCGACCAGGCGACGCGCAGTCCCGACGCCGAAGCGATCCGCTTTGGCAATGCAACGCTGACCTACCGGCAGCTCGACGAACGCTCCAACCAGATGGCCGCGCATTTGAGCTCGACCGGCGTCGGCCCGGGCCGGATTGCCGTTGTTTTCATGGAGCACTCCATTGAAGTCGTCGTCGCGATCCTGGGCGTGCTGAAGTCCGGCGCAACCTATGTACCGGTGGATGCGGCAACGCCAAAGGGGCGTATCGCAACAATCCTGCAGGACATTTCCAACGGGACCGACGGGCGGGCGCCGGTGGCGATCACCCAGTCGCGCCTGCGATCCGGCATTCCCCCGAACCTTGCCGACATTTTCGTGCTCGACGCCGATTTCGATTCGATCATGAATCAGCCGGCCTCGGCCCGGCCGTCCGCTGCCACGCCGGACGGCGCCGCCTACATCATCTTCACCTCCGGCTCGACCGGCACGCCCAAGGGCGTCGAGATCGAGCACCGGAGCTTGGTGAACTACATCTGGTGGGCCGCCCAGGTGTACAGTTCCGGCGAAAGTCTGGCATGGCCCCTTTTCTCATCCCTCGCATTTGACCTGACCGTCACAACGCTCTTTACGCCACTCATCACCGGCGGCCGCATCGTGGTCTATCTTGGCGATCCCGGGGTGCAGAGCATGGTCGCGCTCAAGGTGATCGACGACAATGCGGTGGACATCATCAAGCTGACGCCGGCGCATCTCGCGATGATCCGCGACCGCAATCTTGAGACCACAAGACTGCGCAAGTTCATTGTGGGCGGTGAGGACTTCAAGGCCGCGCTGGCTCGCGACATCACCAACGCTATTCCCCATCCTATCGAAATCTACAACGAGTATGGACCAACCGAAGCCACGGTGGGCTGCATGATTCACCGTTTCGACACCGACCGGGATCAGTCCGCATCGGTGCCGATCGGCGTTCCGGCCGCGAATGCGGGAATCTACGTCCTCAGCAAGGAATATCAGCCCACCGGCCCCGGGATCATCGGTGAGATGTTCATTGCCGGCGACGGTCTCGCGAGAGGTTATTTCAATCGCCCTGATCTGACCGACGAGCGTTTCCGCACGGTCGCAGATCCCCGAGATGGGCGCTCGAAGTTGCGGCTCTACAAGACGGGCGATCTCGCCCGCTGGAACTCGGAAGGACGCCTGGAATTTCTCGGCCGCGCCGATCATCAGGTGAAGGTCGGTGGCACCCGTATCGAACTTGGCGAGATCGAAGCACGGCTGCTCAAGCACCCGGACGTTCAGGAATGCGCCGTCGTCGCCATCGCCACCTCGATGACGAAAGCGGCGACACAGAAAACGAACGGCCATGTCGAACCGTCGACGCCCGAAGACGGCATCGCACGGCTTGTGGCCTACTATGTCTCGTCGAAAGCTCCGACCGTGGCGGACCTGCGCGCGCACCTCGCCGAAGAACTCTTGGAGTCCATGATTCCGACGCACTATGTTCGCCTCGAGCGGATGCCGCTCACGTCCAACGGCAAGATCGACCGCTCGTCGCTTCCCGAGCCGACGGCGGAAAACATCCAGCCGGCGCAAGTCTTCGCCGCCCCCTCGACCGAGACCGAGAAGACCCTGGCCGCGCTATGGTGCCAACTCCTGAAGCTCGAGTCGATCGGACGCCACGACAACTTCTTCGACCTCGGCGGGGAGTCGCTCCTGGTAGTGCGTGCGGTGTCGCGTATGCGAAAGATCTTCGGCGTCGACGTGCAGCTTCGCAACCTCTTTGAGCGCCCGACACTGGCCGAGCTGGCGGAAGTCATCGACGGCATGCGCTGGGTGGCCGGTTCCAATACCCCTTCCCTCTCGGAGGGACCGAGAGAGGAGGTCGAACTCTAGCCGGAAGGCCTCCGCCCGGTCTTGGGCATCGGGACAGGAGCCTTTGAGTCAGCTCATAGCAGATCGGATGAAGACGATGGACAAAGCTTGGATGTCGGCGCGAGAGCCGGAGCTGCCTTGGATGGCGGCGGAGTATGAGCTCTTACGGGACCAGGTCCGCCGGTTCGTCAAGGAGGAAATCAAGCCCTGCGCGGATCGCTGGGAAGAGAACGGGTTCATTCCGCGTTCGATCCTGCGCCGCATGGGCGAACTCGGTTTCTTCGGCATCCGTTACCCGGCTGAGTATGGCGGCGCCGAAATGGACTCTGTCGCGTCAACGGTCTTCGCCGAGGAGCTCGGGCGCTCGACCTATGGCGGCGTCGCCGACGCGATGCTCGTCCATGCCGACATGGCGTCCTTGTATGTCTTTCACGACGGGACCAAAGCCCAGCGGGCCCGCTGGATGCCGGGCATTGTCAGCGGCGAGGTGATCACCGCGGTCGCCATCACGGAGCCGGATGCGGGCTCGGACGTGAAAGCCATCCGCACGCGCGCGGTTCGAGACGGCGACTCCTACGTGCTCGACGGCACGAAGCTCTACATCACGAACGGCGTCCACGCGGATCTCTACTGCGTGGCGGCCAAGACGGATCCCGCGGCAGGAACCAACGGGATCACGATGTTCCTCGTCGAGAAGGGGACGCCAGGCTTCAGCGTCGCGCGCGAACTGGACAAGCTCGGCTGGCGCTCCTCCGACACGGCGGAACTTGTCTTCGACGGTTGCCGCATCTCCGCCGAGAACGTGCTCGGCGCGGAGGGACAAGGCTTCTATTCAATCATGCGCAACTTGCAGAACGAGCGCCTTGTCCTCGCCGCCATGTCGATAGGGATGGCCGAGGCGGCGATCGATATGACCGTCACCTACGTGAAGACCCGCCGCGCATTCGGGGGCGTCCTTTGGGACATGCAGGCGATCCGTCAACGTCTCGCGATGCTCTCCGCGAAAGTGGAGGCAAGCCGTCAGTTTCTCTATGCCACCGCTTGGCGCATGGCAGCCGACGACGATTGCCTGCGCGAGACCTCGATGTTGAAGGCCATCTGCGGCGAACTCGTCAACGAGGTCGCGTATGCATGCGTGCAGTTCCACGGCGCCATGGGCGTCATGCGCGAGAGCGCGATCGAGCGCGTAGCGCGTGACGCGCGCGTCCTCTCCATCGCCGGCGGCGCGACGGAGGTGATGCTTGAGGTGGTCGCCTCGATGTCATGATCCCGATGCGGCGCCGACGACGTCGCTCTGGCATTGGTTGCAGGAAGGCCGAGTGCCGGCTCTTCGGGCGGGCCGGGCTTGAATGGTCTCGGCATCCGGGCCGGTCGCGGCGACCGACGCAGCAAACGGCGCGCCGGATTCACCCACAACGGTAGGCGATCCGCTTGAAGGAGGATGATTTCACTCCGCCGCTGCAACCCGTTCGCTCGATGGGGCCTCCGAACTCCCGAGGTTCCCAACTGATTGAACATGATCAATGGCTTGAACGTGGATCCCTTTCACTGCCCTTCCAGATGGGTCATTCATGCTCGCAAACTGCTGAGACCAGAGAAACGCGGTCGGCGTGGAGCATGCGATCGAAGGACCGACGGGGACAGTTAGGCAGGCCGTCGGGTTGTTGAAAATGCCATCAAAGATGGCCCTGTAGAAATATCCTTCCTTGGACGTCGGCGTTTGCCGCGGAAAGCGCTTGCTCGCCTCTGCGAGCATCTGATCCGAGACTTTATTCTCGGCTTGATGTTTCAAGCTCTCAATCCAGCTATACCCTACCCCGTCGGAAAACTGCTCCTTTTGACGCCACAAGATCGCTTGCGGCAACAGATCGGTAAATGCTTCCCGCAATATGCCCTTCTCGATTTTCTCGCCAGGGCACATTTTCTCGGCGGGGTTTATCGACATTGCGTAGTCCAGGAATTCCTTGTCCAGGAAGGGCACACGAGCTTCGACCCCCCAGGCCGCCATTGCCTTGTTCGCGCGACAGCAATCATACTTGCTGAGCGCAAAGATCTTCCGGACGGTCTCCTCATGGAATTCTTCCGCTGATGGTGCCATGTGGAAGTAGAGATAGCCGCCAAATACCTCGTCAGCGCCTTCTCCGGACAACACCATCTTGATGCCCATCGATTTGATTTTGCGCGCCATGAGGTACATCGGCGTGCCGGCACGAATGGTGGTGACATCAAAGGTCTCCAGGTGCCGGATCACGTCCGGCAATGCGTCCAACCCTTCCTGCACGGTAAAGACAATCTCATGATGGACCGTGCCGATGTGAGCCGCCACGTCTCGCGCATGCTTCATGTCAGGTGAGTTTTCGAGGCCGACGGAGAACGAGTGCAGCCTCGGCCACCATGCTTCTTCGGTTTCTCCCGACTCGATCCGCTTGAAGCGGTGGCGCGCCGCGAGCGCCGCTATAAGCGAAGAGTCGAGCCCCCCGGAAATAAGCACCCCGTAAGGCACATCGCACATCATTTGCTGCTTGACCGCAGCTTCAAGCGACGTCCGGAGCTCCTGCAGGGATACCTTCCTCGTTGGAAGAGTATGTGCCCACTGTGGATCATACCACTTGACGAACTGTCCGGCCCTTCCGCTGTAATGATGTCCCGGAGGAAACTCCCGGATCGTCTCGCATACGCCATCGAGAGCTTTCATTTCGCTCGCGACGTAAGTCGTGCCGTCGCTACCCCATCCGATGTAAAGCGGAACGATGCCGATGTGGTCTCGGGCGACGAAGAAATCGCCACTGCGCTCGTCGAACAGGGCAAACGCAAAGATTCCACTCAGCATATTGCACACGGCAGGGCCGTACTCGTCGTAGAGATAGAGGATAATTTCGCAGTCGGACTTCGTCTTCCAAGCGTGCGGCAGCTTCAGTGCCTCGCGCAAAGCAACATGATTGTAGATCTCTCCGTTCACGGCCAACGCCCGACCCGCGGTGACGTCGAGAAGGGGTTGAGCGCCGTGCTCCACGTCGACAATGGAAAGGCGCTCGTGCGCGAGCACTGCGCCGTCGCTGGAGTAGATGCCGCTCCAGTCTGGCCCGCGGTGCCTGACCGTCTTGGCCATCTCGAGCGCCCGGCTGCGCACCGTCTCGATCGAATCCTTAAATCCAAAGATGCCAACGAAGCCGCACAAGGAGGTCATCCTTCTGTGAGTTCTAGATCGCAGAGAAGCGGAAGAGCGGATCGAGAACGGTCAAGGTCACAAAATATTCAAGGTTCAGATCAAGCAGAATTACCCTGTGCCTAAGCGGCGCCACCGTCGGATAGGCCATAAAATATGCGGATGAGCGTAATCAAACTCCATGGCTGCTCGTGTCTTCCAGTTCCAGGTAGCCCCTGATGCGGGCTGACCGGCCGCTTCACGCGATCGACGGGAGCGCAAATTCCCGGCCTCGCGTGATGGGCCGATCGCTTCCGGCTTTGTCACCTGCTGTCGCGCCGCGAGTCTGCCGCGGTCACCTCAGACCGGCCTATCACGACCGGGGCATTTGAACTGCTCAGCTTTCGGGGTGGCGCGTCGGGTCCATCCTGGTATCGCAGCGAGACCTCGATGGTGTCGCCCGGCTGCAACTCGGCGTCCTCGTTCACGACAATCCGTTCCGGTCCCTTCTCGCTCTTTCTAATAATGACAATATCCGGCTTACTGCCGGCGCCCCGTGCGAGCTGCGATCGAACCATCGAAGTGTACTGAAGCTTCTCGCCGACGCTCTGCAGTTTCTCGCGAATCTGATTGAGCTTTAAGCTGGTCTCTTGCAGCTCACGAAACAGATCAAGCTTCCGCTGATCGTCGAGCTTTGCCAACCGTCTGGCGTACTCGTCCTGCAATTTCTTGACCTGGAGCAATTGCGCAGAGGTCTGCAGCCTCCGGGTCGCCGACAGCAGAACCGCGCGACGGGCATCCGTCACGCGAGGGCTGATCAACGATCCCTTGCCGAACAGGTCGGTCGCTTTCTGAAGGTCCTCGACGTCGGACTGAAGTCCCTCTTCATCTTTCTTTTGCTGCTCCGATAGTACGCGGACCTCATCGTCTCCCTGCCGAACGCTGCGCTGCAAGTACGCCTTTTCCTGCTGATAGTCACTCTGCTTCGTCTTCAGATATTCGGCTTCCGCATTGACGATTTCCGAAACCGCCGACCGGGCTATGGGCACGTCGGCAAGAGAAGCGCTTGGGTTGATCTGCGTCCCTTCCCCGAGTTCGCTCTTGATGCGCCACATACGCGCCTGTTCCTTGGCGAGTTCTGTCCAGAGCGATCCATACTCGCTTCTCAAGTCAGCTGACTCGAGATACGGGTTATTCATCCTGATATGCATGATGTCGTAGCCACCCGCCATGGCGATGAGCTGGCGCGCGGTGCTCGCCGGACGATAAGGGTACTCGCCCGGCTTCGATACGTCCCCGTTGACGTAAACAGGCCTGTACTCCGCCACGATTGCCGTGACCTGATCTGCATCTATCACGACCACGACCTCGCGGCCGTCCACGGTCCTCTGTCGAAAGACCTTGCTCGTCAGTGCGGCCCCGACCTTGGCCCGAATCTCTTGCAACGGCAGGCCGGCGACCGGGACCATCCCAACCAGCGGCAACGAGATATTGCCATCGACCTGGACCGGAGCACGCTGCCGCAGCTCCGGCACGCCGGCTACCGCGACCTCCAGAACATCTCCGACGTTCACTCGATATTCGGCTTTCGCCTGAGCGGAAATCGTCAGGCCAACAGCTACCAGGCCCCATCTGACACAACGGCCGGATTGACCGCCACGGTTGTCAAGATGAAAGAAATTACGCAGCTTGGCGTTCGGCATGGCGTGCTCGATGGCTCGGTCTCACTGATTGATCGACAATCTAAACCCGCAGCGCCTCGGCTCAACTGACCATCGTAGTTACTCCCGGCTACCCATTTATTGCCAGTCCGCCTCCTGACCCGAATGCTATTGTTTTTGTCAGGGGGACGGACTGCTTGACGGACTGCTTGGGAGTAACCGGTGAGTTATGCGTCTTTCACCAATTCGCCGGCTCCTACCGAGCGTTCGGCGCATTCGGTCACTGGCCGCAAGGCAATTCCGGCTGACATTGGCAAGAATCGATTGGCCGCCTTGCTGGTATTGGCGGCAGGCGCCGAGTTCGTCCTCGTAGCCGTTGGGGCTTTTGCCGCCGCCGTCCTCTATTACCGACTGGTCCTTCAGCTCGACTATCCGGACACTCCCAAATATATCCTGGAATCCATTCTGATTGCCACGTTGCAGCTGCTCGTATCCGTTGGGCTGCGGCAGTATTCGCGGATCCAGACGCAGCCCCGGCACATCTTCATGTGGAGCGGCGTCAGCGCCGTCTTCTTCGTATTCTCCTTCTTCATCTCGACGATATTTCTTCTCAAGATCTCGGACGGCTACTCGCGCGCGACCGTGATGGCCCAGGCAGCAAGCGTCATCGTCATGGTGCTCTGCGCGCGGGCAATATGCTTCTCGTTGCTGCAACCTGCCATCGCATCCGGACTGATCGATGCCAGGCGCGTCATCCTCATAGGTGAACCGGGCCACTGCTTGAATTTTTCCGGACGAGTGAGCGCCACCGGAATCCGGACCATTCGCTCGTTCGAGTTGCCGACCTTTCGCACTGGCGCTTCGGCACCGGAGGTGCGATCCCATGTCCGAGAACTGATCGCGGAGTGCCGGCCGCTGCGAGCGGATGACATTGTCATTCTGACTTCGGAGTCGGATGTTCCGGCTGCCCTCGCGCTCGCCGGCGCCCTGTCGGAGCTCCCGGTTGACGTTCACGTCGTGCCGGTCGGTGCAATCGACCTCATGGCCGTGTCGCGCATCACGCAGTTCGGCAACATGGTGACGATGCGGATCTTCCAGTCTCCGCTGACGCTGTTCCACCGGGCAATCAAACGAGCCTTCGACATCGCGGCTGCAATTGTCGGACTTATCATCATCAGTCCCCTCTTCGTCATCCTTCCACTCGCAATCAAGCTCGATTCCCCCGGGCCGGTGCTATTTCGTCAGACGCGGCACGGCTACAACAACGAGACTATTCGCGTGCTGAAATTCAGATCGATGACCGTGATGGAGGACGGCGACAATTTCAAGCAGGTGACCAGGCACGATCCACGCGTGACCCGGTTGGGACGCTTCATGCGCCACAGCAATATCGATGAGCTTCCACAGCTCTTCAACGTGCTGGTCGGCGATATGTCACTCGTCGGGCCGCGTCCGCACGCGACCTCGCAGAACGAGAGCTTCGCCCGGCTGATTTCGTCGTTCTCCCGTCGCCACAACGTCAAGCCCGGCATTACCGGCTGGGCACAGGTCAACGGCTATCGCGGCGAGACCGACACCTTGGAGAAGATGCAACGTCGTGTCGAGCACGACCTGTATTACATCGACAATTGGTCATTCCTTCTCGATCTCAAGATCATCGTCATGACCCTCTTCTCCAGAAAGGTCTATTGGAATGCCTGTTAACGCGATGTCGATTGCTGCGTGCACTCCGTACGGCAAGACCGCAAGGGCATTGCAATCGATCCCGTTCCGGTTTGATCGGCGGAGGCTTCGGTAGGCCACCAGTAACTGCAGGTTCGAGACAAATGCTGCAAACTCACAGAACAGACAATTCGGCACCTCAGGACCCGATGCCGCCTGAATTCGGTTCGCCGGCCGAATTCGTGGCGGAGGGCTTCGCCTTTTTGCGCCGCCGCCTCTCGATCATACTGCTGACGTGTTTTCTGATGTTTGGCGCCGGCTTGCTCTATCTCGTTGTCACCGTTCCGACGTTTACGGCCACCGCGCAACTCATCGTCGACGCCAAGGCGGCTTCTTCCAACGACACGGCGTCGGCAACGACGGCCGTCGAAAGTCAGGTCGCAATCCTGAAGTCCGAGAGCGTCGCTCGCGCGGCGATCGCGAAGCTCGGTTTGGCGGGGGATCGGGAATTCTCCAGCGGCGCCCTGCACCGTTTCAGTCGGTCGATATCGGGGATGCTCGGCTGGAGCAGACCGGACACGGATGTCGTCACGCGTGATGCGATGGAAGCATTCGCGCGCAAGCTTTCAGTGAAGCGCGCCGGCCTCACCTACATTGTCGATCTCGCCTTCAACTCCGCCGACCCCGATCGGGCAGCGCAGGTCCTGGACACCATCGTAGAGACCTACATTACGACGCAGATGGACGCGAAATACAAATGGGGTCTGCAAAACGAGAAATGGGTCAAGGATCGTGTCAACGAATTGAGCAGCCAGGCGTCGACTGCCAAAAAGGCCGTAGCGGATTACAAGACTGGCATGGCGGCTCCCGCGAACACCGCCGCGGCAGGTCCACCCTCGGCGCAATCGACCGGAACGACGCAAGACGAACTCCGCGAACTGGAAGCCACGGCGGACGCCGCCGCCAAGACGTATGACAGTTTCCTCCGGATGTTGCGTTACATGGACGCCATGCAGCAGC
This sequence comes from Bradyrhizobium sp. Mp19, assembly GCF_029952935.1. Lineage (NCBI taxonomy): Bacteria > Pseudomonadati > Pseudomonadota > Alphaproteobacteria > Hyphomicrobiales > Nitrobacteraceae > Bradyrhizobium > Bradyrhizobium sp. Mp19. The sequence goes on along the minus strand of NZ_JASAUT010000050.1, from coordinate 18,193 downwards.
AATCCGCGCCGGTGTTCGAGGCTCGTCTGCTCACCGGGGTGTCTCATCCCTACACGGCCAGCTCGCCAAACGCCCGATTGATACTTGGATCGGCGATCCTCGGCGGCATGCTTCTGGGGATTGGAATTGGATTGCTACGCGACAGGTCTGACCGCGAACGCGCCCCCGCGCGCAGGTCTGCAGGCACCGCACCCGGAGGAACTGCAGTGGTCCAGGGGCTCAAGGCGAGCGGCGTCAAGCCCCATTTCGATGGTTCGTTCAAGGTCGAGAAACAACACACGTACAAGGAGGCCAATCCTGACTTATAGGCGCATGAATTGGCTCCCGATCGCGATACGCAAGCTCGATTGAAATGCCCCCGTACATCACCGTCGAACAGCGCGCGTCGGCGAACCGCCTTCATCGCGATGAAGGCAGCATGCTTCCCGCTGCGGCCACCGGAGTGGGTAATCCAGAAGGGCCGAACGCTCTCCGCAGCCGTGGGGTTATATTCGACCCTGCGACAATGTGTCGATTTGACAATGAGTCGCCTTTGAACGCTCAGCCTCCGCGCAGTCCGCTCCTCCGCCCACGAGGTGCGCCGAACCGGGAATTTCGGGCAAGAGCTCGATCACAATTACTGGGCGCCGCGTGGCGTCCACCAACGTTGGCTTGAGCAATGACGAGCTTTACCCGAGCGCCCGGCGGACCGGCGACCATGTTCAGCAATGTCTTCCGGCAGTCATGGCTGGCCTTGGCATACCGATGCTCGGGCGCCGTCGTCTCCTTCCTCTTCGGCGTAAGCTTTGCGCGGATGATGAACATAGAGGAATACGGCGCGCTCATGTCGTTGCTGACGTTCGCGCTCGTCGCCTCCACGGTCGGCCTCGTCGGTCAGCAATTTCGCGTGTTGCGGGAAATACCAAGCATCGCCGCCCGGAAAGACTACCCGGAGATCGGCTCGATCGTCGCGAAGCGGGTTCGTGTGGCATGTCTGGGCAGCGTTGCCGTGACCGTAATCGCCCTCCTTCCGTTCGTCGCCGCTCACGGCCGCGACGGAATATTCGGAAGCTGGCAATATGCCACGAGCGTGCTGCTGATATTGCCGTTGTCCTTGATCGAAATGCAGAGCTCGCTAGGGCGCACGCTCGGCTCCGTCAATCTCGCGCTCGTTTCGAAGGACGTGTTGTGGCGGTTTCTCATCATATTGCTGGGCGCCGTTCTGTTCGCGACGTATGGCCATCCGCTGCCGGCGCAAGACGTTCTGCTGATTGCGACTGCAATCCTGGTCGTGCTGATCGCCGCTCAGAACATTTACCTGCGGCATCTCGCGGAGGGATGTAAGGTTTTCACCATGGCGGTGAGGCGGTCGAACGACCGGCTTGGCGACGTCCTTTCCAGTTCGGGACCGTTCTGGGTAACCAGCGTCACCAGTATCATGGGCGGCACGATCGACCTCGTCGTCATCTCGGTCATGGTCGGCCCGGAAGCCGCTGGATATTACTACGCTGCCAGCCGGATCGCGCTCCTTCTTGATTTCTTCCTGGCGACCTTCTGTATTCCCGCGGCGCCCCTCATCGCACGTCTGTTCGATGAGAATCGCCATGCGGAAATCACGCGCGTCACGTCGGGAGCGTCATTAGGCGCGTTTGTCGCCGTCCTCGGCTGCGTTGCGACGTTGGCGCTTGGCGGCGACCTCGCGCTGATGGCGTTCGGAGAGACTTTCACCCGCGCCTACAGCGTCCTGATGGTCCTGGCAATCGGCATGCTGGTGTCGACATACTTCGGGATCGGCCCCATCGCCTTGAACATGACGGGGCATCAGCGCGCCGCGATGCACATCGTGGTGATCACCTGGGCGGTGGGGATCCTGGCCATGATCGGCGCGACCTTGGCCTTCGGGACAACAGGAGCGGCGGTTGCCGGCGCCTGCGCGGGCATCGCAACCAGGGCGTGGACGGCGGCCTACATTTATTCGGCGGAAGGGATCGATATCACGGCCACCACGGCGCTCCTCGCGTTGGTCAGGCGCGCAACGGGGGGAGGCGCATCCGAACCGCGTACCGAGGCAATACGGCCGGAAGCCAGCGCCACCATTCTTGACCTGCAGCCTGTTCGCGGCAGTCGGGACACGCGTACATGAATTGGGGAGGTAGTTGAATGCGTTCGCTGTCATCCGAGGACGCGGCTGCTGCAATCGGATTTACGCACGGGAGGCGGTACCTGATGGACCGGGGTACATTCGAATACGAGGTGTCAGGAAGCCGGCTTTCCATGGGCCTGGTGAGGCTTCTGCACACCGTTGTTGCGCGGAGTACCGGGCGCGGTATGGGACTTGCCATGCGGGCGGTCAAGCCGCTTCTGCATTCCCAGCTGTCTTGCGTGCATTTCGCCGACGGCAGCCGCTTGTACTTTGAGCTGAACGACGTCTACTGGAATGCATTCTTCATCGGCCAGCCCGGCATGACCTACGAGCCGGACATAGCGACGCTTCTGCTGCGGCTGAAGGATACCGACTATACGTTCTTCGATTGCGGTGCGAACATCGGATACTGGTCCGTTCTCGTCACGTCGGAAATGCTGGGTCGCAAGCGCGCGATTGCCGTCGAGGCTTCACGGGAGACGCTTGCAATTCTCGAGCAGAACCGCGACGCGAATGATCAGCGCTTCGAGATCTGCCGAAGGGCGTTGTTCGAGTACGACGGGCGCAGCCTGTTCTTCTCCGACGACGGACCTCATTCGGCCCGACACATCGTAACGTCGCAGAGCAGCCGTCCGTCACACACCGAGCCCGTCATGTCGATAACGATCGATGCGCTGGCAAGGGACCAGCAGCTGACCGACAGCGATCGGCTCGTCATCAAGCTCGACGTCGAGGGCCAGGAGGTTGCGGCCCTGAAGGGCGCCCGGCAAGTTCTGAAGCGCGACACGCTGATCATCTACGAAGATCATGGCCAGGATCGCAGCCACGCGACCACGAGGTATGTGTTCGAGGCACTCGGACTTCCAGTGTTTTCTCTTGCTGCAGACGGGTCAGTCACGAGAGTCAGTGACCTCGGCACACTGGATCGCCTGAAGGTGAACCCCAAGATCGGCTACAATTTCGCGACCTGCCCGCCCGGCTCCGGCTTCCATCGCTGGATTTCAGGAATCGCCAGTCACGCATGATCGTGTGGAGCGCTGTCGGCGGCCGATCCTGGCGCACGAGATCGCCGGCCGCTTCTCGTGCCCGAGCCAGAATTCGCGTGCACTCGGCTCTTCGACGCGATCGGAATGCACGATATCAATTGCTGCGACCGAACAGCATCTCGACCGCCGACTGGACGCCATTCATTCGCCCTTCGAACGGAATTCTGCCGTCGGATGGACCTCCGACCGCGATGCGAGGAAGCCCAAAAGGATTCGGCTTGCGATCAGGTATCTGTCCATGCCGAGTTGTGACTGCAGTCGAAAAACCGACTTCCACCGCGAGATCTTGTTCTCGAGGACCGCATGCCCTGGAGTTGCCGTAGGGAAAAGCGACGTGCCGGACCGGGCGCTGAAGCAATGCCTCCAGATAGGTGCGATTACCCGCCATTTCGGCGCGCGCTGAAGCTGCACTCAGGCACGCGAGTGCTGGATGCGATTCCGTGTGTCCGCCAATCGAAGCCAGGGGGTGTCGCGCCAGGGCCTGAAGCTCGCGCTCATTGATGAAATAGGTGTCGTTCAAGGCCTCCAGCGATAGATCGGCCTTGCTGAACGTAGGGGCGAGCATTTCGACTCGTTGGTAATCCTCATGGACCCAGTTGCTCACCTTCTCCAGGGCCGATGCTTTCTCGTCAAAATCGCGACAGCTGAATCGCATGTTCATTGCGTCGATCGCAAGACTGTCTCTCGAGCGGAACAGGTCGCGCAAGCCCAGCCACCACGGTTGCATCGTTCGCGTCACCGCACCCGTTGGAACATAGACGGTGAAGGGCGCGTTATTTCGCTCAAGGATTGGCAATGCAGTCGTGACGTTGTCCTTGTAGCCGTCGTCGAAGGTAAGCACCGCATAGCGGCGCGGTTGCGGATCCACCGCCAGCTGCTCGAGACATGCATCGAGACTGACGATCTCCCATCCTTGCTGGCGCAGCCACTTCAGAGTGTATTCAAGGAAATCAGGCGATGCACCGGTCTTCAGCTCCGAGTGCCAGTCCTGCTGAATCTCATGGAACATCAGGATAGCGGCCCTGCCGGCAAATGCCTTGCGCAAAGCAGGCGCAAACCCCGCCCAACTAGCCGCATGGAATATGGTTCGGCTGAGAAGTCGCTTCACGCGAAGCCACCACCGGACAGGCTGATTGCGTGCAAGCCGACCAAGCGGCTTCGGTGCTCATTTGATTGCGTGTGCGATCTCCCCATGCTCATCCTCAAATAGCCGTCGTGAATGCAGCAATGTTTCCGATGAGAAACAGCCCTCCATTTATCAACAAACCGCGCCGCTCTGGCAACCACGGCGCTGGTACTCACTACTGGGTACCCCAGATTTCATCGCCTCCACTCTGAATGCGCCGCCTGCATCGAACTGCTTTCACGGTAGCTTTTCGTCGGACACAGAGTGCACCGGCCACTGGTGATGCCGGCCTTTGTGATGTGCGTGTCGAGGGCCTTAATGAAAGTACTGCTCGCCAACAAGTTTCTGTTCAACAACGGTGGCGCAGAGGCAGTGCTGCTTCAGGAAAGAATGTTCCTGACGAGCAGCGGGGCGGACGTCATTGACTTCGCGATGCAGCACGAGCGGAACATCGAATCCCGCTATGCAAATCACTTCGTGTCTCGCCAGGAATACCGGACCGGCGGCCATCTCGCCAAGATCAAGGGCGCGCTCTCGTTGATTCACTCGCGCGAAGCCGTGAGCAAACTCGCGTCCCTGATCGAGGAGACCCGGCCGGACCTGATGCATTGCCACAACATCTATCACCAGCTGACCCCGTCGATTGTCGGCGTCGCCAAGTCGCGCGGGATTCCGGTCGTGCTGACACTGCACGACTCGAAGCCGGTGTGTCCGGTGCACACCCGCATGCGAGAGGACCAATTATGTTCGTCGTGTCTCGCCGGAGATTTCCATCACGTGCTGATGCACCGCTGCGCTGACGGCTCGATCGCACAGAGCGCCACGCTTTACATGGAGGCGGTCATTCAGCGCTGGTTCGGCAGCTACGAGAAGGTGGATCGCTTCCTCGCGCCGAGCCAGTTCATGCGGGAGTCGGTGTTGCCTCGGTTCGCAGCGGACCGGGTGCAGGTGCTCTACAATGGCGTGGATGTCACCGGCATTTCGGCGAGCGATCGGGACAAGGGATACGTGCTCTATTGCGGCCGACTCGCGCCTGGAAAAGGTGCGGAGACGTTGTTGCGCGCCCACGAAGCAGCGGACTGCCGGTGGCCTCTCGTCATCGCAGGCTCCGGCCCGCTGGCGGATAATTTGAAGGCGCAATTCACCCGGAATGTGCGTTTCGCGGGCCAGCTATCCGGCGAGACGTTAAAGGAGACGATCGCCGAGGCTTCCGTGGTGGTTGTGCCTTCGGAGTGGTGCGAGAACTGCCCGATGTCGGTGCTGGAGGCGATGGCCTATGGCAAGGCGGTCATAGCGACCCGCGTCGGCGGCATTCCGGAGCTCGTGGACGATCGCGTGACGGGGCTTTTGTTTGAGCCCGGCAATGCGGACGAGCTTCGACATCACCTCGATTGCCTGATGAGCGACGCCGCACGCCGTGCAGGCATGGGAGCGGCAGGAAGAAGCCGCGTCGAAGCGGACTTCTCTCTCGAGAAGCATAACACCGAACTGATGGCCGTCTACCGATCACTGGTGAGCGAGCGGCATTCATCGCATTGAGGATTGCAAATGGACCTCACCGTCATCTCCACGTTTCGTTGCAACTCGAGATGCCAGATGTGTTACATCTGGAAGAATCCGACCGATCCAAAGGAAGAGGTCACGCTCGAGACCCTGGCGAAGCTGCCTGGGGGGTTCGATAATCTCAATATCTCCGGCGGAGAACCGACTCTGCGGAAGGATCTGGCCGAGATGGTGGACCTGCTCCACCCCAAGGCCCGAATCATAGAGATCAGCTCGAACGGCCTGCATCCTGAGCGTCTCCTCCCCATCATCAAGAAGCACCCGAAGATCAAGGTTCGTTTCAGCCTCGAGGGTGACGCGACCACCAGCGACTGCATCCGCGGCGAGAAGGACGGCTATGCCACGAAGGTAGCCGGACTTCGCATGCTGCAGGAGGCAGGCGGGCAAGACCTGGGATTCGCCTTCGTCATCCAGGACGAGAATGTGGCTCAGCTCGTTCGAACCTATGAACTGGCGCGTTCGATGGGGTTCGAACTTGCGACCTCGACGCTGCACAACGCGTGGCAGTTCTACAAGAACGACAATTATTTCTACGAGCGCGTCGCGGTGGCCCGGCAGGTGGAAGGGCTTATCACTGCGATGCTCAAGAGCAACAAGCCGAAGAACTGGTTTCGCGCCTATCTGAATTTGGGCTTGATCGAAAAGATCCTCGGCCACCCGCGGTTGATACGCTGCAGCGCGGGCACTGATTTCGCATTCATCGACCCCTGGTCCGATGTGTGGGCCTGCAATGTGCGGTCGGACCTGCCGCTGGGCAACCTGGCGCGCCAGTCCTGGAGTGAGATCATGGCCAGCGACACGGCCAAGAACTCCGTCGCCAAGGTTCACGCTTGCCAACAAAACTGCTGGATGGTGACGACCGCGCGCACGGCAATGCGCTCAACGCTGATTCCGCAGGCACCGAAGATGGGGCCGCTCATCTGGGTGCTGAAGAACAAGCTGAAGGTCGAGCTCGGCCGGCCGATCTGTTTCGATCAATACATTGATTATTCCAACGTCGCGCCTACTCCGCGCGTCCAGCGAACGTCGTTCCTCAACGAAAAGCAAAAGGCGCGATTGGTGCGCGGGAGAGAGACGGTCGACGCCCGATATCCGCTCAAGGAATTCTTGAATAACTAATTTGACAGGAGGGTGCAGTGAGTGCGGATCATCTGGTACTGCGGGTGATCATGCTTGGCCTGCGTGGATTTCCCAATGTGCAGGGAGGAGTGGAAGTTCACGCAGAGCACCTCTGCCCTCATCTCAAGGAACTGGGCTGCGACGTCGAGGTGATCGTTCGCTCCTCGTATATGCCGCCTGATCGCGGCAACGAGTGGCAGGGTGTGCGTTACCAGCGGGTATGGTGTCCGAAGACCTCGGGTCTCGAGACAATCGTCCATTCGTTCCTCGGAGTGCTTGTCGCCGCATGGCAGCGGCCGGACGTGTTGCACATCCAGGCCATCGGACCGGCCTTGATGGCGCCACTCGCGCGCTTGCTGGGATTGCATGTTGTCGTGACGCACCACGGCCCGGATTACGAGCGAGAGAAGTGGGGCCGATTGGCCAGGATGGCCCTGCGCGCCGGCGAGGCCTGGGGAATGCGATTCTCCGACGGCCGCATCGTCATCTCCCAGACCATCCGAAAGCTGGTGCGGGATAAGTACGGCTTGAATTCGGACCTCATTCCAAACGGCGTCACCTTGCCTGACGTGCCGAAAAGCACTTCGGTGCTGGACAAGCTTGGGCTTACGCCGGGGCGATATGTGCTGATGGTGGGCCGGCTGGTGCCAGAGAAGCGGCACACCGACCTGATTCAGGCCTTTGCCGATGCCGGGCTCACGGGATGGAAGCTCGTGTTCGTCGGCGCTTCCGAGCATCCAGATGCCTATACCGAAATGCTTGCGGCACGCGCCGGGGCGACCGCTGGGGTGATCATGGCGGGCTTCCAGTGCGGCCTCGCACTGCGGGAGCTATACGCCCACGCAGGCATATTCGTTCTGCCATCCTCGCACGAAGGCTTGCCGATCGCGCTACTGGAAGCTCTGAGCTTCGGTTTGCCCGTGGTGGCCAGTGACATTCCTGCTCACCTGGAGATCGGATTGAATGACGCGCACTATTTTCATGTGGGAGATGTATCAGGGCTCGCGGATCGCCTGGCATCGTTTGCACGCAGTCCGTGGCCGTTGGAGCTGCGCGAGAAGACACGCAACTGGTTGGCTGAGCGGGAGGACTGGCGCTCTATCGCGGAGCGCACTCTCGGATGCTATCGCAGAGCAATCGAGCCTCGTCGAGGCGGTCCTCATGCGCGGTCCCGGACGGCGCCGCCCAGCACCGCCTAGCGAGCTGCGCACGCGGCGTGCCGGCCAACGCGCCATGCCCGTCCCGCGGTTGAGGTATTGCCTCAAACCGATCGAACCAAAGCGACGTTTAAGATGAATACACTGCTGCTGTATTTTCTTATCTATACGTTCTTTCGATCGATCTCCAACGGCCTCGACCGTCTGTCCGGGACGAGCTTTTCCATGATCCTGTCGCTCACCGTCATCGGGATCGGTGTTGTGGCCGCCTGGCACGCGCGACATGTCAAGATACATAAAAGACTGTTCGTACTCCTGATAGCCATGTCCGTCTTTGTTGCCGCTTGCATCCTGTCTTTTGTCACCAATGGCTTCGGAGCCGGCAAGATCATCAACCAGTATACCGCCTTGTACGAGATGTTCAGGTACGTGCACCTGATCATGTTCGTCGCACTACTTGCTGCCCTTTATCGTCATCCGGATTTTTGCCCGCGCCTCCATCGTGTTTACATGTGGCTGTTGTTCGTCATTTCCGCGGTGGGGCTCGGTCAATACCTGACCGGTCATGCAGAGCTCGTCACGCAATACGACAAGTTTGAACGGGTGGCGGGTCTTTCTTCGCACCCCGTACCCTACAGCCTGGAGATCGTGCTGACCTTTTTCGTTTGCGAGCTGTCGCGCCGGAAAATGCGGCTTCCCATTCAGCACTTTCACCTCGCGGTGTACTCGCTGTTTGTTGTTGCCCTGGTGCTTTCCGCTTCAAGGACCGGAGTCGCTCTGCTCGGGGTGGCCCTCAGCGTATACCTTTTTGTCCAGAGGCCTGCCCTGCTTCCCGCGTTCGCGGCAGCATTCGCGATCCTCATGTGGGCATCTCCATTTGGAGAGTTGTTCTCGGACCTGAAAACCGTTCCAGACTACATCATGAACGGCGAATATGTGGTGTGGGACTGGCAAACCGCAGTGACCTCGGTCCATTGGCGCATTCACCACTGGTACTATCTGTCCACACTTGGGTTGGACCGAGCATGGATCGGATATGGCCCCGGTCAAACCCCGCTCTACAGTCCGTTCCTTCTGCAGGCACACAATCAATTCGTGGAGATATTCTTCGATACGGGCATGGTAGGCCTGATCTCCTTTGCCGCGTTCTGGTTCAGCCTTCCGGTGGCTGCAATGTCCGACCGGCGACGGCTCATCAACACATTCGGGAAAAAATCAGTGGAAGCCGGAATTCTGCACTTCTGGGTCGCCATCTTTGTCGGCGTGACGCTGGTTGCATTGCTCGATCAAAGCTTTAACCGGGAAACAGTGGCGTTCTCGCATTTGATCGTCACCGTTTTCATAGTCCTGTCCCAGCCGGAGGCGGTCGCCGCACGAAGCCCCGGATGGTCCTTCCGCCAGCTTTTGATGACCGCCGGTTCGCCGGCCGATGTAGCATTTGGAGAACGTAACCTTGCAGTCGCGGAAGAACGGCGCTCCACCTAGATCTCAACCTGGATTGAGCCGGCGTCACGCACTTCGGGCCGTCGCCGGCGCGGCTGCGTACGGCGTGACGCGATCGCCGGTCTTCGGACAGCCAACCGCCGAGCCGTCCCTTGCTCGCCAGTCGGACGTCGCGTTCGCGTCGTCGCACGACCGCCTGCGCGGCATAAACATCCAGCAGCCTTTCGCGCATTGGCAGACGGGTGAGCCCTGGAACATCCGTAGGGGCTGGGACAGCTGGATGCCGAAACAGCGGCTCGAAAGAATTGCCGCCAGTGGAGTCGACTTCCTGCGCATCTGTGTCGATCCAGCGCCGCTGCTCGCCGTCGAGACCAAGGCTGATTTGACCTCAGGCATCGAAACTGTCCTTCGATCGGTCGACGCTGTGCTTCAGGCCGGCATGAAGGTGCTATTCGACGTTCACGTCAGTACGGAGCACACGGACTGGAACATTCAGACGTTGACCGATGGAATCGCAGGCCCGCATTTTCTGCGTCTTGTCGAAGTGGAGACGAGCATCGCAGCGGCGTTGCAGGCGAGATATAATCCCCAGTCGGTCGCGTTGGAACTGTTCAATGAACCGCCGCCGCCGTCGGATTTCAGCTCCAAGACGGCTTGGGCGGAGCAGCTCAAACATCTTTACGACGCGGTGCGATCAGCCGCTCCGAAACACACGCTGATCCTTTCAGGAATGAACTACGCGAGCATCGATGGTCTGCTCTCGATCGACGTAAACGCCTTCGACGCGAATACAATATTCGTGTTTCACTACTACGAGCCGTTCATCTTCACGCTTCAGGGCGTGAATGTGTCCTATAACAAGTATGTTCATCGCCTCCAATTTCCCCCACAACCCGACGACCGCGTTCGGGTGATCGAGCGAGCGACGGGTCTGGCGAAGTCGGACGAGCAAACCTCCGTGTTGCGAAAGACGTACCTTGTCGAGCAGTTGAGCAACAACGCAGGGCAGTATTTCGATGTCCCTCAGGGTATCGAGTTCATCCGTCGCAGGGTCGGTGAGGTCGCCGCCTGGTCCGACAAGAACAAGGTCGATCGCAAGCGCGTCATGTGCGGTGAGTTCGGATGTTTTGGCGACTTCGCCGGTCGCACCGGTGCCGCGTTATCGGATCGGGCGACGTGGTTGCAGTCGGTGCGTCAGGCCGTCGAGGAAAACGGATTTGGCTGGTGCGTTCACGACCTCGATGAGTCGTTTCGCATCACCAGCGACAACGGCGCATTTATCCCAGAGCTCCTGACAGCGCTCGGTCTGCGCAATCCATGAGACCGTAGGCTGAGCCAGGCGAGCCGACGCGACCTTGCAGAAATCAAATGTGGCGCGAAACCGACCAACGCTGCAAATTTCAGCGGAAAATCGCCCGTGTGGAGTGAATGTCGGTCAGGTTATACGTGTGTATAAATCACACTTTGAAAGTTTTTTTGCCATCTTTGATTATTAACCCACCGACTCAGCAGTCGGGGGGGCAACTTCCAAAATCCCACTGCTTGAAATCTCCTCGCGGTTCGAGGCTGCAATTCTTTGGAATCGGAATCTGTTCGCGGCTGAAGTCGCGAGCATGCAATCTGTCGCACATCTTTGATGCGCGGCAGCGGAATTCCTCGTCCTTAAATTTGGTCTGCAATGGAGAACTAAAGTGGCGCTGACCGATGTCATCTATCAAAACACGCCTGGTAACAGCGAAGGGTTTCCGCTTGGCGTCCCAACAAGCTATTCCTGGTACGGCGGGAGCACCGGCCATACAGGCAGCACCCCGCCCTCCAATTTCACCTCCGTCACGGGGTGGGGACAGGTCTATCCCGAATCCGGGGCAACCAACGATTCTAATCCGGCCAACGTTCAGATCGCCGACTTCCAGACGTGGGTGCATCTGAAAACTGGCGGCTGGGTCCTCGTGCAAGATCAGGCGACGGACCCGATCGCCGGATCTCAGTTTCTCGCCGACTTTTCCGGAAACACGAACTCTGCCTGGAGCGTGACAAGGCAGGCGGACGGCAGCGCGATGGGCGCTGCGCCCCTCAGTGGATACAACGACCATTTCTGGCCGGGCTCACGCGGCAGCTATTCCGCCGGAACGGTCGATGGCGTCTACGTCCAGGCCAATATGAGGACCACTGATCCGAACGAGCATCTCGTTGCCGATCTGGGAGCTGACTGGTGGTCGACCCCGACAGCCGCATACGTCGACGGGTTCTCCAACAATCCCGGTGCCGGGATGAGCGATTGGGTCGAACTGACGACGAGCTACAAGACCCTTTACTTCACCTCGATGACGTCTGCGCAGTTGCAGGCCGACCTTCCGCCTCCGCTGAAGGGCACCTCTTCGCCGACGACGCCCACGACACCGACGACGCCTACGACGCCGACCGACCCGACGATACCGTCGCAGCCGACGACGCCGACCGACCCCACGACGCCGACAACCCCCACGACTCCAAGCGTGACCGCACCGGTGCTCGACGTCGCGGACAAGTCGCTCTGGGTGGCCGGCAGAGGCGGTCAGGTCGACCTGGGGACGACTCTTACAACGACCGACCCCAACGATAACCTCACCCTGAATATCATGGGACTGCCGCGATACGAGACGATCACGACCGGCGATGGCACGACGCTCAGGGGCAACAACATCACCCTGACGTCCGCGCAGGTCGACAGCGGACTGACGCTGACGTCGAACTACAAGGGCAATGCTCATCCGGTCGCGAACCTCACGCTGACCGCGAGCGCTATGGATCCGACCACCGGCGCTGTGATGTCGTCGGACCCGCAGACGATCCGCGTGACGGATCCCCGGCCGTCCAGCTCGACTGGCGGAAACACCGGGAGCTGGGCAAACCACGGCTTTGCGCAGTGGCAGCAGCAGATGGGCGTGGACACCAGCACCCTGGCGAACACGGCATCGCAGACGACCGGCTGGGGCGATCAAGGCACGCGAGCGTCCCAGGCAAGCCAGGGCTTTGCGCTGCTGAACCAGTATCTGGCCGGTAGCTCCGGTCGGGTCGACGGTGGTCAGATCGCAGCGGCCATGTCGAATGGGACCGGCTGGACGCACAACTCGTTCCTGAGCAAACCTCAGGGTTGATCCGGCTACTGCACCCGGGCGCTCTGCGCCCGGGTGCAGTACCATCAACGTGTTGGGAATTGGAAACGGGCGGTCGATCGCCGACGGTAACGGCGAAGGGACTGTCACGCGCGGGTCTTGATCTCGGTTGGCTTCATCGCCCGCATTTGTTTCCGAGCGATCAAAACGCGTGCTGGCGCAACGGGTTCGGGTATGCGGCAAATTTGCGCGCAATTTACCGGTGCAAAAATCAAGATTTGAAACTTTTTTCGCCATTTTTGCGCATTAACGAACCGGTTCAGCAGTCGGGGGGCAGGTCTAAAATCCCACTGCTTTGAAATCCCCTCGCGGTTCGAGGCCCTAGTGCTTTGATGTTGCTTGCGCCTTTTGGCTGCGAGCAAGCGGTATGTCGCATGCTCTGTCGATGCGCGGCATTGGAATTCCCAGTCTTTGGAAATGCATGAGAAGGAACACAACCGCGGCCGGGTAGCCGCGAAGGGTTGAGTAAGAATGGCGATCCAGAACGGAAATGCCCCCGCTGCAGATCTAGGGCTTCGCGCGCTAGCTCTGTTCCTGCGCCTCCATGGCGTGAATACTGTGCCGGACCAGCTCCGCGATCGTTGCGGGAGCGACGAGATCGGCATTCGCGCGATGCTTCGCTGCGCGCGCGAATTCGGCGTCAAAGTCCGTTCGCGGACAATGGATTGGACCCGCCTTGCGGGTATCCAGCTGCCCGGAATCGCCTCGCTGCGTGACGGCGGATTTCTACTGCTGGGCAAGATCGACGACCAGGTGGCGCTTGTGCTGCACCCGACCTCGCCGCATCCGAGCCGGATGACGCGCGCGGAATTCGAAGCGATCTGGGATGGCGGTTTGATCTGTGCTGGATCACAGAGCCTCGCACAGCGCGCACGTCATGCATTTTCCGACATCCGCACGCGCTCGTTTGACCTGGGCGCCGGCCTGATGCACCGCGCCGGCGAGGGCCTGATGCGTGCCCGTGACGGCCTCACGAAGAGCTTCTCGGCGATGAGACCTGGCATCCTGATGCGCGGGCCTCGCGACGAAGCCGCAATCCATCCGGCAAACACAAACACCGAATCCCCGGCCGCCGGCGTCGAATCCGAGCATGACGATGAATCCGGGCTCATTGCGCTGGCGATCTTGCTGCGTTGCCATGGAATCGCTGCCGACCCCGGTCAAATTCGCCACCGCATCGGCTCAGCGCGCCTCGGCGTTACTGAAATCCTGCGCTGCGCCAAGGATTTCGGGCTCAAGGCAAAGGTGCAGCGGACGAGCTGGAACAGGCTTGCGGTCACCCCGCTGCCGGGAATTGCGGTGCTGCGCGACGGCAGCTTCCTGATTCTCGGCAAGGTTATCGACGACAAGCTTCTCGTTCAGCGCCCGCTGTCTCCGCGCCCCGAAGCAATCACCCAGGCCCAACTCGAGGCCATCTGGGACGGCGGCATCATCCTGATGGCCCGGCGCGCCAGCCTGACCGATCTCGCGCGGCGCTTCGATATCTCCTGGTTCGTCGGCGCCATGCAAAAGTATCGTCGCCTGCTCGGCGAGGTGCTGGCGGCGTCGTTCTTCCTTCAGATCTTCGCCGTTGTCTCACCGCTGTTCTTCCAGGTGGTGATCGACAAGGTGCTCGTGCATCGAAGCATGAGCACGCTCGACGTGCTGGTCGTCGGGCTTGTCGTGCTGACCGTGTTCGAGGCCGTTCTCGAGACGCTGCGCGTCTACCAGTTTGCGCATACGACAAACCGTATCGACGTCGAGCTCGGCGCCAGGCTGTTCCGTCACCTGTTGGCGCTGCCGATCGCCTATTTCCAGACCCGCCGCGTCGGCGATTCGGTGGCGCGCGTCCGCGAGCTCGAGAACATCCGCCAGTTCCTGACCAGCTCGGCGCTCACGCTGGTGATCGATCTGCTGTTCACCGTCGTCTTCCTCGCGGTGATGTTCTATTACTCGACGACGTTGACGTGGATCGTACTGGCGTCCTTTCCGCTCTACATCGGCATCTCCGCGGGAGCCGCGCCGCTGTTCCGTCGGCGCCTCGACGAGAAATTCAATCGCGGCTCCGAGAACCAGGCCTTCCTGGTCGAGAGCGTCACCGGTATCGAGACGCTGAAGGCCATGGCGGTCGAGCCGCAGATGCAGCGCCGCTGGGAGGAGCAGCTCGCCGGTTATGTGTCCGCAAGCTTCCGCGTGCTCAGCCTGAACAACACGGCGAGCCAGGCGGTCCAGATGATCAACAAGCTGGTCATCGCCGCGACCCTTTACTTCGGCGCCCGCCTGGTGGTCAGCGGGGACCTGACTGTCGGCGAGCTCGTCGCGTTCAACATGCTGGCCGCGCGCGTCAGCGCGCCGGTTCTGCGGCTCGCACAGATCTGGCAGGATTTCCATCAAGCCCGCCTGTCGATTGATCGTCTCGGCGACATCCTCAACACCATTCCCGAGCCGAGCTTCACGCCGGCCCGCGCGGCGCTGCCGCCGATCCGCGGCCAGGTCACATTCGAGCACGCGACCTTCCGCTACCGCATCGACGGCCCCGAGGTGCTGCACGACGTGTCGTTCAGCGTCGAGCCAGGCCAGGTCATCGGCATCGTGGGTTCATCGGGCTCGGGCAAGAGCACCATCACCAAGCTGATCCAGCGTCTCTATGTCCCGGAGAGCGGACGCGTGCTAGTCGACGGCGTCGATCTCGCGATGGTCGATCTGAGCTGGCTGCGGCGCCAGATCGGTGTCGTGTTGCAGGAGAACGTACTGTTCAACTGCACGGTCCGCGACAACATCGCGCTGGCCGATCCGGCGATGCCCATGGAGCGCGTCATCGAAGCGGCGGAGCTAGCCGGCGCCCACGACTTCATCCTCGAACTGCCGGAGGGTTACGACACCGTCGTGGGCGAGCGCGGCAGCAGCCTGTCCGGCGGGCAGCGCCAGCGAATCGCAATCGCGCGTGCACTCATCACCGATCCGCGCATCCTGATCCTGGACGAGGCGACCAGCGCGCTGGACTACGAAAGCGAGCGCGCGATCCAACAGAACATGAGGCGGATTTCCGCCGGACGGACCGTGTTCGTCATCGCCCACCGGCTGTCGACGGTGCGCAATGCAAACCGGATCATCACCCTCGAGCATGGCCGCATCGTCGAGGACGGCAGCCATGACGAGCTGATCCGCACCAACGGCCGTTACGCCAACCTCCATTATCTGCAGGCCGGTATCCATGACGTCCGCTAGCCGCAATGTCGTCGCGTTCCCGAGACGCGAACCTCGCCGCCGCGAGCACGAAATCGCCTTTCTGCCGGCGGCGCTCGAGATCGCCGAATCGCCGCCGTCGCCGATCGGCCGCGCGATCGGGGCCTGCATCATCGCCGCGTTCTGCATCGCGCTGTTGTGGGCGACGCTCGGCAGCGTCGATATCGTCGCCAGCGCGACCGGCAAGATCGTGCCGGGCGGGCGCACCAAGCTGATCCAGCCGTTCGAAACGGGTGTGGTCCGCGCCATCCGCGTCCGCGACGGCCAGAGCGTCAAGGCCGGCGACGTCCTGATCGAGCTGGACCCGACAATGACGGAAGCCGACCAGGAGCGCCAGAAGAGCGATCTGCTTGCAGCCGAGCTGGACGTCGCGCGGCTGCGCGCCGCGCTGGCCGCAGACCCGCTCGCGGCCTTCCGGCCGCCGCAAAACGCAAGTGCGGCCGAAATCGAGATGCATCGCCAGTTCCTGATCAGCCAGCGCGCCGAACAGAGCGCAAAGCTTTCTGAAATCGAGCGCCAGCAGGGTCAGAAGGAGGCGGAACGGGCGACCACATCGGCGAGCGTCGACAAGCTGGAGGCGACGATCCCGGTACTGAAGGAGCGCGTCGACATCCGCAAGGGTCTCGTCGAGAAGGCATTGGCGTCGAAGGTCGTCTATCTCTCCGAATATCAGGAGCTGGTCGCCATGCAGCAGGACCTCGTCCTGCAGCAGAGCCGGCTGCGCGAAGCCGATGCGGCGATCGCGCTGCTGAAGGAGACCAAGGACAAGACTGCCGCGGAGTATCGCCGCGCGACCTATGATGCCCTTGCGAAGGCCGAGCAGAAGGCCGCGAGCGCCGCCCAGGAGGTGGTCAAGGCGGATCGGCGAACGAAACTGCAGAGCTTGACCGCGCCGGTCGACGGCGTCGTGCAGCAGCTTGCCGTTCATACGGTGGGCGGCGTGGTGACGCCCGCTCAGGCGCTGGCCGTCGTGGTCCCGAGCGAGAGCCAGCTCGAGATTGAGGCCATGCTCTCGAACCGCGACATCGGCTTCGTTCATCCCGGCCAGAAGGCGGAGATCAAGGTCGATACGTTCAACTTCACCCGGTACGGGCTGCTTCATGGCGATGTGCTCAGCGTGTCGACGGATGCCATCACACGCGACAAGCAACAGGGCGGCCCCAATGACCGGACACTGGGCTCGGCACAGAGCAGCAGCGAGCCTAAAGGTCAGGAGCTGGAATATGCCGCGCGCGTTTCGCTCGACCGGACGCACATGCAAATCGAGGACAAACTCGTCAAGCTCGGGCCGGGCATGGCGGTGACGGTCGAAATCAAGACCGGCACGCGCAGGATCATCAGCTACCTGCTTTCGCCGCTGGCACGCTACCGGCAGGAGGCCCTGCGCGAACGGTAAAGCGAAGCGCGTCGCCGGCCATTGCGGCCGAGCGACGCGCCACTCGCTTCAGAGCGAAGCTGATCGCGGTGGCGCCGGTCGTTAAGACGATCGCGGTGAAATTGCCGGTGGATTGGCGCATGCGCTATCGGCGCAGCGCCTCCAGGCGCGATTTCGCCTCCTGGACTCCCGCGGCGTTGGCCTTGGCATAGAGGTCTTGTGCCCTGCGCTCGTCACCGCGCGTGCCGTAAGTCCCCCATTTCGCAAGAATCAGGGGATCGTAGGTTTCTGCCAGCGCGAAGCTCGCCTGGGCGCTGCCCATTTCCACGGCGCGCTCGAGGACAAGCCGCGCCGCGCCTATGTCGCCCTGACGCAGCAAGGAGCTCGCCCGCGCCACCAACCCTCCCGCTTCCGCAGCCTGCTCGGGAGCAGGCTGAGCAACTGCGCGAGCGGGCGCCGCTCGTGTCTGTTCGGCGACTGGATTGGTGGCCACTTCGATGGACTTGTCGCGCGCGGTCGCACCGGTCGTCAACGCCGCGCCGTGCGCTTTGCGATCCTCGACCTCATACGCATGGATTGCGCTCCGCGACAAAGGGAGGTGCTGCGCCTGCACGTCGACCCTGGCGCGCAATTGCCTCAATTCGGCAGCGCTGGCTTCCGCTGCCTGCTTCTGCAGCACGATTTCCTCGCCTGCTTTTGCCACCCGCGCCGTCTGGGTCTCGCTGTCGCGATGCGCTGCCGCCAGATCTTGCTCCAGCCGCGCGGACCGCTCGCGCTCCTTTTGCAGGTCGGAAGTCGGATCGTAGCCATGTCGTTCTGTGAGCCAAGGAGTTGCCAGACATATTTGTCTTCCTAAGACCGC
>NZ_JASAUT010000004.1:0-324522 GCF_029952935.1 Bradyrhizobium sp. Mp19 | reverse complement strand
GGCATCCTTCCGATCGCGCCATCGCCTTACCAGGGCAAATGCCGCGCTCGCAACTCATAGGGTCACAAGCTCTGAGGAGGTCGCGAAGCGACCGTCTCGAAGGGCGACGGCCGGGCCGTGCACCCTTCGAGGCACGCTTGCGCGTGCACCTCAGGGTGACGGATTAAGAGTTGCTCTCGCCTGCTACTTCGCCACGATCTCCGGCACCTTGCCCGCGGGCGGCGTGTTGCGGCTGCGCTGGGTGCGGACGATGCCGTCGATGATGGTCATGCCGATGCCCGGGAGATCGCCGAGCTGAACGCTCTCCAGGATGTTCTTGCCCGGCGAATGCTGTGCCTTGTCCATCAGCACGAAATCGGCCGAGCGGCCGACCTCGATCAGGCCGCAATCGAGCTCGCGCATCCGCGCGGTGTTGCCGGTCGCCAGGCAGAACGCCAGCTCGGCCGGGAGCTCGCCGAGCGAGGACAAGAGCGAGACCATCCGCAGGATGCCGAGCGGCTGCACGCCGGAGCCGGCCGGCGCGTCGGTGCCGAGGATGACGCGGTGCAAATCGCCCATCTCGCGCGCGGTGCGCAGTGTGAACAGCGCCGAGCGCTCATTGCCGTTGTGCACCAGCTCGAGCCCGCGCTTGCAGCCCTCGCAGATGCAGCGGATCTGGTCGTCGGGCAGGGCGGTGTGGCCGCCATTGATGTGGCCGACCACATCGGTGTCGGCCTCCAGCACCACGTCCTTGTCGATCAGGCCGGAGCCCGGGATTGACGGGCCGCCGGTGTGGATCGTGCTCTGAATGCCGTATTTGCGCGCCCAGCCGACCATCTTGCGCGCGGTCGGTCCATCCTTGACGCCGCCGAGCCCGACCTCGCCGAGCAGCTTGACGCCGGCGGCGGCCATTTCCTTGAAATCGTCCTCCACCATCTCGCATTCGATCACGGGCGCGCCGGCATGCACCTTCACGCCGCCCGGACGCAGCGTCCAGAACGCGCGTTGCGCGAAGATCGCCATCGCCTTCAGCCCGACGACGTCGCGCGGCCGCCCGGGCATGTGCACCTCGCCGGCGGAGATCATGGTGGTGACGCCGCCATGCAGATAGCTGTCGATCCAGTTGATCTGGTTCTGCCGCGGCGTCCAGTCGCCGGCCACGGGGTGGACGTGGCTGTCGATCAGGCCGGGCGCGACCGTCGTGCCGTTGGCATCGACGATGGTGGTGGCGCCTTCGGTGTCGACGTCCTTGAGGCGGCCGATCGCGGATATCTTGCCGTTCTCGGCGACGATGGTATCGGCATCCAGGATCGGCTTCTCCAGGGCCCCCGACAGCAACAGCCCGATATTGCGGATCACCAGCTTGCTCGGACCGGTCGCCTGGGGTGCATCGTGCGCCATGGTTTTTCCTTTTGGTTCAATGCCTTCGCCGGCCATTGTGCCCGTGGCTTGACGGCCGGATCAAGCTGGATTATTCATTTGTATACGAACGATCGTGTACAAATGATTTTGCCGCCAATCCGGCCCGCGCGTCAAGGAAACTGACGATGAGCAATTTCAACCAGGAAAGCGTCCTCAGCGTTCACCACTGGACCGACACGCTGTTCTCCTTCAAAACCACGCGCAATCCGTCGTTCCGCTTCCGCAACGGCGAGTTCACCATGATCGGGCTCAAGGTCGGCGAGAAGCCGCTGCTGCGGGCCTACAGCGTCGCGAGCGCGAATTACGAGGACACGCTGGAGTTCTTCTCGATCAAGGTTCCGGACGGCCCGCTGACCTCGCGCCTCCAGCACCTGAAGGAAGGCGACGAGATCATCGTCAGCCGCAAGGCGACCGGCACGCTTGTCATCGACAACCTCGAGGATGGTCGCAACCTCTATCTGGTCGGCACCGGCACCGGGCTTGCGCCGTTCCTCAGCGTGATCAAGGATCCCGAGACCTACGACCGCTTCGAGAAGGTCGTGCTGCTGCACGGCTGCCGCCGCGTCAAGGAGCTCGCCTATGGCGAGATGATCACCGAGAAGCTGCCGCAGGACGAGCTGATCGGCGAATTGGTGCGCGACCAGCTGATCTACTACCCGACCGTGACGCGCGATCCGTTCCGCAACCGCGGCCGCATCACCGACCTCATCACCTCGGGCAAGCTGTTCACCGACATCGGCCTGCCGGCGCTCGATGCTGCGCATGACCGCGTCATGATCTGCGGCTCGCCCGCGCTGGTCGCCGACACCCGCACGCTGCTGAACGGCCGCGGCTTCGTCGAGGGCAATCACGGCGAGCCCGCGCAGTTCGTGGTCGAGAAGGCGTTCGCTGAGCGCTGACCGCTACGCAGTAACTCCATCTCCTCACCCTGAGGAGCTTGCGCAGCAAGCGTCTCGAAGGGCGAGGCCCGACTGGGGCCTCATGGTTCGAGACGCGCTTTCGCGCTCCTCACCATGAGGGTTGGCGCTAGGGCCTGACCGCCGGCGTCTCGACCGGCATGCCGCGCGCCCGCGTCATCAGATAGAGCTCGAGCTCGACCAGCTCCGGCGAACCATAATCATAAGCCTGCGCGCGGATGCCGGTGATGCAGGCGCGCAGCCGCCGCTGCAACGATCCGAGCGCCTGCCATTCCAGCCGGTACAGCGGATAGCCGGTCGGCTGGCCTTGCGTGATCGCGCTGCCCGCGAGCTTCTTGTCCCAGTTATCATCGTGGCAGTTGGTGCAGCCGAGATTGAGCTGGCCCTGCCGCCTCATGAATAGCGCGTGGCCTTGTTCGACGAACGGCGCGAGTTCCGGATCGTCGCCGGCCGTAATCGGCATGCCGCGCGATTGCCGTGCGACATAGGCGGTCAGCGCCAGCAGCTCACGGCTTTCATAGGCGAAGGGCGAGGCCTGCTGGTGGTTGGTGCGGCAGAGGTTGATCCGTCCCTCGAGGTCGACCGGCTTTCCCAGCGCCTTGTCGAAGGCCGGATAGTGCGCCGCGACGCCCTTCATGCCGGCGCTGGCGTCGTTGTGGCAGTCGGCGCAGGCCATGTTTGCACCGCCGGCCTTGCGCGTCCACAAGGCCTCGCCGTCGAGCACGGACAGAATGCCGGGATTGGCGGTGTCCTCGTCCTGCATCGCCTTGGTGTCCGGGCTCATGAAACTGTAGCCGGAGCGGCGTTCGCCTTGCGGAATCTCGTCGGCGAGCGCGGCGCCCGCCATCGCCGTCAGCAGTGCGATGCGGACCGCGATCTTCATTCGACCGTGATCGAAGCCTGCGCGGTCTCCGAAAATCCCTTGTCGCCGATCCACTCGAATTCGAACTTGCCGCTCTCGGTCACCGTCGTGAAAAAGGTGATGAACGGATTGGCCGCGATCGCAGGAAACAGATCGGCGCGGAACACTTCCTCACCGTTGAAGCGGCAAGTGAAGCTCGTGATGATGTCGCGCGGCACCACGCTGCCCGAGGCGGTGTGGCGGTAGCCGGTCTCCATGATATGCGACATCAATGTCTTGATCTCGATGACACTGCCGCGCTTGGCCTTGGCCGGGACATTGATCAGGGCCGACGGCATCAGATCGCCTCCTCGGTGCAGGCGGCGAGCGTCACCACGACGTCGGCGGTTGCCGACCAGAACGTGTCGTCGGACAGCCGCGCGATGGCGGTGACCTTCTGGCTGTCGGCGAGGCGGATGCGGGTCGACACCTGGGCGCGTCCGGCGCGCGGCCCGAGATAGAAGTTACCGATGTTCGGCTGCGGGTTCTTCTCGTTGAAGACGTGGATGCTCTTCACATACTCATCCGCCGTCATCGGGCTCGTGACGCTGACCGTCATCGGCACCGTGTTGCCGTTCTCGACCAGCGGCGGTATGTCGAGCTTGACCTTGCCGGTGTGCACATTGGCCTCGCCGACGACATTGCGGATCGCGGCCGACAGCATTGCCGGCGACGCGTCCACGGGGCGCACGATCACCAGCGCGGCGGCACCGCCGGTGAGGCTCAGGAATGTCCGGCGTGTGGTGGAGTCGGAAATCGCCATCGCTTGGTCCTAGTTCCGCAGTGTCGTCAAGTAAGCCACGAGATCCTCGATCTGCTCCGCCGACAGGATCGGCTTGCCGCGCCATGAGGTGCCGACACGCACGAGCCCGTCGACGCGATAGTAGGACGGCATGATCGTCGCCGCATTGAGATGCGACGCATCGACCAGGCGGAGCCGCAACTGTCCTTCCGACCAGCGGCTTCCGCTGCCACTGAGGTTCGGCGCGAGGTCGCCCTGGAACGCCTGCTCGGGAAATGGGCCGCTGTGACAGAGGATGCAAGTGGAGGAACGCTCGACGATCAGCGTGCGGCCGCGCGCGACATCGCCCTTGGTTCCCGTCAGCGAGGCTGGAATCGCATCGCCCACGACGGTGTAGGGCCGGAGCTCTTCGGCGCCGGCGGGCCAGCAGGCTGCGAACAGTCCCGCGGCGAGAAGCATTGTGCGGGCGAGCCTAGCCAAACGCCTCTCCAGTGATCCTCTTGAACCAGTCGACCGCCTGATCGGCTTCACGCTGGCGCACCTCGCGAGGCGCATCGACCGGGCTCGTGGTGACCTCCGCCTCGGCGTACTGATCCTCCTTGGGCTGATAGATGCCCTTCAGCGAGAAGGCGTAGCCGGGCGCGACCGTGTTGTAGCAGGCGCCATCGAGCCGCGGTGTCTCCGGCGCCTTGCCCGCAAGTGAGTTGACGATCGCGGCCGCGCAGGCCAGGCCCTGCGCCGCCGCGGCGGAGGCGGATTTCGGAATGCCGCCGGCGATCGCGGCATCACCGATGACGTGGATGTTGGGAACGAGCTTTGAAGCAAAGCTGACGGGATCGATCGGGCACCAGCCGGTATGGTCGGCGGCTCCGGCGATGTCAGCGAAGTCGGATCGTAGCCATGTCGTTCTGTGAGCCAAGGAGTTGCCAGACATATTTGTCTTCCTAAGACCGCTTGGCCTCCGACTTACCCGTCCGCCCTGCGACAGCGCGATCCGTTCGATCATGCCGGGATAGAGCTCCGCCCAAGCCTTCTCGAACAGCTTCTGCTGCGAGTAATTGTCCTTGGCATCGAGCACCAGGATCTTCGAGCGCGGCTTGTTCGCCTTCAGATAATGCGCGATCAGGCTGGCGCGCTCGTAAGGCGCGGGCGGACAGCGCAGCGGCGCAGCCGGCACTGCGATCACGACGAGGCCGCCATCGTCCATGGCTTCAAGCTGCTTGCGCAGCAGCATGGTTTGCTCGCCGGCCTTCCAGGCATGCGGCATCTTCTCCGCCGCCGTCTCGTCATAGCCGGGCAGGGCCTCGAAGCGCATGTCGATGCCGGGGGCCAGCACCAGCCGGTCATAGGACAGCGTCGTGCCGTCAGCGAGCGCGATGCCGCGCGCCTGGGCATCGACCTTCGTCGCCGCCTGCGCGGCAACCGTGATGCCGTCGGCCGCAACCTTGTCATAGGTGAATTGCTGTGCGGCAAGCTCGCGCAGACCCGCGATCACCTCGTTGCTGAACGGGCAGGCGGTGAAAGTCCTGTTCGGCTCGATCAGCGTGACCTGAAGCTTCGTGTCGAGCCGCCGCAGCGCGCGCGCGCAGGCCACGCCGCCGAAGCCGCCGCCGATCACCGCGATGCGCGGCGCAGCCTGCGCCAACGCCGGACGCGCCAAGGCGGCCGCTGCGACGGCAGCGGCGCCACGGATCACATCCCTGCGCGTCTGATGACGCGTGACGGCCATGCGCGAGAATCCGAAAAAGGGAAGCGGCGGCCGGTTGCGGCCGCCGCTTCCGGTTTGATCAGGCGAAGCTGATGTTCTGGTTGCGCAGCGGGAAGCTGCGGATGCGCTTTCCGGTCGCGGCGAAATAGGCGTTGAGCACCGCCGGCGCCGCAACGCCGATGGTCGGCTCGCCGACGCCGCCCCAGAACCCGCCGCTCGGCACCATCACCGATTCCACCTTCGGCATTTCGTTGATGCGCATCGAGTTGTAGGTGTCGAAATTGGTCTGCTCGATGCGGCCGTCCTTCACGGTGCAGCCGCCGTAGAACAGCGCGCTGAGGCCGTAGACGAAGGAGCCCGCGATCTGCCGCTCCACTTGCGCCGGGTTGACGACATAGCCGGGGTCGGTGGAGGCGACGATGCGATGCACCTTGATCTTGCTGCCGTCGGTCACCGAGATCTCGGCGGCGCCGGCAACATAGCTGCCATAGCCCATCACCTGCGCGATGCCGCGATAGACGCCCTGCGGCGCCGGCGTGCCCCAGCCGATCTTCTCGGCCACGGCATTGAGCACGGCGAGATGCTTGGGGTGCTTGCGCATCAGTTTGCGGCGGAATTCGAGCGGGTCCTGGCCGACAGCCAGCGCCAGCTCGTCCATGAAGCATTCCATGTAGATGGCGTTGTGGTTGACGTTGACGCCTCGCCAGAAGCCCGGCGGGACGTGCGGGTTGCGCATCGAATGCTCGACCAGCAGGTTCGGCACCGAATAGCCGATCGCGGCCTCGCCGGCTTGCGCGACGCCCTGGAACGCGGCGGGGTCCATGCCGTTCTGCAGTGCTTCCGGGCGCACCGAGAACAGGATGGATTGACCCGATAGCCGGTAGTGCAGCGCGACCAGATTGTTGTCGGTATCGAACGCACCGGTCAGCTTGCACTGCGTGATCGGGTGATACTTGCCGTGCTGCATGTCTTCTTCGCGCGACCACAGCAGCTTGATCGGCGTGCCCGGCATCTGCTTGGCGATCGCCACCGCCTGCCGCACATAGTCGGTCATGCCGCGCCGGCCGAAGCCGCCGCCGAGCATCAGCTTGTGCACGTCGACCTTCTCCGCCGGCAGGCCGGAGGCCTCGAGCGCCGCGGCGAAGGCCGCCTCGCCATTCTGCGTGCCGCACCACACCTCGCATTTGTCAGGGGTGTAGAGCACGGTGGCGTTCATCGGCTCCATCGTGGCGTGGTTCTGGTAAGGATAGCTGTAGACCGCCTCGACCTTCTTGGCAGCGCTGGCGATCGCCGCCTTTGCATCGCCATTCTGGTTGCCGATGTAGGCCGGCTGCGCATTGTCGAGACCCTCGGCGAGCCATGTCGCGATCGTCTCGCTGGAGACCTTGGCGTTGGGGCCTTCGTCCCAGACGATCGGCAGCGCATCCAGCGCAGTCTTGGCGTGCCACCAGGTGTCGGCGACCACGGCAACGGCGCTGTCGCCGACCTGCACCACCTTCTTGACGCCCTTCATGCCGGCGATCTTGGCCTCGTCAAAGCTCTTCACCTTGCCGCCGAACACCGGGCAGTCCTTGATCGCGGCGTTCAGCATGCCCGGCAGCTTGACGTCGATGCCGTAGACCATCTTGCCGGTGGTCTTGTCTGATGTGTCGAGCCGCTTCAGGCCCTTGCCGGCGATGGTCCAGTCCTTCGGGTCCTTCAGCTTGACGTCGGCCGGCGGCTCGAGCTTGGCCGCGGCTTCCGCGACCTTGCCGTAGGTCGTCGTCTTGCCCGAGGGCGTGTGGGTGACGACACCGTTGGAGACCTTGCACTCCGAGGCCGGCACCTTCCACTCGTTGGCTGCTGCCTGGATCAGCATCACGCGCGCGGTGGCGCCGCCCTTGCGGACATAGTCCTGCGAGGTGCGGATGCCACGGCTGCCGCCGGTTGAGAAATCGCCCCAGGCGCGCTTGCGGGCGACGCTTTGGCCGGGCGTCGGATATTCTGTCGTGACCTTCGACCAGTCGCATTCCAGTTCTTCGGCGACGAGCTGGGCGAGGCCGGTCAGCGTGCCCTGGCCCATCTCGGAGCGGGCGATGCGGATCACCACGGTGTCGTCGGGCCGGATCACGACCCAGGCATTGACTTCCGGCGCGCCGTCGGCTGCGCGCACCACGGCGGGGCCGCCGAACGGCAGGTCGAGGCCGAGCGCGAGGCCGGCGCCGGCGGTTGCGGTGCCGATCACAAAGGCGCGGCGATTGAGCTTTGGCATGACGTGCTGGTTCATCGCTGCGTCCTTATGCGTTCGCGGCAGCATGGATCGCCTCGCGCACCTGCTGGAAGGTGCCGCAGCGGCAGATATTGGTGATGGCGTCGTTGATGTCGTCGTCGGTCGGCTTCGGATTGTCCTTCAAGAGCGCCGCGACGGCCATGATCATGCCGCTCTGGCAATAGCCGCATTGCGGCACGTCGCTGGCGATCCAGGCGAGCTGCACCTTGTGCATCACGCCGCCCGCCGCGAGACCCTCGATCGTGGTGATCTCCTTGCCGGCCGCCTCGCTCACCGTGACGCCGCAGGAGCGCATCGCGACGCCGTCGATATGCACGGTGCAGGCGCCGCATTGGGCGATGCCGCAGCCGTACTTGGTCCCTGTCAGTCCGACGTTTTCGCGAATCGCCCACAACAGTGGCGTGTCGTCCTCGACGTCTACATTTATTGTCTTGCCGTTAATTTTGAGGTTTGCCATCGCGATCCCCTGAATGGTCCGATCCTCCGACCGGACTGCGGGGCGATGTTGGCCTTGAAACTGGAACGGTTCAAATCAAGAAAATGCGCTCGCAGCGCGAAAGAAATTTGATGCTGTGGTGTTTGGCCGCGGACTGTGCGCGCCGCATACCTGTCATGACTTTTGCGGTGATGCGACCGCGAGGCGCAGGAAGCTCATGACGCTGCCGAGCGCGGCAAATCCGGCACCCAGCGCCAGCGCCACGGTGGCACCCTCGCGGTCGGCCAGCGCGAAGCAGAGCGCGGCGAGGGCAGCGCCGGTGGTCTGCCCGGTCAGCCGCGCGGTCGCGACGATGCCGCTGGCGCTGCCGCTCCGATGCGACGGCGCGCTCGACATGATCGCCTTCATGTTGGGGGTCTGGAAGAAGCCGAAGCCGATGCCGCAGATCATCGTGCGCCAGACGATGTTGGCGACGCTGGGCTCGGCCGGCAAGGTCGCGAGCAGCACCATGCCAAGCCCCAGCAGCAGCATGCCGATGCCGCCGAGGATGCCGGCCGGATAGCGGTCCGACAGCCGGCCGCCGATCGGTGCCATGAAGGCGACCACCAGTGGCCAGGGCGTCATGAAGAAGCCGGTCTCGACCTGCGAGCGGTGCAATATGTCCTCGAAGTAGAAGGGTAGCGATACGAAGGCGAGGCCCTGCACAGCGAATGAGCAGACGGCGGTCGCGGCGGACAACGCGAAGATCGGCCGCCGGAACAGGTCGATCGGCAGCATCGGCGCCGGATGATCGGCATGCCGCCGGGTCAGGATCCATCCGAACAGGACGGCGCCGACAAGCTCGGCGATGACGAGCGCCGGCGCGGCCTTGTGCGCGGCGCTGCCGATGCCGATGATGAAGAGGCCGAGACAGGCGCAGGCCAGTGCCGCGCCGGTGAAGTCGAAAGCGTGGGTGGCGCGCGGCGTCGTCGGCAGCGTCTTCATGCCGATCAGCAACGCGACGACGCCGAAGGGAATGTTGACGGCGAACAGCCAGGGCCATGGTCCGAGCGCGAGGATTCCGGAGGCGATGGTCGGCCCCAGCGTAAAGGCGGTCGCGACCACGAGCGCATTGTGGCCGAAGCCGCGGCCGTGCATCCGGCTCGGATAGACGAAGCGCACCAGCGCGGTGTTGACGCTCATCAGGCCGCTGGCGCCGAGCCCCTGCAAGGTGCGCGCGACCAGCAGGCTCGGCAGCGACCACGCCAGCGCACAGCCGAGTGACGCCAATGTGAACAGCAGCAGGCCGCCGAGATAGATTCGCTGATGGCCGACGATCTCGCCGAGCGCGCCGAGCGGCAGCAGCGTCGCGACCAGCGCGATCTGATAGACGTTGACGACCCAGACCACTTCCGCAGGGCTGACATGCAGATCGCTCGCGATCGCCGGCAGCGCGATGTTGGCGATCGCGGTATCGAGCGAAGCCATCGCCAGCGCCGTGAAGATCGCTGCCACCGCCCAGCGCCGGGTCTCCCAAGGCAAACCATCGGTGATCGGTGCCGCAGCCGCGGTGGTCGGGGTCTTCTCGAGCATGCCTGTAAGTGTCTCCGGGATCGCCATGTACTACGCCGGCATCCCGTTCCCCAGCCGCGGCATTGCATGATGCGTATGCGAAGCGGCCTAGCCGGAAGTGTCAAAAGTCCCGCCGCGGACCGAACAGATATCCTTCGATGGCGCGCAGCACCCGGCGGCTGGCCGCAGCCTGCGAGAGGTCCTTTTGAAGCGCGTGGTCGACCATGGCGCGGCTGATCACGATCAAATCCTCGACGGCGTCATCGTCGACTGGCCTTGCGATCTCACGACGATGCCGGGCCAGCAGGGCGGCGACCAGTTCCTTCAATTCGTCGGCTGCTGACGTGCCCGATGACGCGGGGCGCAGCCGATCCTCCTCGGCCTCCAGAATGCGATTGAGCCCGGCTCGCTCGGCATGCGCCTCGAGCTGGGCCTGAACGATCAGGTTGAGCGACGCCGTCAGGCTCTTGCCCTCGGAGGCCGCGACTGCATCCCGCACTTTCGCCAGCAGCGCGTCCTCGAACCTCGTGATCAAAGCCAGCGTCAGCGCGTCCTTGTTGGGAAAGTACTGATACACCGAGCCGACACTGATCCCGCCTCGCTCGGCCACCGCATTGGTGTTGTAGCCCTCGAGCCCGCGCGCTTCCAAAACGCGAGCCGCCGCTTCCAGAATCACGGCCACGGTTTCCCGCGAACGCTGCTGAAGCGGCTCTTTCCGGGCCTTTGTACGCCGCTTCGCCGGCATGACGGGCATCTCCCAAAACGCGAGTTGTAGAATATGAGCAATTACTCACATTATGGGCGTGAAAGGAGAACCGATCAATGGTGACACTGCAAACGACCTCGTCCCCCGTGCTTCCCGAACACGAGGACGATCCGCACAGGTTTCACATCTTTGTCATGGTCAAGACCAGGCGGCATTGGCTCGATCTGAAGACCGAGCAGCGCCTCGCCTTCCTGCATGAGGAGGTCATTCCTTTGCTCCGGCGCCGTCCGGAGCTGAAGGTGCGCTGGTTCGAGCCGGAGGCCTTCTCGACCAGGGCGACCGACGTCATGATCTGCGAGACCGATGACCTCTCGGCCTGGGCGTGGTTCTGCGACCACCTGCGCGAGACGAGGTTCTGGGACCATTACTTCGAAGTGCTCGACATCATGCCGGCGCTCGAAGGCAATTACCTTGCCTAGAACGCCGACGTCGGCCCGGACTGTTCCGGGCCGACGTCCCGGCAGCCTACACAGCCACTGTCGTCCCTGCGAAAGCAGGGACCCATAACCACAAATGCCGATTGTTGCGCGATGCTGATACGACGAGTCCCGCTCACAACATCCGCCGCGGGGTATGGGTCCCTGCTTTCGCAGGGACGACACCGAGATTGTGGCCCGCGAGCGCGATCAATCCGAATTCGTGTTCCCGCGCTGCGTCACAGAAACGCGCCCAAGCGACTTTCGGATAGCTTGCGTCACAGTCGCGATCGACTACCCTTGGTATACAAGCAGGCCCGGCGTCAGATCGGGCCGCAAGAGGGAACGCGCATTGCACGGACAGGCCGACCGGCGCAGCGAAGCCATGCGAAGCGCCAGCGAGGGAACTCGCCGCCGCGCGTTCACCGGCCTCTGGGTCGCGGCATTGCTGGCGATCCTGACCTTCCTGGTCATCTATCCCGTCTTCATGCTGCTGCTCGGCGCGCTCACCGACACCAATCCGGTGGTCGACGGCATCCGTCTCAGCCTGAGCCATTTGTCGATCGCCAATTTCCTCGCCGTGCTGGCCAATCCGAACGTCGCCGAAGCGCTACTCAACACGCTGATCGCCTGCGGTGGCGGCACGGTGATCGCGGTCGCGATCGGGCTCCTGTTCTCCTGGATCGTGGTGCGCACCAACACGCCGTTCAAGGGCTTCATCGCCGCCGCCAGCATCCTGCCGCTGTTCGCGCCGCCGCTGGTCGCGGGGGTGGCCTGGGCCATTCTCGGTTCGCCGAAGACCGGCTTAATCAACACGATGTTCAAGTGGATGGGCTCCGACCTGCGCGTCGATCTCTATTCGATGTGGGGCCTGGTGTTCGTGTTCGGCATCTACTACGCGCCGTACGTCTACATGTTCACCTCGTCGGCGCTGCGCAACATGGACCCGAGCCTGGAGGAGGCCGCGGAAATCTCCGGCGCGAGCCCGGTCGCGACCCTGTTCACGGTGACGTTCCCGCTGATCATGCCGGCTATCGTCTCGGGCATGCTGCTGTCGTTCATCGTGATGCTCGGCATCTACGGCATCCCGGCCGTGCTCGGCGCGCCGACCAACCTGAACGTGCTCACCACCTACATCTTCAAGCTCACCAACTGGTCGCCGCCGCTCTACAACACCGCGGCGGCGGTCGCCATCATCCTGATGGTGGTCACGGGGCTGCTGGTCTATCTGCAGCAGAAGCTGCTGAGCGGACGCAGCTATACCACCGTCGCGGGCAAGGCGTTCCGGCCGCGCAGCCTCGATCTCGGGCCGTGGCGCTGGCTCACCTTCGCGATCGGGATCGTCTACCTCCTCATCGTCGTAGTGCTGCCGTCGCTGGCACTGATCGTCGCGGCGTTCCGCAAGTTCATGTTCATCCGCGACGTCGCGAGCCTGTTCGACATGCGGCAATATTCGCTGACGCATTTCGAGAGCATCTTCGACAATCCGTTGACGATGCGGTCGATCTACAATGCGGTCGAGGTGGGCGTCATCACGGCTGTTGTCGGCGGCGCGCTCGCCTTTGCGATCGGCTACACCATTCATCGCACCCGCGTCAGCGGGCGCGGCGCCATCGACCTGATCTCGACCCTGCCGGTCGCGATCCCCGGGCTGGTGGTCGGCGTCGCCTATCTCTGGGCCTGGATCGGCATACCGGGCGGGCTCTACGGCACGATCTGGATTCTCGCGCTGGCCTTCATCGCGCGCTTCATGCCGGACACCGTGAAGGCGCTGTCGACCTCGTTCCTGCAAATCCACCGCGAGCTCGAGGAGGCGGCCTGGGTCTGCGGCAAGGGCGTGCTCGGCACCATCAGGACCATCGTGTTGCCGCTGGCGAGGCCGGGCGTGCTGGCGTCGATGACGCTGCTGTTCGTGCTGGCGATCCGCGAGCTCGGCTCGTCGCTGTTCCTCTACACCAGCAACACCATGGTGATGTCGGTGCTGCTGCTCGACTATTACGAGGGCGGCAATATCGGCAAGACCGCGGCCTTCAGCCTGGTGCAGACGGTGCTGCTCGGCGTCCTGATCGGCGGCGCCAACTGGCTGTCGCGCGGATCAGCGCAGGGCAACGTGGCGCGGACCGGATAACAACGAATAAGGGGAGGATTGCGATGGATAGACGAACCTTCACCACACTGGCCTTGGCAAGCGTGGCGGCGCTTGCATTGGCGCCTGCGGCACAGGCGCAGGAGTTCGGCTCGACGGAGTTGATCGCGGCGGCCAAGTCCGAAGGCAAGCTCGTCTACTACACCGCGAACTTCGCCGAGATCGAGCAGCAGGTCATCAAGGCCTTCAACAAGCGCTTTCCCGAGATCAAGGTCGAGATGGTCCGCGCGCCCGGCGGCCAGCTGATCACCCGCGTCAAGACGGAGGCCGCGGCCGGCAAGCTGATCGCCGATGTCGTCGACCACTCCGACCGCGCGCTGATGCAGCCGCTGGAGGACCTGTTCCAGGATTACGCGCCGCCGAACGCGGCCGATTACGATCCGCATGCGCTGATCTCGCCGAAATACTGGCCGCGCGCGACGATCGCCTGGTCGATCGCCTACAACACCGAGCTGGTGAAGGATCCGCCGAAATCCTGGATGGACCTGACCAAGCCGCAATATGACAAGCTGATCGGGCAGGTGTTCGCGCAGTCCGGCGGCACCACCTGGACGCGGATCATGTTCGAGCGCCAGGTGCTCGGCGAAGACTACTGGGCCAAGCAGGCCGCGACCCATCCGGTGCTGTATCCCTCCGGCGCGCCGACGGCCGATGCGCTGGTGCGCGGCGAGATCGCGATCGCGCCGCTGCTCTACAACGTGATCTACCAGAAGAAGAAGGACGGCGCGCCGATCGAGATCTTCTTTCCGCCTGAAGGTGCTCCGGTCAATCCCTACGCGACCGGCATTCCGAAGACGGCGGCTCACCCCAACGCAGCAAAGCTGTTCCTGAACTGGTGCCTGTCCAAGGAAGGACAGACCTTCATGATCAAGGAGCTCGGCAATCTCACATCCCTGAAGGCGCCGCCGGCATATCCGGAGGGGTTCGATCCAAAGGTGGTCAAGCTCTGGTATCCGAAGTTCGACGAGTATGTGAAGCTGCATGCGGCGTGGGTCGCGGACTGGGACAAGACGTTTGGCTACCGGCAATAGGCTGATGGTGCAGCGATGACGGCGACGCTCGAAGTCACCGATCTCAGGAAGCAGTTTTCGATCGGCCGCCCGGCCATCGACGGCGTCAGCTTTGGCGTGCCGGCCGGCGAGATCGTGGTGCTGCTGGGGCCGTCCGGCTGCGGCAAGACCACGACGCTGCGCTGCGTCGCCGGGCTCGAGCATCCGACCGGTGGCGAGATCAGCATTTCCGGGCGGGTGGTTTCGTCGCCGGCAAGCGGCATTCTCGTGCCGCCGCGTTCGCGCGATCTCGGCATGGTGTTCCAGTCCTATGCGGTGTGGCCGCATATGACGGTGCGGCAGAACGTGATCTATCCGCTGAAGCACCGCAGGATCGGGCGCACCGATGCTGCCCGCATGGTCGAGGAGGCGCTGGCGCTGGTCGGACTGTCCGACTATGCCGACCGCCCGGTGGTGGCGCTGTCGGGCGGCCAGATGCAGCGCGTCGCGCTGGCGCGCAGCATGGTGTACCGGCCGCAACTGTTGCTGCTCGACGAGCCGCTATCGAACCTCGATGCCAAACTGCGCCTGCGGCTGCGCGACGATCTTCGCGTCATCCTCAAGCAGACCGGAATGACCGCGCTCTACGTCACCCATGACCAGGCCGAGGCGGTCGTGCTCGGCGACCGGATCGGCGTGATGCGCGACGGCAAGCTGTTGCAGATGGATACGCCCGACGTGATCTACAATCGGCCGGCCGATCTGTTCGTCGCCAATTTCACCGGTGCCACCAACGAGCTCGCAGGCACGCTCGTCACATGCAATGGCCGCTATGGCGTGGTCGATTTCGGTGACGGCCGGCGAGGCGAGGTCGCGCTGTGCCAGGCGCTCAAGCCGGACGAGAAAGTGCGGATCGCGCTGCGGCCCGAAAACATCGCGATCGGTCGGCCCGACGGCGCCAACACGTTCTCGGCCAAGGTGCTCGACCGCAGATATCAGGGCACCCAGACCGCCTACGGCATCGAGCTGTTCGGCAAGCGGCTGGAAGCGATCGAACTCGGCACCGCCGCGCGCCATCAGGTCGGCGTCGAGGCACAGGTCGAGTTGCCGCGCGAATGCCTGTGGGCCTACCGCGACAACGGGCCGGCATCGCATGACTAGCGTGACCGCGGCCGTTGTCGGTTCGCAATGATGTGAGGTGAGGCGACCCATGCCGCGGGTTCGCCTGTTAGCCTTCCTCCACCAGCGCGCGGATGCTGCGGGCGAGTCCGAGGATGCGCGGGCCGCATTCGCGCTCGATCTGCTCGGCGCTGAAGCGGAAAGAGGGGACGCCGCAATTGACCGACAGGCATTCGCCGGTCGGCGTGCGATAGAGCGGGGCGGCGACGCCGAAGATCTCGCGCCGCCATTCGCCGAGCGAGACGGCAAAGCCGCGCTCGCGGCACAATTCGATGTCGGGCAACGTGCGCTTCTGCACGTAGTCGAACTCGTCGGGGCGCTCGGCCTTGACGCGCGCGACATAGGCGCCGAGCTCTTCGTCGGTGAACAGCGACAGCAGTGCGCGCCCGACCGCGGTCGGCGCCAGCGTGCTGACAAAGCCGACGTCGGGCACGTGCGGCGCCGTATCCGTCGTGCGCAGCGTCTCGACATAGATGAAGTCGATGCCGAACGGCATCGCGATCGACACCGTACCGCCGGCATAGGTCGCGAAGTCGCGCATCAGCGGACGCGCG
Source organism: Bradyrhizobium sp. Mp19 (assembly GCF_029952935.1). Lineage (NCBI taxonomy): Bacteria > Pseudomonadati > Pseudomonadota > Alphaproteobacteria > Hyphomicrobiales > Nitrobacteraceae > Bradyrhizobium > Bradyrhizobium sp. Mp19. The sequence continues at coordinate 308,547 of NZ_JASAUT010000004.1, read as the reverse complement.
AGCTGGCGCACCTTCAGCGAGGACAACACAGGATAGGCGGCGGCGAGCGCGCCCAGCCCGAGCACGAAGCGGCCCTTGGTGTCGCGCCTGAGATAGCCGAGCTGCTCGAGCGTGTAGGTCAGCCGCGACACCGTCGGCCGCGACAGGCCGGTATGCAACGCGAGCTCGGCATTCGACAGCGAGCCCGGATGACGGCGAAATGCCGCCAGCACGTCGAGGCCATGCGCCAGGGTGGTCGCAAAGGACGGATCCGCCTGAACCTCGGCAGGGGAAGATGCTGTCATACGGAATATTGGTCTCAGATGGTCAGATTTGTCAATATATCGAAATGAATTTGCAAATCGTGTCGATATCGGTTTATCTGCCGGGAATAAGGACAAGGAACCGCTGGAGCGAGGCGCCTCCCGATGACGATGACCGAGCAAGCCCGAGACGCAAAGCCCGCCGCGATCGACAAGGCGCGGCTGCGCCTGAAGTATCAGGAGGAACGCAACAAGCGGCTGCGTCCCGACGGCAACGACCAGTATCTCCAGATCAAGGGCCAGCTCGCGCACTATCTCGACGATCCCTACACGCCGGTCGTTGAGCGCGCGCCGAAGACCGACCACGTCACCTTCGCCTTCATCGGCGGTGGTTTTGCCGGGCTCGCCACCGCGGCGCGGCTGACCGAGGCCGGGATCAAGGATGTCCGCATCGTCGAGAAGGGCGGCGATTTCGGCGGCACCTGGTACTGGAACCGGTATCCGGGCGCGCAGTGCGACACGGCGTCGATGGTCTACATGCCGCTGCTCGAAGAGACCGGCCACATGCCGTCGGAGAAATACGCGCATGCGCCGGAGATCCTCGCGCACTGCCAGCGGATCGGCCGGCAATTCAATCTCTACGACAACGCGCTGTTTCACACCGAGGTGACGAGCCTCGATTGGAACGCGGCGCAATCGCGCTGGACCGTCCGCACCACGCGGGGCGACGCCTTCACCGCGCAATATGTCGGCATCGGCACCGGCCCGCTGCATGTGCCGAAGCTGCCCGGCATTCCCGGCATCGAGCGCTACAAGGGCCACTCGTTCCACACCAGCCGCTGGGATTACGACTACACCGGCGGCGATCCCAAGGGCGCGCTGATGGAGAGGCTTGCCGACAAGCGCGTCGGCATCATCGGCACCGGCGCGACCTCGGTGCAATGCATTCCGCACCTCGCGCGCGCCTGCAAGGAGCTCTACGTATTCCAGCGCACGCCGTCGTCGGTCGATGTGCGCGGCAACGGGCCGATCGATCCCGACTGGTTTGCCGAGATCGCGACGCCGGGCTGGCAACAGCGCTGGCTGGAGAATTTCACCGCCAACCAGGCCGGCGGATCGGCCGAGGAAGATCTGGTGCAGGACGGCTGGACCGACCTGTCGAAGCGGATCCGCGCCAAGATCATGCTGCTGCCGCGCGAGCAGCGAAGCGTGGAAAACATGCGGGCGGCGTTCGAGGATTCCGACTTCGAGAAGATGGAGGAAATCCGCAACCGGATCGACACCATCGTCCGCGATGCCGACACCGCCAGGAATCTCAAGGCCTGGTACGGCCAGCTCTGCAAGCGGCCGTGCTTCCACGACGCCTATCTTCAGGCGTTCAACACCCCTAGCACCCATCTGGTCGATACCGACGGCAGAGGCGTCGAGGAGATCACCGAGAACGGGATCGTCGTCGCCGGCAAGGAATACGCGCTCGACTGCATCATCTACGCGTCCGGCTTCGAGGTCGGAAGTCGGATCGTAGCCATGTCGTTCTGTGAGCCAAGGAGTTGCCAGACATATTTGTCTTCCTAAGACCGCTTGGCCTCCGACTCCAAGCACGGCATCCACGTGCACGGTTTCCCCAACGTGTTCTTCGTGCAGCCGACCCAGGGCGCCAATCTGATCTCCAACGTGCCGCACAATCTGACCGAAGCGGCGCGCACCATCGCGCTGATGGTCGGTCACGCGCAGGACAACGGCTTCAAGGAAATCGAGGTCAGCAAGGAAGCCGAGGATCGCTGGGTCGAACTGCTGCTGACCGGCGTCGGCCGGATGATCGGCGGGCCGGATTGCACGCCCGGCTACTACAACAATGAGGGCCGTGAGCCCGGTCCCGCCGCCAAGCTCAATGTCGGCCATCCCTCGGGCGCGCTGGCCTACTTCAAATATATCGACGGCTGGCGCCGCAGCGGCCAGTTCGAGGGCGTACAATTCCGCTGAGGGAAGCGCGATCGGAACCGATTTCCGCCAATCGAGGGAGTGCTTGAGTATGGCCCAGACAACCGCAGGCGAAACGTCGCACGAAGGTCCGAAGGCGGCGTCCGCACCGGTCATCGCGCAGCACGCGGCGACGCTCAAGGCGCTGCCGTTCGCCGACACCAGGGATTTCGACGACGCCGCGCGCGGCTTTCTCGGCACCATCGAGAACGCGCGCGTCACCTCGGCCCAGGGCAGGGTGGTCTGGAGCCTCGAGCCTTACGGATTCCTGTCGGAGGAGAAAGCGCCCGCGACCGTCGATCCGAGCCTGTGGCGGCAGTCGCGGCTCAATATGCATCACGGCCTGTTCGAGGTGGTGCCGGGCGTCTACCAGGTGCGCGGCCTCGACATCGCCAACATGACGCTGATCGAGGGCGACAAGGGCGTCATCGTGGTCGACACGCTGACCTCGATCGAGGGCGCGCGCGCCGCGATGGAGCTGTACTTCCAGCATCGCGGCAAGCGGCCGGTCGCCGCCGTGATCTTCACGCATACCCACACCGACCATTGGGGCGGCGCGCGCGGTGTGCTCGACGACGCCATGCTGGCGGCGGGCGTACCGATCATCGCGCCGAACTTCTTCATGGAGCACGCGGTCTCCGAGAACATCATCGCGGGGCCGGCGATGCTGCGCCGCGCGCAATACCAGTTCGGGCCGTTCCTCGCCAAGGGCGTGCGCGGCCATGTCGATTGTGGCCTCGGCAAGACCATGGCGGCGGGTGGCGTGGCGCTGCTGCGGCCGACCGATTTGATCATCGCCACCGGCGACAAGCGCGTGATCGACGGCGTCGAGTTCGAATTCCAGATGGCGCCCAACAGCGAAGCGCCGGCGGAGATGCATTTCTTCATCCCGCGCTACAAGCTGTTGAACCTCGCCGAAAATTGCACCCACAACTTCCACAATCTGCTGCCGTTCCGCGGCGCCGATGTGCGCGATGCGCTGGCCTGGTCGAAATATCTCGGCGAGGCGCTGCAGATGTGGGGCGGCAAGGCGGAAGCGATGTGCGGCCAGCACCACTGGCCGGTGTGGGGGCAGGCGCGGATCGACACCATGATCCGCGAGCAGCGCGACCTCTACAAATACGCGCATGACCAGACCATCCGTCTGATGAACCACGGCCTCAACGCGGCCGAGATCGCCGAGACGATCCGCCTGCCGCAGAGCCTGGAGGGCGCCTGGCACGGCCGCGGCTACTACGGCCATATCAGGCACAACGTGAAGGCGATCTACCAGAAGTACCTCGGCTGGTACGACGCCAACCCGGTCCATCTCGATCCGCTGCCGCCAGTCGAGGCCGGCAAGAAATATGTCGAGTATATGGGCGGCGCCGATGCGATCCTGAAACGCGCCGCGGCGGATTTTGCCAAGGGCGAATTCCGTTTCGTGGCGCAGGCCGTCAGCCATCTCGTGTTCGCGGAGCCTGATAATCAGGCCGCGCGTTCGCTCCTCGCCGATACGTTCGAGCAGCTCGGCTACGCCGCGGAAAGCTCGACCTGGCGCAACGCCTATCTGTTCGGTGCGCAGGAACTGCGGCAGGGCATGCCGAAGACGCCGCCGCGCTCGCCGATGCCGCGCGAGACGCTGGCTGCGCTGCGCACCGAGCAGCTCTGGGACGTGCTCGGCATCCGCCTCAACGGCCCCAAGGCCGAAGGCAAGCGCTTCGTGCTGAACTGGAGCTTCACCGACACCGGCGAGACCTTCGTGCTCAATCTCGAGAATTCCGCCCTGACCTACGTCGGGGGTGCGCAGGCGGCCGATGCGCAGGCGAGCTTCACGCTGGCGCGCAGCGTGCTCGACGAGGTCATCGCCAAGCTGACCACGTTCCCGGACGCCGTCGATGCCGGCAGGATCAAGGCATCAGGCGAGCCGCAGCGGCTCGGTGAATTGATGGCGCTGATGGACGAATTCCCGCGGATGTTCGAGATTGTCGAGCCGAAGCGGACGGCGGTGACGTAGAGCCGCGCACGCGGAATTTACAAACCGTCACCCTGAGGAGCGCGGAACGCGCGTCTCGAAGGGTCGACGGCCCGGCTGGTGGCCGATTCATCCTTCGAGACGCCGCTACGCGGCTCCTCAGGATGACGGGTTAGCAGACGATGCCTCAAATCCCGAGATACGCTGCCTGTACCTGCTTGTTGCCTGCGAGCTCGGCGCTGGTGCCCTGCATGATCACGTTGCCGCTTTCCAACACATAGGCGCGCTGCACCAGTGACAGCGCGCGGCTGACATTCTGCTCGACCAAGAGGATCGCGGTGCCCATTTTGTGGATCTCGCCGATCTTCTCGAAGGTCACGTCGGTCATGACAGGCGCGAGGCCGAGCGAGGGCTCGTCCAGCATCAACAGGCGGGGCTTCAACATCAGCCCGCGGCCGACCGCGACCATCTGCTGCTCGCCGCCGCTCATGGTGCCGGCGAGCTGTTTCCTGCGGTCGGCGAGCCGCGGGAAGATGCTGTAGACGAGCTCCATCGTGCGTGCGCGATCCGCCTTGGCCTTCGGCGTGTAGGCGCCGATCTCGAGATTCTCTTGCACCGTCATTTCCGGGAACACCTGGCGGCCTTCAGGGACGTGCGCGATGCCGAGCTCGGGAATCCGGTAAGGCGGCAGCGTGGCGAGGTCGACGCCATCGAACGTGACCTTGCCGCTGAACAGCTTGACGAGGCCGGAGACGGCGCGCAGCGTCGTGCTCTTGCCGGCACCGTTGGCACCGAGCAGGCCGACGGCTTCGCCCTCGCCAATGGAGATGCTGACGTCGGTGATGGCGGGGACCGAGCCGTAGCTGGCGCTGACGCGGGAGAGCTCAAGCATGGGCGTCTCCCTGCGCCGGCGGATGCACGTAGGAGCCGAGATAGGCGCGGATCACTTCCGGATTCTCCACGATCTCCTTCGGCGCGCCCTCGGCGATCTTCTGGCCGTGGTCGAGCACCACGATGTGGCGCGCCACCGCCATGATCGCGCGCATCACATGCTCGACGATCACGATGGTCAGCCCGCTGGCGGAGAGCTTCTTCACCAGCGCCACCGCCTGGTCGATCTCGGCCGGGTTGAGCCCGGCCATCACCTCATCGAGCAGCAGGATCCTGGGCTGCGTTGCCAGCGCGCGGGCCATTTCCAGCCGGCGCTGGTCGATGGTGGTGAGGTCCTTGGCCGGCGTCTGCTCCTTGGCGCCGAGGCCGACGAACTCGATCGCCTCGCGCGCCTTGTTGCGCGCGGCCGCGATATGGCGGTCGCGCAGGAACGCGCCGGTCATCACATTGGCGAGCACCGTCATCGCGCCGAACGGCTTTGCCACCTGGAAGGTGCGGGCAAGGCCGAGCGCGCAGACGTCATGCGGCTTGAGCCCCACGACCTCGTGGCCGAAGGCGAGCACCGAGCCGGAATCCGGCCGGTGAAATCCCGTGATCAAATGAAAGCTCGTGGTCTTGCCGGCGCCGTTCGGCCCGATTAGCGCGACCGTCTCGTTCTCCTGAACGGTGAAGCTGACATCCTGGACGGCACGCAGGCCGCCGAAGCGCTTGCTGAGACCCTTGATGACCAGTGCTTCTGCCATCGCGACGACCTCAGGCGCGCGCCGGCTTGCGCCGGGCGGTGCGATGGTAGATATCGATCGCGAACCCGATCAGCCCGGTCGGCCGCCACAGGATCACAGCCATCAGGATCAGGCTGTAGACCGTGAGCTGGATGCCGCCCACCGAGCTGCCGAGCCAGCTCTGCAGCAGCGCCGACGTGGTCTCCAACAGCACGGTGCCGATCACCGGCCCCCACAGCGTGCCGATGCCGCCGACGATCGACACCAGCGCCGCCTCGATCGAGACGTTGAAGCTGAACGCGGTCGCAGGATCGATGAAGTAGATGTACTGCGTGTAGAACGTCCCAGCGAGCGCGGTCAGGAACGCGCTGATCATGTAGATGTCGCGCTTGACCTTCGGCGCGTTGACGCCGACCGCTTCGGCGGCGTCCTCATCCTCGCCGATCGCGACGAGATAGTAGCCGATCCAGGATTTCTCGATTCTGTGGGTGATCCATAGCCCGACCACGAGCAGGCCGAGCACGACGTAATAGTAAGACGACTTCTCCTCGAACTGCATCATCAACGGCGCACTGCCGAGGTTCGGGATCGTGGTGCCTTCGGCGCCCCAGGCAAAGTCGCGGAACTTGAGGAAGATCAGCATCAGCACCTGGGCGGTCGCGATGGTGGCGATGGTGAAGTAGGGGCCGCGCAGGCGGAAGCAGAGCCAGCCGATCGGCAGGCTCGCGAGCATCGCGACCACGCCGCCCGCGATCATCCCGATCCAGGGCGAGATGCCGTAATTCACCTGCATGATGGTCGAGGTGTAGGCGCCGAGCCCGAAATAGGCGGCGTGCCCGAGCGACAGCTGCTTGGCGTAGCCGCCCATCAGGTTCCAGGCGACGCCGATGAAGGAGAACAGCAGGATGCGGATGAAGATGTCGATCGCGAACGATGAGGTGACGAGCTGGAGCAAGGCGAGCATGACGGCGGCCCCGATCGCGAGCCACAGCCATTTGAAGTTGCTGGACGTCCGCATCACCGGCCCCTCCTGGCGCCGAGCCCGCTCGGCCTGAAGGCAAGCGTCAGCAGCAGCAGCGCGAACACCACGATAAGGCCGGAATCGGCGCCGACGAACTGGATGCCGAGCGATTCCGCGACGCCCATCATCAGGCTTGCGATCAGCGCGCCCATCACATTGCCGAGCGTGCCCATCACGACGGCGACGAACGCCATCAGCACGAACACCTGGCCGACGAATGGATAGGCCGAATAGAACGGCATCAGCAGCGAGCCGGCGGCGCCCGCGAGCGCCAGCGCGGTGCCGAACGCGACCGCGAACACGCGGTTCGGATTGATCCCCATCAGCATCGCGACGTCGCGGTTCTGCGACGCCGCGCGCATGGCGCGGCCGAGATCCGTGGTGTGCAGGAACACCCACAGCAGCCCGCTCAGCGCCATTGCGACCGCGAAGGCGATCAGTTTCGCCACCGGTATGTACAGCCCGCCGATGTGTCACGCCGCATCCGAATAGGACGTGTGGACGGTGCGGTAGTTGGCGCTGAACAACATCAGCGAGAGATTGAGCAGCAACAGCGACAGCGCGAAGGTCAGGAAGATCTGCGGCATGTCGTTCGGCCCCAGCACCCTGCGGATCAGGAAATGCTGGATCAGGACGCCGGCGAGGAACAGCACCGGCATCGAGACCACGAGCGAGACCAGCGGATCGATGCCGAACTGGGTGGCGAGGAAGAACGAGATATACATCCCGATCATCACGAACTCGCCCTGGGCGAAGTTGACGATCTTGACCACGCCGAAGATCAGCGTGACGCCGATACTGACAAGCGCGTAGATGCCGCCGATGAGCAGGCCGTTGATCACGGCCTGGGCCAGTGTCTCCCACATGCGATGCGACCGCGGCTCAGGTCTTCATCAGCGGGGCGCGGGCGTCTTCCTTCGGGAAGACGCTAACGAGATCGGTGTTCTGCCACTGCACGCCGACCGGGCGGCCGTAGACGTTCTTGCCGTCCGGCCCGAACTTCACCTTGCCGCCCGGCGCCATCGCAGCAAAGCCCGAGGAGACATCGAGCGTCGAGAGCGCCTCGCGCACCTTCTTGGGATCGGCGGAGGCGGCGCGCTCCAGCGCGTCGGCCAGCATGAAGGTCTGCGCGACCAGGCCGCCGGCATATTCGAACGCGAATTCGCCGGTGCGCTTCTTGAATTCGACATTCACCTTCTGCGCGTCGTCGCTGACATCATGGTTCCAGTGCGCGACGCCCTGCAGGCCCTCGGCGGCATTGCCGACATTCTTGTAGAAGTCCGGCATCACGAAGCCGCCGGAGCCGCCGTTGATCGCGATGTTGAGCCCGACCTGCTTCACGGTGCGCACGATCAGGATGAGGTCGTTGAGATAGGACAGCGAGAACAGCGTGTTGGCGCCGGAGGCCTTGACCTTGTTGATCAGCGGGCTCGCGTCGGTGAACCCGGCCGAATAGGGCTCGAACATCACGATCTCGACGCCTTCGCCCGGCGCCAGCTCCTTCAGCCCGTTCGAGGTCGAGGTGCCGAACGCAGTGTTCTCGAAAATCACGGCGACCTTGGCCTGCTCGCTGACCAGCTTGGCCATCTGCAGCTGCGCCTTGGCAAACTGCGAGGCGCGCGCGAACGGCGTGAAGGTGTAGGTGCGTCCCTTGTTGAGCTGATCGGAGCTCGATCCGGTGATGATCGGGACCTTCGCCCGTTCGCAGACTTCGCTCGCGATCAAGGTCAGCGCGCTCGCATAGCAGCCATGGATCGCCGACAGCTTGTTGCCCGTGATCAGGCGGTCGGTCTCGGTGCGCGTCACCGTGGTGTCGCTCTGCACGTCCGAGACGATGAGGTTGAGCTTGGCGCCGCCGAGCGACTTGATGCCGCCGGCCTCGTTGACCATGTCGACCGCGAGCTTGGCCGCAGCTACGCAGCCGACGCCGATCTGCGCCATGCTGCCGGTGGTCGGATAGAGCGCGCCAATGTTGATCGGGTCGGCCGCCCAGCCGCGCAGCGGAACGGCGCCGAACGCGCCTGCCGCCAACACGCCGCCGGTTTTGGCGAGGAATTTGCGGCGGTTCAGCTTCTTTTGTGAGGCTTTGATCGGTGCGGCATTATTAATGGCCGACGGCTTGCGGTCCCCTGTCATGGCGTTCCCCCCTGCGCGATCACGGCACGGTTGCTCCGTCCGCTCGCTTATTATTTTTGCTCAAGCGGGGCGCATAAGAGCAAGTAATTCGGCATTCGCAAAGGCGATATCGGCCGAACTCATGGGGAAACCTGTCATCGCTGGTGCGTCGCAGCAATCGCGCGACGCACGCATGCGGATTGTTTTGCTGCGTGAGAGTTGCCGACGCACGCGACGGTATTATTGACAATCGAATGACCCGACGGACCGGCACGGATGGTGCCGGCCGGCTCGCCGGATCATTCGATCGGCCGCTGCAACTGCTACTCCGCGCTGGCCACCAGCTTGAAGCGTGGTTCGGCTTCCATCAGGCTGCGGAAGGCGGCGAGATAGTCGAGCGCCATGCGCCGCGCGGTAAAGCGGGTCTCGAACTGCTTACGGATCGCGTCGCGATTGAGCGTTCCGAGGCGGCCGACGGAGGAGATCGCACTGATCTCGTCCTCGACGATGAAGCCGGTCAGACCATCCTCGATGATCTCCGGCACCGAGCCGCGGTTATAGGCGATGACGGGCGTGCCGCAGGCCATCGCTTCGATCATCACGAGGCCGAACGGCTCCGGCCAGTCGATCGGAACCAGCAGCCCGATCGCGCCGCTGAGAAAATCCGGCTTCTCGCGGTCGCTGATCTCGCCGATGAACTCGACCAACGGGTTGCTGGTGATGAGTGGCTTGATCAACTCATCGTAATATTCCTGGTCGGCACGATCGACCTTGGCCGCGATCTTCAGTGGAATGCCGCAGCGGGTTGCGATCTTGATCGCGCGATCGACGCCTTTCTCCGGTGCGATCCGCCCGAGCACCGCGAGGTAGGACGGCTTCGCCGGTTGCGGCGTCAGCAGATTCTCCGGCAGGCCGTGATGGATCGTGCGCACCCAATGCGCCTGCGGCACCGGCCGCCGCTGCGCGTTGGAGATCGAGATCACCGGAATCTTGGAGAAGGTGTTGAAGACCGGCTGATGCTCCGGCAGGTCGAGCCGTCCGTGCAATGTGGTGACGAACGGCGTCGGCTGCCGCGAGAACAGCGACCACGGATAGTAGTCAAGATGGCAGTGCAGGAAGTCGAACTCCTCGTCGTCGGCCTTCTGCCGCACGCGTTCCAGCATCACCATGTGGAGCGCATTGGGATCGCGGACCGAGCCGTCGAGCCGCAGTGCCTTCGGCCAGGTCGCATCGAGCTTCGCGGAGGTTTGAGAATCGCCACTGGCGAACAACGTCACGTCATGTCCAAGTGTTACAAGTTCTTCGGTCAGCCAGTGCACGACCCGTTCGGTGCCGCCGTAGAGCTTGGGGGGAACAGCCTCCGTCAGCGGGGCAACCTGCGCGATGCGCATCTCTCCGTCTCCTGTTTGTAATGTGGAATGAACTACCCTCAGCCCTCAGATGGCACCGACATGCCAAAGACGGGAACGTTCTCGCACGTGCGAGGTTCCTTAGATGTGGGAGATCTGTCGCTTCTTTCTTCCATCACACTGTGGTCTTGCTGATGCCATCTCGCTCCAACACGTTTTTGCCTACGCCAGCGTTGCAAAATTGTTGCGCAGTGATGGCCGCATCAAGGAATCCCACCGCCGCCCTTCACGTCATCGTGCGCGAGAGCTTCGACTAAATTTTCTCGTTCACCTTCAACAGCTTTGCAGGACGTCATGGACCATCTGTCAGGATACGCGCATCGCCCATTTCCCTTTGTGCTGCGCTATCTGCGCCGGCGTCTGCCGTCGCATGTTGTGATTTTGTCAGCCGTGGTTGCGGCGGTTGCCTGTTCGGTAGGCACGCAATACGGAGTGAAGAATCTGGTCGATGCGTTGTCGGCGGGGCCATCGGCCGCGAACGGCGTATGGCTGGCATTCGCTCTGCTCATGTCGCTGATCGCAGCCGACAACTTCCTGTGGCGGATCGCGAGCTGGACCGCGAGCTACACCTTTGTCAGCGTCACCGGCGACCTTCGCCGCGATATGTTCCGCCATCTCACCGGTCACGCGCCGAGCTATTTCACGGACCGGCTGCCGGGCATGCTGACCAGCCGGATCACGGCGACGTCGAACGCCGTGTTCACCGTCGAGAACATGTTTGTGTGGAACGTGTTGCCGCCCTGCATCGCAACCTTCGCGGCGATTGCCTTGGTTGGAACCGTCAGCGTGACGATGTCGGCGGTGCTGATCCTGATCGCGGGAACCATGGTGGTGGCCATGTTCCGGATGGCCGCCGCCGGCCGGCCGTTGCACGACGATTTCGCCAACAGGGCGGCTGCCGTGGACGGCGAAATGGTCGACGTCATCAACAACCTGCCGCTGGTGCGCGCGTTCTGCGGCCTCGGCTATGAGCACGACCGCTTCGATGCGACCGTCAATCGGGAACTCGTCGCGCGCGGGCGTTCCCTGCGCTATCTCGAAAAGCTCCGTCTCGTTCACGCCGGCGTGACCGTCATTCTGACGATCGCGATGCTGGCCTGGGCCCTCAGCCTCTGGCAGCAGGGCGCGGCGACCACCGGCGACGTGGTGCTGGTGTGCACGCTCGGCATCTCGATCCTCAGCGCCACCCGCGATCTCGCGGTCGCGCTGGTTGACGTCACCCAGCATGTCGCCCGGCTGACCGAGGCGCTGGCGACGCTGCTGCAGCCGCACGAGCTGAAGGACCATCCGGAGGCCGAGGCGCTGGTGAAGAGCGGTGCCGCGATCGCCTTCAACAATGTCGCGTTCCGCTATCCCGGCGGCCTGCAGGTGTTCGAGCGCTTCAGCCTGCGCATCCAGCCCGGCCAGCGGGTCGGCCTGGTCGGCCAGTCCGGCGGTGGCAAGTCAACATTGTTTACCCTTCTGCAGCGCTTCTACGACGTCGAGCAGGGCAACATCACCGTCGACGGCCAGGACATCTCGCGCGTCACCCAGCAGAGCTTGCGCGCGGCAATCTCGGTGGTGCCGCAGGATATCTCGCTGTTCCACCGTTCGATCCTGGAGAACATCCGCTACGGCCGGCCGGACGCCACCGACGACGAGGTGCTGCGGGCGGCGATCGCGGCGCGCTGCGACTTCATCGAATCCTTGCCCGAGGGCATGAACACCATCGTCGGCGATCGCGGCGTCAAGGTCTCCGGCGGCCAGCGCCAGCGGATCGCGATCGCGCGCGCCTTCCTGAAGGACGCGCCGATCCTGCTGCTCGACGAGGCCACCGCGGCGCTCGATGCGGACTCCGAGGAGGCGATCCGCGAGGCGTTGTCGCGGCTGATGCGCGGGCGTACCGTGGTCGCAATCGCGCACCGCCTCGCGACGCTGCGCAGCTTCGATCGCGTGATCGTGCTGCAGGGCGGCCGCATCGTCGAGGACGGTCCGCCCGATATCCTCGTGAAGGGAAGGGGCCCCTACCGCGACCTGGTCGCGCGCGAGATGGGCCGCCTCTCCACCAGCGCGGCCTGACCCCGCGTTTCTCAAGCGTGTTTGTGCGTTCCGGTGCGTTCGTTCGAGCCGAAGTGGAGCCAAGCAAAGTCGCCAGAGGTTCAGATGGCAGCTGACGTCGTTACGCAGATCATCACCGCTCGCATCACTGAGCACGTCGCCGAATCGCCGTTCTACATTCCGATGACCGGGCCCGCGGCACGGCCGCGGCGCTCGCTCAAGCATGACGACACTTTCATCGTGCTCGACAGCCATGGCGACATCGGCGCCTCAGCCGGCGGGCCGGACGGCCTGTTCAACGCCGATACACGCTATCTGGCGCGGCTGGAAATGGTGCTGGAGGACGTGCAGCCGCTCCTGCTCGGCTCCAACATGCGCGACGACAATTCGGCGCTGACGGTCGATCTCACCAATTCCGACGTCTATCGCGACGACCGCCTGACCCTGCCGAAGGACACGCTGCACATCGTGCGCTCGATCTTCCTGTGGCGCGGCACGGCCTATCAGCGCATCGGCCTGCAGAATCACGGCGATCATGCCGCGAGCTTCGATCTCACGCTGCTGTTCGACAACGACTTTGCCGATCTGTTCGAGGTGCGCGGCGAGCGCCGGCCGCGGCGGGGCATCGGCTCGAGCAAGCTGCTCGGACCGACCGACGTGGTGCTGGAATATTGCGGCCTCGACGAGCAGACGCGGATCACCGCGCTGCATTTCGATCCGCGGCCGACGCGGCTGTCGGTCAACGCGGCGACCTATCATTTCGATCTCGAGCCGGGGCAGGTCACGTCGCTGTTCGTCGCGGTCTCCTGCAACAAGCCGATCATGCAGAAGCCGGTGCCGTTCTTCCGTGGCCTGCTGGCGCATCGCCGCGAGATGCGGACCTCGTCGGCCGGCGCGGCCAGCATCGAGACCTCTAACAACATCTTCAACGAGGTGCTGTGCCAGGCGATGGCCGACCTCAACATGCTGATGACCGAGACGCCGCAGGGCCGTTATCCCTATGCCGGCATTCCCTGGTATTCGACGACGTTCGGCCGCGACGGGCTGATCACCGCGCTGCAGATGCTGTGGATCGATCCGCGGATCGCCAAGGGCGTTCTGAAGCGGCTCGCGCTGTTCCAGGCCAAGGCGGTCGATCCGCTGGCCGATGCCGCGCCGGGCAAGATCCTGCACGAGATGCGCGGCGGCGAGATGGCCGCGCTTCGCGAGGTGCCGTTCGCGCATTATTACGGCAGCGTCGATTCCACTCCGCTGTTCGTGCTGCTCGCCGGGCTCTATCTGGAGCGCACCGGCGATTTGGAGACGCTGCGCGAGCTGTGGCCCGCGGTCGAGGCCGGCTTGCAATGGATCGACGGCCCGGGCGATCCGGATCGCGACGGCTTCGTCGAATACCAGCGCGCCACCGAGCAGGGGCTTCGCAATCAAGGCTGGAAGGATTCGTTCGACGCCATCTTCCACGCCGACGGAACGCTTGCCGAGGGCAATATCGCGCTGGCGGAAGTGCAGGGCTATGTGTTTGCCGGCAAGCAGCTTGCCGCGCGCGCGGCGCGCAAACTCGGCTTTGCGGACAAGGCTGCGAAGCTGGAAGCCGAGGCCGAGCGGCTGCGCGAGCGGTTCGAGGAAGCATTCTGGTGCGAGGAGCTCGGCACCTATGCGGTCGCGCTCGACGGCGCCAAGCAGCCGTGCAAGGTGCGCACGTCGAATGCCGGCCAGACATTGTTTTCCGGCATGGTGCGGGAAGACCGCGCGCGACGGGTCGCCGCCGACCTGATGAGCCAGAAGTTCTTCTCGGGTTGGGGCATCCGCACCGTCGCCGCGGGCGAAGCGCGCTACAACCCGATGTCCTATCACGATGGCTCGATCTGGCCGCATGACAATGCGCTGATCGCGCTCGGATTTGCGCGCTACGGCCTCAAGCATTCGGTCGCGCATCTGTTCAAGGGCCTGTTCGATGCCGCAAGCTATATGGAACTGCGACGGCTGCCGGAGCTGTTCTGCGGCTTCCGCCGCGAGCGCCGGCGCGGCCCCGTGCTCTATCCCGTGGCCTGTGCACCGCAGGCCTGGGCGAGCGCAACGCCGTTCACGCTGCTGGAGGCGGCGCTCGGCCTCGAGTTCGACACCGCGCGCGGCGAGATTCGCTTGCGCGATCCGCGGCTGCCGGAGTTCCTCAACGACGTGGTGCTGCGCGACCTCAGGCTCGGCGCCTCCAGCGTCGATTTGAGGCTGCGCCGCCATGGCGACGAGGTGTCGCTCGAAGTGTTGCGCACGCGCGGTCAGATCCAGGTGTCGATCGTGCTGACGCATTGAGCGTCGTCGCGCGGCATGCGTGCGCTGGGAACCGCGGGGAGAGTAACATGCGTCCGAGGATTTTGATGATGCTGGTCGCAGCGGCGCTGCTGACATGCGCGGGTGTCCGTGCCGCCGACGACGAAGCGCCGGCGCCGACACCATCGCCGCCGCCGGCGGCCCAGGCGCCGCCAGCAGCTCAGGCGCCGCCCGCAACTCCCGCGCCGCCAGCAACCCAGGCAGCACCAAAGGAGCAGGCCAAGGAACCCTCAAAGGAATTGTCCAAGGAGCCGTCGCCGCCGCCGTCGGTGACCGTGATCGGGGCGCGCGATGCGCACGGCATTCTCGGGCGCGACGTTCGCAGTTCCGCCAATGAGAACATGGGCCGCATCGTCGACGTCATTGTCGACCGCGACGGCAAGGTCCGCGCCGCGGTGATCGATTTCGGCGGCTTCCTCGGCGTCGGCAGCCGCAAGATCGTGGTCGATTGGAACGCGCTGCGTTTCGCCGGTGTTTCCAGCAAGAGCGACAGCATCACGCTGGACCTCAACAAGCAGCAGGTCAGCGCTGCACCCGAGTACAAGGAAGATACGCCGCTGATCGTGCTGGGCGCGGCGGGAAGCCTGCATCCATGGGATTACGAACATTAGGGGGGTAAAGCTGGTCGCGCGTCCGAACTCTTCTTTAGAGACGGTTGGCGACGGTCGTGGCAAGCGATCAGCCGGCGGTACTAATGTTGTGCCGCTCGCCCCCGATCAAGGCAGTCCCGAGGAACCGCGTGCGCCGTCGCGCGAGAGCCAGCGCGGCCTCGACTGGTTCATCTTCTTCCTGGCCGACGTGCAGACCGGCTTCGGCCCGTTCGTCGCGGTCTATCTGACGACGCAGAAATGGACCCAGGTCGAGATCGGCTTCGTGCTCTCGATCGGCGGCATCATCGGCCTCTTGGGCCAGATGCCCGGTGGAGCGATCGTCGATGCGGCGCGCTCGGAGCGGGTCGTTGCGGGTTGTGCGGTGGCCGCGATCGGCGCCAGTGCGCTGGCCTACGCGCTCTGGCCGATCTTTCCCGTGGTGACGCTCGCCGCGACGCTGCACGCGCTCGCGAGCTGCGTGCTCGGTCCGGCGATCGCCGCGATCAGCCTCGGCTTGGTCGGGCCGCTTGCGATCGGCGAGCGGCTCGGCCGCAACGCGCGCTTCGCCTCGCTCGGCAGCGGCTCGGCCGCGGCACTGATGGGCGCCTGCGGCTATCTGCTGTCGAGCCGATCGGTGTTCCTCGTCACCTTCATCCTGGCGATCCCGACGCTGTTGTCGCTGGCCCGGATCCGCGAGCGCGAGATCGACATCGCGCAGGCCCATGGCGAGGTGAAACGGGAAGTCCCCGACAAGCGCGCCACCAGCGTCGTCAGCCTGGTGCGGCAGCGGCCGCTCTTGATCTTCGCCGGCGCGATGATGCTGTTCCAGCTCGCCAATGCCGCGATGCTGCCCTTGATGGCGGGCGTGGTGACGACACGGTCGAGCCAATGGGCGCCGGTCCTGATCGCGGCCTGCATCATTGTGCCGCAGGCGATCGTCGCGCTGTCCTCGCCGTCGGTCGGCCGCAAGGCGCAGGCCTGGGGGCGGCGGCCGCTACTGTTGATCGCATTCGCCGCGCTGGCGATCCGCGGCCTGTTGTTCGCGACGGTGCGCGACCCCTATGTGCTGGTCATGGTGCAGATTTTCGACGGCATCACCGCGGCGATCTTCAGCGTGATGGTGCCGCTGATCGTGGCCGACGTCGCCTTCGGCAGCGGCCATTTCAACCTGGCGCAGGGCATTGTCGGAACCGCGGTCGGCATTGGCGCGTCGCTCAGCACGGTGCTGGCCGGCTATGTCAGCGACAAGCTCGGCAGCAGCACCGCCTTCATGGGCCTCGCCGGGATCGCCGCGTTCGGACTGTTCGTGATCTGGCTGGTGATGCCGGAGACGCGGCGGACGGCATGATGGCAGGGCGCAACCGCGGCATCATTGGCCGCCACCGACCGGACCAGGGATGCGGCTACGGGCCCGTTTTGCTGCGCGGCACCCTTTCTCCTGCATGTGCCGTCATATATGAGTGAATACATAAGTGATTTGCTGCTGGAACGAGCCCGATGGTCCCCAGGAGCGAGTTCGCGCGTTGAACCGTGTCGGCGATTAATCAATCCAAAATCGCGGTCTGGTACGGGATTGACGCAGCGCGGGCAGGCATTTCGACCGAGGAGCGGCATGGTACATCGAACGACGACGGCGCAAACCACCGGAGCGATGCGGCGTTGGGGCCAACCCGCCTTTGTGACATTCGCGGCGATGGTCACAGTTGCGTCACTGACCGGCGGCGTCGCGGCGAAAGAGCAGCGTCCCGCGGCGGCCGTCGAGGCGACCGCGCAGCGCACCGCTGGCGAGCCGATCATGGCGATCGTGTCGATCAAGGCCCAGAAGGTCACGCTCTACGACGCCGAGGGGTGGATCTACCGCGCGCCGGTGTCGAGCGGCGTCAAGGGACGCGAGACGCCGGCCGGCGTCTTTGCGCTGATCGAGAAGGACAAGGATCACCACTCGACCCTCTATGACGATGCCTGGATGCCCAACATGCAGCGCATCACCTGGAACGGCATCGCGCTGCATGGCGGGCCGCTGCCGGGATATGCGGCCTCGCATGGCTGCGTGCGGATGCCGTACGATTTTGCCGAGAAGCTGTTCGACAAGACGCGGATCGGGATGCGGGTGATCATCGCGCCGAACGACCCGGCCCCGGTCGATTTCAGGCATCCGGCGCTGTTCGTGCCGAACGCGCAAGCCATTGCGGCGGCTCCGGCGCGCGCCGAGAAGCTCAGTCGCGAGGCCGCGGATGCCGCCAAGGCAGCCGACGAGGCTAAGAAGGCTTCGGTAGCCGCGTCCAAGGAAGCTGCACTGTTCACGCCGGCGTCGCTGCGCAAATTGCAACAGATCAAGACCCGTGCCGACGCGGCGGTTGCGTTGGCCGACAAGACGCTCGCCGCGGCCAAGACCGATCTTGCCAAGGCGCGCGCCGAGGATCTGAAGCAGAAGGCAGTGGCCAAGGCCGCGGAAGCGACCACGCAGTTCGAGGCCGCTCAGGGCGACGCCAAGCCGAAGCTCGACGCCGCAGCCGCCGCTAAGGACGCCGCCAAGGCGGCCGAGACCAAGAAGGCCGATACCCAGAAGGCGTCGACCGAGGCCAAGCTCGCGCTGGAGCCGGTGTCCGTCTACATCAGCCGCGCGACGCAGAAGCTCTACGTCCGGCGCAACACCCACAAGCCATGGGCTGATGGCGGCGAGGTGTTCGACTCGAGCATCGAGGTTCCCGTCACCATTCGCGATCCGGACAAACCGATCGGCACGCATATCTACACGGCGATGGCGCGCAACGACGCGGGCGGCCTGCGCTGGACCCAGGTGTCGATCGACGACGGAGACAACGCCAAGGACGCGCTCGACCGCATTACCATCCCGCAGGATGTGCTGGACCGCATCGCGCCGACCGCCGTTGCGCACTCCTCGATCATCATCTCGGACGAGCCGCTGAGCGCCGAGACCAACTATCGCACGGAGTTCGTCGCCGTGCTGAGCAACCAGCCCCTGGGCGGTTTCATCACGCGCAAGCCGACCCGGCCCATGATGACCGACGACATGATCGCGAGCAGGGACGAGGACGGTTTCGGCTTCTTCTATCAGCGCAGCTGGAATCCCCAGGCGCCGACCAATTATGGTAGCCCCCAATACGGCGCTCCCCAGTTCGGTAGCCCCCAGATCTATGGCAATCCTCAAGCCGCCAATCCGCGCCGGCGCGGCGGCCAGTATTACTGGCAATCGCAACAGTGGTAGTGGGGCGGGGGCAGGCCGCCCATCACGGTGAGCCTCCGACGGCGGCGTGATGCCGCCGTCGAAACGCACTGTGCGATGGACTGCCTTACGGGCGAGCTTCCAGGATCAGGTTGAACGGCGTT
Source organism: Bradyrhizobium sp. Mp19 (assembly GCF_029952935.1). Classification (NCBI taxonomy): domain Bacteria; kingdom Pseudomonadati; phylum Pseudomonadota; class Alphaproteobacteria; order Hyphomicrobiales; family Nitrobacteraceae; genus Bradyrhizobium; species Bradyrhizobium sp. Mp19. The sequence continues at coordinate 289,910 of NZ_JASAUT010000004.1, read as the reverse complement.
TCAGCGGCGCGGCGGAACCGCGAGAAGCCGCCCTGGCGCGCCACCTCGCGCAGTCTTGCCTCTCCGGCCTGCGCGCCGAGCGCGAGCCCGACCTCCTGGTCCAGCGACGCCGGCGTGCAGATCATCGTCGACGCCGCGTAGTAGACGCGCCCGATCGGATTGAGGTTGTCCTCCAGCCGGTCGTTGGCGAACGGCTCGATCAGCATGCAGGTGCCGTCGTCGGCGAGGGTGGAGCGGGTGTGCTTGAGGGCGCCGACCGGATCGCCCATGTCGTGCAGGCAGTCGAAGAAGCACACCAGGTCATAGCCCTTGGCCGGGAATGTCTTGGCGGAATGCGTTTCGAAATGAACGCGGTCCGACAGTCCCGCCTCCCGCGCGGACTTCCGCGCCGCCTCGATCGAGCCCTCGTGGTAGTCGAAGCCGTAGAAGGTTGATTTTGGAAACGCTTCCGCCATCAGTCGCGTCGAGACGCCGTGCCCGCAGCCGACGTCGGCGACGACGGCGCCTTTCTTCAGCTTGTCGACGACGCCCTCGAGCGCCGGCAGCCATTCCTGGACCAGATAGTGCTTATAGCTGGTGCGGAAGAAGCGGGCGGTGCCGCAGAACAGGCACTCGCTGCGCCTGTTCCAGCCGACGCCCTTGCCGGTCTTGAAGGCGTCGGTAATCTTTGGCTCATCGAGAAAGGTCGCGCCGACAAGGCTTCCGACGGCGCCGAGGAAGACCGGGCTGTCCTCGTCGGCCAGCGCGAGCGCCTGCTCGGGCAGCATCGAGAATTTTCCGGTCGCCTTGTCGTACTCGATGTAGCCGGAGGCCGCCTGCGCCGACAGCCACTCCTGGATATAGCGCTCGGCCGTTCCCGTCGCCTTGGCCAGGGCCGCGGCATTCATCGGCCCGCCCTGCGCGAGAGCCCTGTAGAGCCCGAGCTTGTCGCCCAGCAGCATCAGCGAGGCATTCATCGCCGCGCCGACATCGCCGATCATCTTTCCCATGAATGAATTGAGGCGCTCTTCGTTGACGTCCATGATGTTCCTCCATCGCAATCGCGTTTGGCCAAAAGTCATCATTCGCAATTTCACGCATGCGTCGTCGTCCAGCCGTGTGGCGACGGGATCGCCTGAAAGGTTCGGTGCAATGACCCGATTGTTACCGGGCCGGTGGGATCCCACAGCCGTCGGGCTTCACAAGCCCGCGAGGCGGGCCGCTTACGCCATCACGCGCGGCATGATCAGCCTTTTGTACAGCGCACCATAGCAGGCGGCCGACAGGTCCCAGCTGTAGGACTTGGCCATCGCGCTGGAGCGCATGGCGTTGAGCCGGTCCTTGGCGCGGTAGGCGTCGAAGGCGCGCCTGACGCCGCCGAGGAAGGATTCCGCCGACGGCTGCGCAAACAGGAAGCCGGTCTCGCCGTCGGCGATGGTTTCCGCAAGCCCGCCGGTCTGGTGGCCGATCGGCAGCGAGCCGAAGCGCTGCGCATACATCTGGCTGAGGCCGCAGGGCTCGAAGCGCGACGGCATCAGCGTGAAATCGCTGCCGGCGAAGATCCGGCGGGCCTGCCCATCGTTGAAGCCGATGATCACGCCGATCGCATCGGGCCGGCGGCGATGCGCGGCCACCAGCGCTTCCTCGATGGCGGGCTCGCCGCTGCCGGTGACGACGATCTGTCCGCCGTCCCTGACGATCTCGTCGGCGGCGGACAGCACGAGGTCGACGCCCTTCTGATGCACGAGGCGTGCGACGAGGCCAAAGATCGGCCCGCGCGAGACCGCAAGCCCGAACTGACGGCGGACATAGTCGGCGTTGGCCTGCTTGCCCTTCCAGTCGCCGGAGCCGAACGGCTGTGCGAGCTGCGCGCAATGGCGCGGGTCCCAGCTCTCGTCGATGCCGTTCAGGATGCCGGTCAGCTGGTCGGCGTCGGAGCGCACGCGGAGCAGGCCTTCCAGACCGCAGCCGAGCTCCGCGGTCGTGATCTCCCTGGCATAGGTCGCGCTGACCGTGGTCAGATGCGAGGCGTAGACGAGGCCGCCCTTGAGGAAGGAGAGCTTGTCGTAGAACTCCAGCCCGTCGATGTGGAACGAGCTTTCCGGTGCGCCGATCCGTCGCAGCGAGTCTTTCGGAAACAGGCCCTGATAGGCGAGATTGTGGATGGTCAGGATCGACGGAATCCGCGCGTTGCGCCAGGCGAGGTAGGCCGGTGTGAGCGCGGCCTGCCAATCGTTGGCGTGTACGAGGTCCGCTGCCCAATCCTTGTCCAGCATTCCGGCTGCAAGTTCGGCAGCGGCGGAGGCAAAGCGGCCGAAGCGGATGTCGTTGTCGGGCCAGTCGCGGCCGGACTCATCGCCATAGGGATTGCCCGGCCTCTCGTAGAGTTGCGGGCACAGCAGCACGTAGACCGGAAGTCCGTCCCTGGTCGACGCACGCCCGAGCGTGCAGGCCGGCATCTCGGCGAGCGCTCGGCATTGCCCAACGATTTCAATATGCGTGAACTGTTCGACTACATCCCGGTAGCCGGGGAGCATGATCCTGACGTCGCTCCACGGGCGGAGAGCCCGCGGAAGGGCAGCGGAAACGGCGGCGAGCCCGCCCACGCGGACGAAATCGTCCATCTCCGTCGTGACGAATAAGACCTTCAACAAGCGCCCTCGTTCCAGCCCGTGACAGGGCTATGCAAGATCGGGTCCAATCTGCCTTTGAGTAAAATGCAATACGGCCCGCGCTCCCGGTCTGGACGAGACGCTTTCCTGCCAGGGCGGCTCACTTTAGGGTCACGCGACGCCGAACAACCAATGACGAAGGTGGAGGAAGCCTTGCCGACGACCATAGCCGCTGACGATGAGGGGAATTTGACACGGAGCTTCGACGGCCTTCGCGTGCTCGATTTTTCGACCACGATCGCCGGACCTCATTGCACGCGGATGCTCGCCGACATGGGCGCGGAGGTGATCAAGATCGAGCCCACTGAGGGCGAGACGATGCGGACGCGGCCGCCGGTGCGCAACAATTGCTCGACGGCGTTCGGCCAGCTCAATATCGGCAAGAACAGCCTGGTGCTCGACCTGAAGTCGGCGGCCGGCGTCGAAGCCGTGCGCCGGCTGATCGCCACCGCCGACGTGCTGGTGGAGAATTTTCGTCCCGGCGTGATGCGGCGACTGAAGCTCGATTACGCCTCGGTCCGCGACATCAATCCGAAGCTGATCTTCTGCTCGATCTCCGGCTACGGCCAGACCGGCCCGTCGGCGGAATTGCCGGCCTATGCGCCGGTGATTCATGCCGCCTCGGGTTACGAGATGGCGCATCTCGCCTATCAGCCGGGACGCAGCCGGCCGGACTATTGCGGCATCTATCACGCCGATGTGCTGACCGGCGTTTACGCCTTCGGTGCGATCTCGGCGGCGCTCTACCAGCGCGCCGCCAGCGGCAAGGGCCAGCACATCGACGTCTCGATGCTGGAATCGATGCTGAGCCTGACCCTGAACGAGTTGCAATGGTCGCAATTCGAGGTGAAGCAAACCCAGCGCCCGATGTTCGGCCCGATCGAAACCACCGACGGCTACGTGATGGTGGCGATCGCCAGCGAGAAGACGTTCCAGAACCTTATGCAGGTGATCGGCCGTCCCGATTGGGTGTCCGATCCGCGCTTCGCCAAATATTCCGATCGGCGGGACAACTGGGCGGGCCTGATGGAGGGCGTCGAGGCGTGGTCGCGCTCGGTTAGCACGCAGGCCTGCCTTGCCGCGCTCAATGAATATGGCGTGCCGTCATCGGCCTATCGCACCGTGCGCGAGGCACTCGCCGATCCGCAGATCGCCCATCGCGGCGCGCTGGCCGAGGTTGCGGACGGCGGCGGCAGCTTCAAGGTGCTCAATCTGCCGTTCCGCATGTCCGGCGCGACGGTCGGTGCGCGCAAGCGCATGTCGACGCTCGGCGAGCACACACTGTCCTATCTGAAGGAGATCGGGCTCTCCGAGGATCAGATCGCAGGCTTCGCAGCGCAACCGGCGAAGACGGGTGCGTAGTTAGAGCATGATCCGGACCCGGAGGGCCGCGTTCGCGTAAAGTGGGTGCCGGTTTTCCGAAAGATCATGCTCAAACAAGTAGATCAGATCACGATGCGAGCTCGTGAGATCGCATCGTGATCGCCCTGCGGCTTTTCATCCGTATTACGGTCTTGTCGCGCGCGGCGATTCCGGACAATCTGCCGCCCAACAGACGACGATCCGGAACACCGGACGTCGCCCACCTGGGAGGGAGCATTGATGAAGCTGGTCGGGCGCGCGCGCGCAGTTGCGCGCATATTTCTTGTGGCGGGATTAGGTGCAGCGATGTCAGCCGCACCGGCCCATGCGCAGAAGCAGGGCGGCACGCTCACCGTCGGCCAGGAACTGGACATTCCGGGCTTCGACCCGCTCAAGGTCGGCGTCTACGACACGTCGGCCAACACCGCCGCGGCCGCGATCTTCGACACGCTGACGACGCTCGATGACAAGGGCGAGCCGAAGCCGAAGCTCGCGCTGTCATGGACCCATTCCGACGACTTCAAGACCTGGACCATCAAGCTGCGGCCCGGCGTCAAATTCCACGACGGCACGCCGTTCAATGCGCAGGCGGTGAAGGAGAACTTCGACCGCCAGAAGGACCCGGCCAACAAGTGCCGCTGCGCCTTCTACATCACGAGCATCATCAGTGTGCAGGCGGTCGATGACCTCACGGTGGTCTACAATTTCAGCGACCCGTCGGTGAACTTCCCGGCGACCCAGTCGATCCAGAGCTCCAACAACGTCATGCAGTCGCCGACCGCATGGAAGACCAAGGGCGACGACTACAACCGCAACCCGGTCGGCACCGGACCCTACATCCTGAAATCCTGGACCGCCGGCGATCGCATGCTGCTGGAGAGGAATCCGGACTACTGGGACAAGGGCAAGCCCTATCTCGATCGCATCATCTTGAAGCCGCTGCCGGATGCGCAGTCGCGCTTTGCCTCGCTGCAATCGGGAGAGGCCGACATCATCTGGGACGACGAGGCCGACGCCGACAACATTATCAAGGCGCGCAAGGACACCAGTCTAACCGTGCATACCTATCAAGGCTCGGGGGCTGCAGTCGCGGCCTTCAACACCAAGGTCCCGCCGTTCGACGACGTGCGCGTGCGCCAGGCGCTGGTGATGGCGCTCGACCGCACGAAGATGTCGCAAGCGATCACCAATGGCCTGGCGCGACCGGCCAGCAATCCCTATGGCGACGGCTCCTGGGTGAAGTGCAAGGATGACGGCGCGTTGCCCTACGATGTCGAAAAGGCCAAGGCGTTGATCAAGGATTACGGCAAGCCGGTCGAGTTCAAGATGCTGGTCACGGCGACGCCGCGCGGCCGCACCGGTGGTCAGGTGTTGCAGCAATTCTGGAAGCGCATCGGCGCCAATATGGAGATCGAGCAGGTCGATCAGGCGACCATTCCGCCGCGCGCTTTCATGCGCCAGTTCCAGCTGACGCCGTGGCGCATCGTCGATCTCGCAGATCCGGATCCGCAGATGTACGCCAATTTCCACACCGGCAGCCCGATTGCGCTGGCGAACTACTCCAATCCGGAGCTGGACCGGCTGCTGGAGCATGCGCGAACCACCGCCGACGTTGCCCAGCGTACCGAGGATTACTGCGCGATCAGCCGGCTGATCAACAAGGAGGCGATCTGGTTCTGGACCTTCCAGAACACCTACTACGCGATCTCGAGCGCGAAGGTGAAGGGGGTGCCGAAGATGTTCAACGGGGTGCTCGACGTCTCGTACGCCTGGAAGGAATAGCCTTTCATGCTGTTCTTCGTCGCGCGCAGGCTCCTGTACCTTGTACCGGTGCTGATCGCGGTCTCGGTGCTGACCTTCGTGATCGCCTCGCTGTTGCCTGGCGATCTGGCCTACGTGATCCTCGGCGACCAGGCGACGCCCGAGAACGTCGCGGCCCTGCGTCACGACATGGGGCTCGATCAGCCGATCTGGCTGCGCTATCTCGGCTGGCTGTGGCACATCCTGCAGGGTGATTTCGGACGGTCCTTCCGCACCGGACAGACCGTGTTGCAGGCCGTCAGCGAACGCATCCCGGTCTCGTTCGAGCTGATGATCCTGGCCGAGCTGATCGGGCTTGCGATCGGCGTGCCGCTCGCGATCGCCTGCGCGGCCAAGGCCGGCAGCGCGTTCGACCGCTTCATGACCGGCTCGGCGTTCGGCATGCTGTCGGTGCCGACCTTCCTGTCCGCGATCCTCTTGATCTATCTGTTTGCGGTCGAGCTGCGCCTGCTGCCGGCGACCGGCTATGTGCCGTTCACCGAGGACCCGGTCGCCAATCTGCGCTTCATGGTGCTGCCGGCGCTGACCCTCGGGCTTGCGGAATGGCCGGGCATCATGCGCGTGCTGCGCTCCGACATGATCGCAGCGCTGCAGGAGGACTATATCGCGCTCGCCAAGGCGAAGGGCCTCAAGCCGTCGCGCATCCTGTTCGTGCACGCGCTGAAGCCGTCGTCGCTGACGCTCGTCACCATCACCGGCATCAATATCGGCCGCCTGATCGGCGGCGCCGTCATCGTCGAGTCGATCTTCGCCTTGCCGGGGATCGGCCGCCTCCTGGTCGGCGCGATCTATACCCGCGATCTGATCATCCTGCAGGGCGTGGTGCTGCTGGTCGCCGCGGGCTTCGTGATCATGAACTTCGTCGTCGACATGCTCTACGCCCTTCTCGATCCGAGGATTCGCCATGGCCACGCTTGAGCTCAGCCTCGAGGAAGAGGCCGGAACGACGCCGGCCCGGCGCCGCCGCGGGCTCGGCATGCTGTTCTGGATCGCGATCGGCTGGATGGCGCTGGTGTTCGCGGTCGCGATCTTTGCCGACCTGCTGCCGCTGCCGAGCCCGACCGACATGGACATGCTGGAGCGGCGGGCGCCGATTTCGGCCGAGCATTGGCTCGGCACTGACGGTCTCGGCCGTGACGAGCTGTCGCGGCTGATCTATGGCGCGCGCATCTCGCTGATCGTCGGCCTCTGCGCACCGATGATCGGTGTCACCATCGGCGGCGCGCTCGGCATGCTCGCGGGCTATTTCCGCGGCCGGTTCGAATCCTTCGTGGTCGGCAGCATGGACGTGCTGCTGGCGTTCCCGCCGCTGATCCTGGCGCTTGCAGTCACCGCCTATCTCGGCCAGTCGATCTTCAATCTGACCTGCATCCTCGGCGTGCTCGGCATTCCCGCCTTCATGCGGGTGGCGCGGGCGGCGACCTTGTCGCTGGCGCGGCGCGAATTCGTCATCGCGGCGCAGGCGCTCGGCGCTACGCATGCGCGCATCCTGCTGCGCGAGCTGCTGCCCAATGTGATGCTGCCGCTGCTCGCCTTCTTCCTGCTTGGCGTCGCCGTCACCATCGTGGTCGAGGGGTCGCTGTCGTTCCTCGGTCTCGGCGTGCCGCCGCCGATCTCGAGCTGGGGCAGCATGATCGGGGAGGGCCGCGAAAGCCTCGAGGTGGCGCCGCGGCTCGCCTTCATTCCGGCGATCGCGATGTTCCTGACCGTGCTTTCGTTCAACCTGATCGGCGATACGATGCGCGCGCTGACTGATCCGAGGCAGGGGGCGCTATGAGCCGGACGCTGCTCTCGGTCGAGAATGCGGTGGTCGACCTGCCGACGCCACGCGGCAATCTGCGGGCGGTCGATCATGTCGATCTTGCCGTCGGCGCTGGCAGGACGCTCGGCATCGTCGGCGAGTCCGGGTGCGGCAAGACCATGCTGTCGCGCGCGATCCTGCAGCTGCTGCCAAAAAAGGCGAAACTGTCCGGCCGCGTGATGTTCGACGGGCAGGATCTGACGAAACTGCCGGCGGAGAAATTGCGCAAGCTGCGCGGCCGCTCGCTCGCGGTCGTGTTCCAGGACCCGATGACCTCGCTCAATCCGGTGCTGACCATCGGCACCCAGCTGATCGAGACCATTGTAGAACATCTCGAACTCGATCTGGCCCAGGCCCGGCAGCGCAGCATCGAACTGTTGGCGGCGGTCGGCATTCCCGCGCCCGAGCAGCGCCTGGCGCAATATCCGCACCAGCTCTCCGGCGGCATGCGCCAGCGCGTCGCGATCGCGGTGGCGCTGTCCTGCGAGCCGCAGCTCCTGATCGCGGACGAGCCGACCACCGCGCTCGACGTCACGATCCAGGCCCAGATCCTCGATCTCTTGGCGCGCGAGCAGCAGCGCCGTCACATGGCGATGATCATCATCACGCATGACCTCGGCGTGGTCGCCGGCCGCACCGACGAGGTCGCGGTGATGTATGCCGGGCGCGTCGTCGAACGCGCGCCGACGTCGGCATTGTTCAAGCAGATGCGGATGCCCTACACCGAGGCGCTGCTTGCGGCGCTGCCGAAGCTCGACGTCGCGCCGCATACGCCGCTGCCGGCGATTTCGGGACGGCCGCCCGATCCGACCCGACCGCTCAAGGGTTGCTCGTTCTCGCCGCGCTGCCGCTATTCCGCGGAGCGCTGCGGCGCGGAGAAGCCGCAGCTCAGCCGGGCGGAGACGCCGGAGCATCTCTACGCCTGCTTCCATCCGATCACCGCGGGGGTCGGCGCATGATGCTGCAGGCCGCACCCGATCCGCTGATGAAGGTGGAAAACCTCGTTGTCGAATATTCGGTGGGAGGCAAGACCATCCATGCCGTCTCCGATGTCAGTCTCGAGATCGCGCGCGGCGAGACGCTGGGGCTGGTCGGCGAATCCGGCTGCGGCAAGTCCACGCTCGGCCGCGCCGTGCTGCAATTGCGCCAGGCCGTCTCCGGCAAGGTGCTGTTCGACGGGCACGATCTCACCGCCCTGAAGGGCGAGGCGCTGCGCAAGATGCGCCGGCGCGTGCAGCTGATCTTCCAGGACCCGATCGCTTCGCTCAATCCGCGGCGGCGAATCGGCGACATCGTCGCCGAGCCGCTGGTGATCGCGGGCGTCAAGGATCCCGAGGAACGCCGGCGGCGCGTCAGCGACGTGCTGTCGGCGGTCGGCCTCGATCCGGCGCTGGTGAGCGGGCGCCTGCCGCATGAATTCTCCGGCGGACAATGCCAGCGCATCTGCATCGCCCGCTCGCTGGTGCTCAATCCGGAATTCGTGATCTGCGACGAGCCGGTGTCCGCGCTCGATGTCTCGATCCGTGCCCAGATCCTCAATCTGCTGGAAGAGATGAAGGCGCGCTACGGCCTGACCCTGCTGTTCATCGCCCACGACCTCGCCGTGGTGAAGGCGGTCTCAGATCGCGTCGCGGTGATGTATCTCGGCCGGCTCTGCGAGGTCGGTCCGTCGGAGCAGTTGTTTGCACGGCCGGCGCATCCCTATACCGCGCTGCTGATCGAGGCGATCCCGGTGCCGGATCCGGATGTCCGCCCGACCCAAAGCGTGCCGGTCGGCGAGCCGCCGTCGCCGATCGCTCCTCCCTCCGGCTGCCGCTTCCGCACCCGCTGCCCGCGGGCCGATGCGCGCTGCGCCAGCGAGGTGCCGGAACTGCGCGTGGTTGCGCCGGGCCAGTTCGCGGCTTGCCATCATCCCCTGATCTAAATATCCGGAGGCCGACACCGCGTTTGTCCCGGACGGGCAGGCGTGGCAAGGTCCGCCGCAAGAACAAGCTACGGGAGAACAGCGATGAAGAGTTTCCAGGTCGTCGATTTCAACGCCCCCTTGAAGGAGGTCGATCAGCCGACGCCGCAGCCGTCGGGAACGCAGGTGCTGATCAAGGTCAAGGCCGCCGGCGTCTGCCACAGCGATCTGCATATCTGGGAGGGCGGCTATGATCTCGGCCACGGCCGCAAGCCGCTGTCGCTGAAGGATCGCGGCGTCTCGCTGCCGCGCACGATGGGCCATGAGACGGTCGGCGAGATCGTTGCCTTCGGGCCCGACGTCAAGGACGCCGACAAGGGCGGCCTCAAGGTCGGCGATGTCACGCTGGCCTATCCCTGGCTCGGCTGCGGCAAATGCCCGACCTGCCTCGGCGGCGACGAGAACATGTGCGCGATCAAGCCGAATGCGCTCGGCGTCTATTGCGACGGCGGCTACGCCGACCACATGACGGTGCCGCATCCGAAGTATCTGCTGAACCTCAAGGGGCTCGATCCCGTCACGGCCGCGCCCTATGCCTGCTCCGGTGTCACGACCTACAGCGCGCTGAAGAAGGTCGAGAAGGATCTCGACACGCCGATCGTGATCTTCGGCGCCGGCGGTCTTGGCCTGATGGCGCTCTCGCTGTTGAAGGCGATGGGCGGCAAGGGCGCGATCGTGGTCGATATCGACGCCAGGAAGCGCGAGGCGGCCGAAGCCGCCGGCGCGCTCGCGACCGTCGACGGCAAGGCGCCCGACGCGCTGGAACAACTCGTCAAGAAGGCCGGCCAGCCGATCCGTGCCGCGATCGACCTGGTCGGCAACGCCCAGACCTCGCAACTCGGCTTCGACTGCCTGACCAAGGGCGGCAAGCTCGTGATCGTCGGCCTGTTCGGCGGCGGCGCGCCCTGGGCGTTGCCGCTGATCCCGATCAAGGCGGTCACCATCCAGGGCAGCTATGTCGGCAATCTGCGCGAGACCCAGGAGCTGCTCGACCTGGTGCGGACCAAGAAGGTTCCGGCGATCCCGGTCACGCCGATGCCGCTGGCAAAGGCGAACGAGGCGCTGACCAATCTGCAGAAGGGCCAGCTGGTCGGCCGCGCGGTGCTGACGCCGTAGATCGAGTCGCCGTCATTCCGGGATGGTGCGTCAGCACCAGACCCGGAATCTCGAGATTCCGGGTTCGATGCTCCGCATCGCCCCGGAATGACTGTTGTGTTCCGGAGAATCCCATGTCCGCCAACGACGCACTCCACATCGCAGTCCTCGGTGGCGACGGCATCGGCCCTGAGGTGATGGCGCCGGCGCTCGACGTGCTACGCAAGATCGAGGCGTCGGCCGGTCTCAAATTCCGCTTCACCGAGGCGCCGGCCGGCGCGGGCCATTACAGGGAAACCGGCAAGTCGATGCCGGAGAGCACGATCCGGTTGTGCGAGGAGGCCGACGCGATCCTGCTCGGAGCCTGCGGCCTGCCGTCGGTGCGCTACCCCGACAACACCGAGATCGCGCCGCAGATCGAATTGCGGATGATCTTCGATCTCTATGCCGGCGTGCGGCCCGCGCGATTGATCCCCGGTGTATCGAGCACGATCGTCGGCGCCGATCGGAAGGGCATCGATCTCGTCGTGATCCGGGAATCGACCGAGGGCCTGTTCGCCTCGATGGGCAAGGGAGTCGTCACCGAGAGAGAGGCGCGCGAGACGATGGTGATTACGCGGCGGACCTCCGAGCGGCTGTTCGAGTTTTCGTTCCGGCTCGCCGAACGCCGCAAGGCGCGCGGCAAGGTCAATGGCGGGCTGACCTGCGTCGACAAGGCGAACGTGTTCAAGGCGTTCGCATTCTTCCGGAACATCTTCGACGAGACCGCGAAGCGTCATCCCGACGTCAGGGCCGACCACCTCTACATCGATGCGACCGCGGCAGCGCTGGTGAAGCGTCCGTGGGACTTCGACGTCATGGTGACCGAGAACATGTTCGGCGACATCCTGTCCGATCTCACCGCCGGTCTGATCGGCGGCATGGGCATGGCGCCGTCGGCCGATATCGGCGACCGCTACGCGGTGTTTCAGCCGTGTCATGGCACGGCGCCCGACATCATGGGGCAGGGCAAGGCCAATCCGACCGCGATGATCCTGTCGGCCGCGATGATGCTGGACTGGCTCGCCGACAAGCATGGACTCGAAAGCGCCGCCGAAGCCGGAGAGCGGATCGAGCGCGCCGTCGACAAGGTCTACGCCGACGGCATCAAGCCGTGTGAGTTCGGCGGCAGCAACGGCACGACCGATGTCGCGAAGGCGGTGCTGGCAGCGCTTTGACGGTGACGAGACCGAGCCCGCCTCGTTCCGCCACGCCGGCCGACCGGAGTCGTCACGGCAGCAGCGTTGCGTCGCCGTCGAACGGGCCGGCGTACCAGGCGTTCTCGTCTTCGAGGGCGCGGGCCAAGGCCTCATCCGTTGTCTTGTAGATGAGCGGATCGGTCGGGTACGTCCTGACGTAGGGTTTCCATCTCGTCAGGATCTGCCTGATATGTCCGGGCAGGCCAACCACCTCGAAGAGATGACCGCCCGAAGCGACCGCGTTCGCATAGGCCGCATCGAGCAGCGCCTCGGTCACATCAGGGTCGTCCTGCTCCACCAGGATGTCGGCGAGCATCGACCGTCGCAAACCGGTTTCGCGGTCGATCGCATGCAGCACGACGGCATACCCCGCCAAGCGCTGGAATCGATGGCAGCAGAGCACGGCAACCGTCGAACAGCTCCCCGGCAGCGTGAAGTGCCACCTGAGAGAGGCGGGACTTCGATCCGCCAGCAACCGAGGGACCTCGCCCAATTTGCGCCGCCACAGCGCTTCGAATTCATCCCCGATGTCGTTCACCTCGATTTCGGTTATTTTGCTGATCGGGAGGCCCCGTGGCCCGCGACACAGCGTATCCAGCCGCAGGGCCGACGAGGCAAGGAAGGCTCCGACGGCCTCCATTCCGCTCCCGAGGCCGAACTTCGCCGCGAGCACCCGCGCGAACTGATGGACATCCAGGATCCAGAACAGCACCTTGTCATAGTCGGGATGAGGCAACGGCCTCGCATGAAGGGCTTTTGACTGACTGACCACGGATGCGGTCGAATGCGTGATCACGAAGAGATCGATATCGCGCTGCCGGAAGAACGAAGCCAGCAGCGTGATGCAGCGCGTGCGGTAGGCCGGCTCGATCACCAGGCCGGCGGCCGTCGCGGCGATCATCGTTCGGCCTTCGAACTGGTAGAGCATGGAAACGCTTCCCTGGTACCCGACAATCCCTTGCGCGGTCTCCAGCACCCACCCCATGCTGGGCTGTGATTTGGCGGCAGCTATCGCGGGATTGTGCCGCCAGAGCCGATCCCAGTTCTCCGGACTGTCTTTTGCAAGTCCGCCGCGTTCCTTCAGCTTCGCGACGCTTTCGAAATCCGCGAACCGGACCTCCCTCTGCTTCGCCGGTGCCAACGCGCTTGCGGAGAACGGCGCCGCTTCAGCTTGAGCGGACGCCGGCGGCCGCCGGCTTTTCAGCAGCCGGAGCAGGATGTCGGCGGCGTGATATCTGGACCGCGTCTGAATTTGGGTCCCCGCCATCAAACCTCCCTAGCCGAGTGGCGGCGGCGACCCGGTCGCCCCGTTTCGCCACCCAGGCTGCGTCAATTGCTCTGATACGAACAGGCACAACGGGCCGATCAGCGTCATCCGTTCGGGGTCGAGGTTCTCGAAATCGATTTCCCTGTCGAAGTGCTCGCCCGCCGCCATCATCATCTCGACGAAGGCCAGCGAATCGAGCGCGCCCGACAGCAGCAGGTCATAGTCGTCGGGAAGGTCGCGCAGCGGACGCTGTCCGCGGTCCTCCAGCTTCCGGTTGAGGAAGGCTCCAAAGAACGAGCGAACGTCGTTCGGGGTCGGACCGTTCATTGACCGTCTCCCAAAACCGCCGGCATGGCCTTGCGGTCGTATTTGCCGTTGGCGTTGCGGGGCAACCGGCTGCGGATGTGCCATCGTCTCGGGACCATGTAGTCCGGCAGTCGGGCGGCGACCGCCTCGCGCAGCCGGTCGAGATCCACCGGCTCTCCTTCGATGAGCACCTCGATGCCGCCGTAGCCGCTCGAAGTGATGGGCCAGCCGATCGCCACGACGCCGTCGACGCCCGAGGCCTCGCGCACCACCGCCTCGACCTCGCCGAGCTCGACCCTGTGCCCGAGGATCTTCACCTGGGAATCCATGCGGCCAAGATGGGTCAGGGGACCGTCGCCGGCGGGCCGGCGCACGCGGTCGCCGGTCCGGTAGAACACCTCCTTCCGTCCGGGCGGGACGACGAAGGCCGCAGCGGTCTTCTCGGGATCCTTCCAGTAGCCGAGCGACATCTGCGGACCGCTCATCAGCAGTTCGCCGTCCGCGCCCGGCGCGACCTCGTTCAGCCACTCGTCGACGACGAGCACGGCCATTCCCGGGAACGGAGCGCCGATCGGCACGATCCCCATCTCCGATTCAGTCGGCGCCCGCTTCGGATCCCACCGGTAGCCGGTGCACGCGATGGTCAGCTCGGTGGGTCCGTAGACGTTCTCCACGACGCTGTTCGGCGCGGCCATCGCCCAGGCCTCGACGCAGCTGACGGGCAGCGGCTCGCCGCAGAACAGGCTCAGCCTGAGCGAGGGAAACCCTCCCGGCTTCAGAAGGCCGGACTGTTTCATCAGCGCGACCATCGAGGGCACCGAGAACCAGACCGTCAGCCCCTGCTCGCGGATGAACCGCCCTGGATTGATCAGCGTCTTCTGCGAGAGGCAGCAGACGCACGCGCCGCGTTCCCACGCCACGAACATGTCGGAAGCCGACAGGTCGAACGTCATGTCGAACGTCTGTGAGACGACGTCGAGCTCCGTGATGGCGAAGCGCTCTGCGACATGATCGATATAGGCGACGACGTTGCGGTGCGCGACCATCACCCCTTTCGGGATCCCGGTGCTGCCGGACGTGAACAGCAGATAGGCGATCGCGTCCTCGCGCGCGTCCGGCTCGCGCCAATCGGCGTATCGTTCGAGATCGGCGGCCCCGACGACGGCGTGCCGTGGCCATCGTTCGCGATAGGGGCGCGGATCCTCGAGACCGGGAGCGATCACGAGCAGCCGTTCGTCCTCGCCCTCCAGGAGCGCGTCCATCTGCGGCAAGGATTCCGCGTCGACGATGATCGAGCGGCACTCTGAACGGACGAACATCGACCTGGTCCGCTCGAGCGGGAATGTGCGGTTCAGCGGCACGTAGCCGTTCCCCGCCAGAAGCGATCCGAGTACGCCGGCGAACGCTGTCGCGCTGCGATGCGCGAACACGGCGGTCAGAGGCGTCCACGACCCCTCGCGATGGGCCTGGATGCAGGCCGCGATGCGGACGACGACCTCGCGAAGCTGCCGATACGACAGCGACGTGCCCTGCGCGACCACGGCAGGACGGTCGGGAAACAGCTGCGCCGCGCGCAGGAAGCCCGTCCACAACCCCCGTCGCGATCCGTCTGTGCGCAGCTCCATCGCGCGATCCTCGTCTGGCCTAGCCTCCCAGGCCCTGACGCGCCGGATCGCGAAGCGCTGATGACTTCAGACGCCGGGCCTTCGTCAGCGCCAGTCCGAAGACCTCGCCCGTATGGATCAGTTCCTCGCGGGTGGGCGGGATGTCGAGGATGAACGTCCCGTAGCCGGCCGCGGCGTAGCGCGCGAGTTCGTCGGACACGACTCTATAATTGCCGACAAGGTACGGGCAGAAGGTCTTGTAGTTTTCGAACGGCACCAGCCAATAGGGAGTGTCCTGGGTGACGGCCGTCTGGGCCGCAAGGTCGGACATCTGCTTGTGCCACGCCGAATCCGAGACCTTCATGGCGAGCTTGTGCGCCAGTTGCCCCTTCTTGTCGGTCGGGAAGCGCTCATGCGCGACCCGCCAGGCTTCGTCGGCGCTCGGGCGGGCGATGACGCCGACGCGCACGCCCGAACCCGTGCAGTCGGCGGTATCAGCCGGTCCGTACTCTGCGGCCGGCTTGGGATATCTCACCGGCGTCGCCCCCAGCGCCTTGGCGGCCGCGAGCCCCGCTTCCGAGGAGCCCGACACGAACACGCCGGGCAGCAGCTCCGGCGGCAGTGGCGGCGTCATCCTGAGATTCCGGACGGCATTGAATTGCCCTTCGAGGGTCACCGGCTCGGCGTTCTCCAGCAGCCGCTTGATGATGCCGGTGTACTCGATGAGCCTGGCGTAGCGCTTGTCGTGCGCCGTCGTGTCGCCGAGCGCCGTCAGCTCTGTCGTGTAGCCACCTGCGACCATGTTCAGATAGAGCCGCCGTCCGTACATATGCGCGAGCGAACTCACCATCTTGGCGATACTGTAGGGATGCATGTAGACCGGCTGTACCGCCACCAGCGGACAGAGCTCCTTGGTGCTCTGCAGAATGATCTGCGAGACGAGCCAGGGATCGACCAGGGAATTCTCCGTGTAGACGAGGATCCCCTTGCAGCCTGCCTCTTCGCTCCAGCGGGCGACGGCCTGCACCTGTTCGACATAGTCCGCCGCCGCGACCGCGCTGGATTGCGGGCACGTACTGAAGACTTCGAATCGAATATCGGAAAACGCGTCCATCATCGACCTCCATCCAAAAAGGCGTCGGAACGCCGTGGCTTGGTGGAGAGAGCTGCGTCATATTGTAGCAGATGCGTTCGCGAAGTCCCCCGACGCAAAGGAGGTACTCCGTCAAACGATCGGAACGGATGGCCGGCCGACTATTCCGGGGCGGCAGTTTGGCGGAACTTGATTTCCCCGGTCCCTCTGCAACGATGCCGCGGAACATGCTCGAAATTTCCCTGCGCGTGATACGTCCAGGGGGTGTTGAAGATGGCGAAAGTAATCGGCATCAGCGGATTCGAGAACTCGATCCCCTTCAAGAAGAAGCACTGGCCGGGCCTCGAGGAACGCGAATACCGGATTTCCCAAGGTCACGATTCGGCAGCAGTGCTGGTGGTCGACGGCAGGATCGTCGCCGGTGCCGCCGAAGAGCGCTTCAGCCGCAAGAAGCATACCGGCGACTTTCCGATCGGCGCTGTCAGCTATTGCCTTGAGACCGCCGGCCTGAAGCCAGCCGATATCGACGCGATCTCCCACGGCTTCGACTATGCGCCCTACAAAGCCGCTTTCATGCTGGATCCGATCTCCGCCCAGCAATACAGGGAGGTCTTCTCGCGTGAAAAACTGCTCTCGCAAGTGGACAAGCACCTGAGCGGATTTCCCGCCAGCAAGGTCCACCACGTCAACCATCATCTGTCCCACGCCGCCAGTGCCTACTACACCTCCGGCTGGGACGAATGCCTGGTGGTGATCCTCGACGGCATGGGCGAGGTCCACGCCGTCACCGTTTATCACGCGCACGACAACGAGATCGACAAGCTCGCGGAAATCACCGCACAGGATTCGATCGGCATTCTCTATTCCACCCTGACGCTGCATCTCGGCTTCGATTTCAATTCCGACGAATACAAGATCATGGGCCTCGCTCCCTACGGCGATCCCGCCCGCCACGGTGCTTTCTTCGAGCGGACCGTGGAGCTGCGCGACGACGGCCTGATCAGGATTCCTCTGCTCCGTCTCAACACCGAGCGCCACGATCGCGAAACCTACGGCGCGACGCGACGCCATCTCGGCGAACACCTGATCCCGGCCCGCGCGCCCGACGGCGACGTCACCGATGGCCATCGCGACGTCGCCGCTGCGCTGCAGGAATGCCTCGACAGGGTCATGCTCCACATCTGCGGCCATTTCGGCCGCAGCACCGGCCTGCGGAGGCTTGCGATGGCGGGCGGCGTCGCGCTCAACTGCACCGCCAACGGCCGCCTGCTGCAGTCCGGCCTGTTCGACGAGATCTACGTTCAGCCGGCCGCCGGCGACGACGGCTCAGCGCTCGGCGCCGCGCTCTGGTCAGCATCGCGCGACCGCGGCGTGGAGAACGTCCGGATGCCGGTCCCCTTCCTCGGCCCCGCGCATGCGCAGAGTGAGATCGACAGGGCACTCGCGGACACCGCCGGCCGCATAGAGATCACGCGCTTTCCGGATCTGGAGGAGACCTGCGCGGTGGCGGCCAGGCTGATTGCGGCCGGAGGCGTGCTCGGCTGGTACCGCGGACGCATGGAATTCGGCCCCCGCGCACTGGGACACCGCAGCATCCTGGCCGATCCCGGTCATCCGGAGATGCGTCACCGCATCAACGCGATGGTCAAGATGCGCGAAGCCTTCCGCCCGTTCGCGCCGGCGGTCAGCCTCGAGCAGGTCCACCACTGGTTCGAAGTGCCGAAGGGTTTCGAGCTTCCCTACATGATCATGACCGCCGACGTGCGGCCCGAGCATCGCGCTGTGCTGCCCGCGATCACCCATGTCAACGGCTCGGCCCGCGTGCAGACGGTCGACGTCAGGGACAATCCGGAATTCCATGCGCTGCTGCGGGCCGTCGGCCGGGCGACCGGCCGCGAAATGGTGCTGAACACGAGCTTCAACGTGAAGGGGCAGCCGATCGTCAATACCCCGCGCGAAGCCATCGACACCTTCCTCGGCACCGGCATCGAGTATCTCTTCCTCGAGAACGCGCTCGTCCGCCGGGCAGGACAGGGGTAGCCGGCGCTGACCGCACGTCGACGGAGAAGGCGCCTTGCGCTTGTCGCACGGGAAAGCCGCTTCGCACCTTGAGCGCAAAAAAGGTGAGGGGGCCGAAGCCCCCTCGCTGATGATTAGCGACGGTGTCCGCCGTGATGCCCACCGCCGTGATGGCCACCATGATGTCCGCCGTGATGAGGGCGGTGCCCGTAATGATGCGGGCGATGGTGGAATTGCGGACGATGGTGCCATCCGTGATGGCGCGGTCCGTAGTAGCCGTATGCGCCCGGTCGCCAGTAGCAGCGGCCCCAGCGATCGCAGACCTGGCGCACCTTGTCGACATTGGACGTTTCGCCCGCGATGTGACTGGCTTGCGGAAGCCCGTTGGGCATCGCAGATGCCGCGCCGGACATCAACGCTGCGCTTCCAAGCGCGGCGAGTCCAATAACGGCAAGCTTGATATTCATCGAGATCTCCTTGGTTGAAGCCTGAAAACGTCCATGCGGGCCACTTCGTTGCTGCGACAAAAAAGACAGGCTTGTGCACTCGGTTCTGGCGGCGCCGGTTCAACTGAGGAAATGCGGGAGTTATGAGGTCGCCCGATGTGCGGCGACAATTGGCCGCGCGACAGAATAGCGACGCATTGCGCGCGCATGTGCTGCGCGAGATGGGAGTCGGAGCGCGAGTTGGAAAAGCGCGGCGCGCATGCGCGGCGATCTGCGCGCGTGCTCACGTGGAGCGATAAGATCATGACGGGATGCTCGTCGCCGCTTCATGACCGCGCATCCGGCGCCGGGACTGAAGCTATCCGCCTGGATCACAAAATCTTGAAAGACAGAAGCGCCTCAAGAAAAAGCGCTGCCATCGGCGATGGCAGCGCTTCGACATCTTCTCGGCCCGACCGGCATGTGCGGCCGCAGCGGCCGGCGGACCGGCCGTTGCGGTGTGGTGGGATCGCGTTCGCGGCGCCGCGACCCGATCCGCGCTCAGTCTTCGTTGGCGGCGATCGATTCCATCAGCGACACCAGCTGACGCTGCACCGTCTGATCCTTGATCTTGCTGTAGGCGCGCAGCAACCGGAGGCTGAACGCGCTGTCGAGGAACAGCAGGCTCTCGACTTCGCGGGCCTTGTTGTCGCCGTCGTAGAAGAAGGTGACCGGCACATCCAGCGCCGTCGCGATCTGCTGAAGGCGGGCAGCGCCGACACGGTTGACGCCCTTCTCGTACTTTTGAACCTGCTGGAAGCTGACGCCAAGCTTGTCGCCGAGTTCGGCCTGCGAGATCTTTTGCTCGACACGGCGCAGGCGAATCCGCTTGCCCAACTCAATGTCCGGCTTGCCGGCACTGCGCTGCTTCATCTTCTTTGCTGCTGATCTGTTCATTCTTGTGACCCGTCCTTCAAATCGAGAATCCCTGGCCCGGCTGGGTCAGGGACACGTTCATGATGTACCGCGTTAAGCTCGAGTGGATCGCCAGTTCGTCGGAACCACGAAATCCAGGAAGATCGCGGGATGGTATCCAACCGCAAAAGCGCATTGGAAACACCCTAGTACCAACTCGGTCGACTACCTGAAGTCGACCGCGCCAAGGTGTCTGTCGACACCCCGCCCTCTACATTTGGCAAAATATTGACCAAACCACAACTAGCGCGAGTTTGATCGACACAGATTTTGCGCACATGCATAATAGGCGTCAACGCACAGCGCCCGTAGTTCTACGGGCCACCATATTGTACGGGCGTCGTTGCGTGGATGCAACCCCAGCTAGTGCAGCCTGAGGTCGAGAAGTGGCCGGCGAGTGCTTGACTGAATCATCCGATTTGCAAGAGTTTGACGTAAGTCCAAGTCAGGCTTTCGGAATGTTGCTGGACAATTGCCCAAAAGTTCTCAATCATCTGGAACAAATGTGTGCCTACGACAAGCCGGCGAACTCTGGCGGGAGGGGCCAATGAAGCGAAAGAGGGGAAGGCCTCGACTCTACCTCGCGGCTTCGGGAGTTGAAGAAATGCCGGTCGCGAACACGGAAGAACGGTTGCTGGCGTTGCTCGCAACGCTGGAGGAATGTCAGGCGTTCCTGACCGACCGGGCGAACACGGAGACGGCGCGGCTGTTGTCCCTTGCCATCCTCGAGCTTCGGATGGAGCTCCACAAGGTGACGGATTCCGAGCTGAAGGCCCTCTGCGACATGATCGCGTCGGACGAGCCCGTGCAGGAACAATCGACGACCCGGCAACTGCCGCCGTATTTGAGGCTGGTCAAGTAGGTCAGCGCCCCGCGCCACGCGCGGGACGCTGCTCGCTTTGGGACGCGCGGCTCAGCCCGCAGTCACGTCAACCGCCTCGGCGCCTTCGAGCACGCGACGGGCCTTGTCGCGGTCGAGGTCACCTTCCCATGCCGCGACCACGACGGTGGCGACGCAGTTGCCGATCAGATTGCCGACGGCGCGCGCCATGCCGATGAACCAGTCGACCGAAAGCACCAGCACGAGGCCGATCGCCGGGATGCTCGGCACGGCGTTGAGCGTCGCCGCCAGGATGACGATCGCCGAGCCGGGCACGCCATGCGCACCCTTCGAGGTGATCAGCGACACGCCGAGCACCAGCATCAGGTCGCCGAACGACAGCGGCGTGTTGGTCGCCTGCGCGATGAAGACGACCGCAAGCGTCAGGTAGATCGAGAAGGCATCGAGGTTGAAGGAATAGCCGGTCGGGATCACGAGGCCGACCACCGAATCCTTGACGCCGAAACGCTCCAGCTTGCGCATCACCTGTGGCAGCACCGCGTCGGACGATGCCGTGGCGACCACGATCATCAGCTCCTCGCGCAGGTAGCCGAGGAACTTGAGGATGTTGATGCCGGCGAGCGCCATCACGGCGCCGAGCACGCCGAGCACGAAGATCGCGACCGACACGTAGAACAGCGCGACCAGCGATAGCAGCTGCTTCAGCGAACCGACGCCGTATTTGCCGACCGTATAGGCGACGGCGCCGAGCACGCCGATCGGCGCGAAGCGCACGATCAGGCCCATGGCGCGGAACAGCACGGTCGAGACCGCGTCGATGAAGGAGGAGATCTTCTCGCCCTTCTCGCCGCCGACCAGCGCCAGGCTGACGCCGAAGATGATGGCGAAGAACAACACCTGCAGCACGTCGTTGCGCGACAGCGCGTCGAACGAGGTGGTCGGGATGATGTTGAGCAGGAAGCTGCCGATGCCTTCGCCCTTCAGCTTCTGCGCGTTGCTGGCATAGTTGCCGAGCGCCTTGGCATCCAGCGTCGAGGTGTCGATGTTCATGCCGTGGCCGGGGCCGAACAGATAGGCGAGCAGCAGGCCGACCACGAGCGCGACCGTCGTCATCGCCTCGAAATAGACCAGCGCCTTGACGCCGACCCGGCCGACCTTCTTGAGGTCGCCGGCACCCGCAATGCCGTGCACGACGACGCAGAACACGATCGGCGCCACGATCATCGAGATCAGCTTCAGGAAGGCATCGCTGAAGATCTTCAGCCCGATCGCGAAATCGGGCGCGGCCATGCCGATGACGATGCCGAGCAGCAGCGCGACAAGCACCTGCACGAACAGTGATGTGTAAAGCGGCTTGCGCGTAACTGTTGCTTCCGCTGCGATGGTCGACATGACTTCCCCCTGTTTCCGGCGCCGAACCCGCCAATCTTAGCAACTTGCGTGCCAAGATGTCGCAGGATCGGCCACTCCTGCCCGGTCAGCCGTCGATTTCGAGGGCGCTGGTCACGGTGTAGACGACGCCGTGGGGCAGGAAATCCACGGTGGCCTCGCCGCCGAGCTGGTCGCGGGCGCTGCGCTCGATCAGGCGGGAGCCGAAGCCGCGCTGGACCGGCGCGGTGACCTGTGGGCCGCCGGTCTCGGTCCAGATCATCCGCAGCTTCGGTCCGGAGCTCTCGTTGAGTATCTCCCAGTCCAGCGTCACCGTGCCGGTGTCGTTGGACAGCGCGCCATATTTGGCGGCGTTGGTCGCCATCTCATGCAGGATCATCGACAGCACCAAAGCAAGCCGAGGCGACAGCGGCACGCGGGGTCCGAACATCCTGACCCGCTCGGCGGTGTTGTTCAGCAGATAGGGCCGCAGCACGCGGCTGACCACGTCCTGGAAGTCGGAGCCCTGCCATTTGTCGGTAGAGAGCAGATTATGCGCCTCCGCCAGCGCGCCGAGCCGCCCCTCGAACTTGTCGCGCTCGGTGCGGCTTGCGCTGCGGAAGGTCTGCGTGGCGATCGATTGCAGGATCGCCAGCGTGTTCTTGACGCGGTGGTTGAGCTCCTCGATCAGAAGGTCGTGCAGCATCTCGCCGCGTGCGATCGTGGTTGCCATCCGCACCGCAAAGCCGAGCCCGACCAGCAGCAGGACGCCGCCGATCACGCTGGTGATCGCCAGCGAGCGCCACAGCGGCGCCACCAGCGAGTTCTCCGCGATCCCCGCGGCGACGGTCCAGCCGGTGAGGCGCGATCGGGTGAAGCCCGTGATCAGCGCCACACCTTCCAGCGAGACGGTCGGCAGCGTCGCCTCGCTCTGGCGAAACATCTCGGCAAACAGCGATGGCGAGGCGCGCTGGCCGATGGTCGCCTGCGGATTCGGCACGCGCGCCAGGTTGACGCCGTCGCTGTCGAAGATCGAGATGGTCCAGTCCTGGTTGAGGCGCTGCTTCTCGATGATGGCCTGGAACACCTCGATCGGCGGGCTGAAGGAGATGTCGTAAAGTACCTCGCCGTCGCGCATCACCGGCACCTCGACCGTGATGATCAGCCGCTGCTTCACCGCGCCGAAGAACAGGTTGGAGTATTGCGGCTGCCGCGTCGTGAACACCTTCTCGAGGATCTCGAGTTTGTTGCGTGGCGGCAGGCTCGCGGTGTCCGGCGTCAGCGAGGAGAACACCTGGCGTCCGGCGCGGTCCGCCACCAGCACCACGCCATCCTTGCCGTACTGGTCGATGAAGCCGACCGCGACGCGGCGGAAGTTGTCGAAGTCGCTGTTGCGCAGCGAGTTGGTCAGCGCCAGCACCTGCAGCCCGCCGGTCATGCGCTGCATTTCCGCATCGAGCAGCAGGCGGATGCTGCGCGCCGTCTCCAGCACGCGCTGCGTGGCCGCCTGGCGATCCCGCTGATAATTGTGGAAGACGATCCCGACCGCGAAAATGATCAGCGGCAACATCGTTCCCGCGACCAGAAGCGCGAGACGGACTGGCAATGTCAGTTTCGGCACGATGTCCCCAGGTCGGTGCCCATTCGCTGTGAGCTTAGGGGAAGCGGGAAAAGTCCGCCAAAGGAAACAGTTGGTTATCGGAAAAGTTCCGCGGCGCCCAAAGCATGATCCGGAAAAGTGTGAAGCGGTTTTCCGAAAGGATCATGCTCGAACGAGGAGTATGCGCCGCGGAATGACGTCATGTCAGAGATTGCTCTCGGTGATCGCGGCGTAGACCATGGTGCGCAGCTCGCGCCGCAGCGGATAGGCGCTCGACGGCAGCACCTGGGTCATGAAGATCGTGATCAATTCCTCGGCCGGGTCGATGAAGAACGACGTCGTCGCGGCGCCGCCCCAGTTGAATTCGCCCGGGCTGCCGGCGATCAGCGTCTGCGCCGGGTGCATGGTGACGGCGAAGCCGAGGCCGAAGCCGATGCCGTTATAGGCGGCTTCGGCGAACATCGAGCGCGACATCGCCGGCAGATCGACCCCGCCGGGCAGATGGTTCGAGGTCATCAGCTTCACCGTCTTCGGGCCGAGCAGCCTGACGCCGCCGAGCTCGCCGCCATTGAGCAGCGCCCGGCAGAAGGTCAGGTAGTCGGCCGCGGTCGAGCACAGTCCGCCGCCGCCCGAGATCAGCGAAGGCGGCGCCAGGAACGAGCTGGTGGTCGGATCGTCCTGCAGCGTCAGCGTGCCCTTGCGCTCGGCGGCGAGCGGGTTGAAGCCGCCCTGCGGATCGGCGGAATAGCAGGCGGCAAACCGATGCGCCTTGTCGGCCGGCACGAAGAAATCCGTGTCGTTCATGCCGAGCGGCTTGAAGATGCGCTCCTTCAGGAATTGCTCGAACGGCACACCCGAGATCTTGCCGACGAGATAGCCGAGCACGTCGGTCGAGACCGAGTAGTTCCAGGCTTCGCCCGGCGAAAACTCCAGCGGGATCTTCGCCAGGTCCTCGATCATGCCGTCGAGCGTGCCGGCCTTGATGACCTCGCCGATCTTCTTCTCGCGATAGGCCGCGTCGACATTGGAGCGCTGCTGGAAGCCGTAAGTGAGGCCCGAGGTGTGGCGCAAGAGGTCGACGATCTGCATCGGCCGCGTCGGTGGGCGGGTCAGGAAGGCGGGCGCGGTGCCGGCGACGAACACGCCGAGGTTCTTCCATTCCGGAATGTACTTCGCGACCGGCTCGTCGAGCGCGACCTTGCCTTCCTCGACCAGCATCATGAAGGCGACCGACGTGATCGGCTTGGTCATCGAATAGATGCGGAAGATGGTGTCGTCCTTGACCGGCACCTTGCGCTCGAGATCGGCAAAGCCCTGGACCGTGGAATGCACGATCTTGCCGCGGCGATAGATCAGGACCTGCGTGCCGGGAAAACGGCCGGCATCGATGTAGCGGTTCTTCAGATGCGCTTCGAGGCGGGTGAGGGCAGCGGTCGACATTCCCGCGGATTCGGGCGAGGCAGGCGTAGGGGCTAGCATCAGGCATTTCTCCGGCTTGCAAGGCAGCCTTGATAGCCGAAAAGTGTCTGCTGCACCAATCCGCTGCCGCTTACCGGCATTGAGCTGGTGGTGTACGGTCGCCCCTGCAATCGCACCCCGAAGGGGCCAAGGTAGACGCCAAGGAACACGTCAAGGAACACGCCGAGATGACCCAGTTCAACGAAACCGAGCTCACCGCCGCCGTCATCCGCAGCTTCGACCAGACACCCGATCCGCGGGCCAAGTTCCTGCTGCAGGAATTGGTGAAGTCGCTGCACGATTATGTGCGCAGGACCGATCTCACCTTCGAGGAATGGGACCACGCGATCGGCTTCCTGACCCGCACCGGGCAGAAGTGCACCGACATCCGCCAGGAGTTCATCCTGCTGTCCGACGTGCTCGGCGTGTCGATGCTGGTCGATGCGGTCAACCATCGCGATCGCGACGGCGCGACCGAGACCACGGTGCTCGGTCCGTTCTATGTCGGCGAGCACAAGGTGACCCCGCACGGCACCGACATCTCGGCAAGCCTGCCGGGCGAGCGCATGTTCGTGCAGAGCCGCGTCACCGACCTCGACGGCAAGCCGCTGGCCAATGTGCCGGTCGATATCTGGCACGCGGATGACGACGGATTCTACGACTCGCAGAAGCCGAGCTACGCCACCGAAGGTCCGTCGTCGCGGGCGCGCTTCATCACCGATGCCGACGGCCGCTTCTTCTTCCGCACCATCGTGCCGTGCAGCTATCCGATCCCGACCGACGGGCCGGTCGGGCAGATGATCACGCAGACCAACCGTCACCCGATGCGGCCGGCGCATGTGCACTTCCTGGTCAACGCCAAGGGCTACGAGCCGCTGATCACGCATGTCTTCGTCGAAGGCGACAAGTACATCGATTCCGACGTCGTGTTCGGCGTGAAGGATGAATTGATCGCCAAGGTCGAGCGCCGCACCGATCCGGTCATGCCCGATGGCCAGCGCTCGGATGGGCCGTGGAGCCTGATGACCTACGAATTCCACGTGAAGCCCGGTGGCGGAATGGCGCCCGCGCCGCTCGGCACCAAGGTCTCCGAAGACGCCTGATCGGTTTCTGAACGCTTCTGCTCAATTCTTGTGCGCCGCACAAGGATTGGGCGAATCGCAAGTTTTGGCAGCGCGCGGAAAATCCGCGCGCGCTGCGACATGTTGCGCAAGGCTTTGCAGCGAAATCCATTTTTGCACTGCGGTAGGTTGGCACAAGGCTTGAATAATCATTAGCCGACGCCATTGAAGCCGTCCCTCGAGGCTACCCCATCGGATTTCTGACGCCGCCAGACCGGGGCTTCCCGGTGCACGCCTTTTTTGCGCCCTGCGCGCGTCGCCATTCGAAGGACGGCGCTCGACGCACTGACGCAACACCGCAACGCAACGACGCAGCAAAGGACGACCGATGACCAAGCCCACCAACCAGCCTTCAGGCCGCGGCCTCAGCCGCCGTCAGCTTCTGAAGGCAACCAGCGGCGCCGCCGCGCTGCTTGCCGCGGCCAAGCTGAACTTTCCCGCTGGCGCGTTCGCGCAGGGCGCGGGTCCGGAAGTGAAGGGCGCCAAGCTCGGCTTCATCGCGCTGACCGATGCCTCGCCGCTGTTCGTCGCCAAGGAGAAGGGCATCTTCGCCAAATACGGCATGCCCGATGTCGAGGTGCAGAAGCAGGCCTCGTGGGGCACCACGCGCGACAATCTCGTGCTCGGCTCCGAGGGCAACGGCATCGACGGCGCGCATATCCTGACCCCGATGCCGTATCTGATCTCGGCCGGCAAGGTGACGCAGAACAATCAGCCGACGCCGATGTACATCATGGCGCGGCTCAACCTGAACGGCCAGTGTATCTCGGTCGCCAAGGAATATGCCGATCTCAAGGTCGGCATCGACACCGCGCCGTTCAAGGCGGCGCTGGAGAAGAAGAAGGCTTCCGGCAAGGCGGTGAAGGCCGCGATGACTTTCCCCGGCGGCACGCACGATCTCTGGATCCGCTACTGGCTCGCCGCCGGCGGCATCGATCCCGACAAGGACATCGAGACCATCGTGGTGCCGCCGCCGCAGATGGTGGCCAACATGAAGGTCGGCACGATGGACTGCTTCTGCGTCTGCGAGCCGTGGAATCTGCAGTTGATCCATCAGGACATCGGCTATACCGCGATCACGACCGGCGAGCTCTGGGACAAGCATCCGGAGAAATCGTTCGGCCTGCGCGCTGCCTGGGTCGACAAGAATCCGAAGGCCGCGAAGGCGCTGCTGATGGCGGTGATGGAAGCCCAGCAGTGGTGCGAGAAGGCAGAGAACCGCGAGGAGACCGCGGCGATCTGCGCCAAGCGGCAGTGGATCAACTGCCCGGTCGAGGACATCACCGACCGCATGAAGGGCAAGTTCGACTACGGCACCGGCCGCGTGGTCGAGAATTCGCCGCAGCAGATGCGGTTCTGGAGCGACAACGCCTCCTATCCGTATCAGAGCCACGACCTCTGGTTCCTGACCGAGGACATTCGCTGGGGCAAGTACGAGGCGGGTTTCGACACCAAGGCGCTGATCGCCAAGGTGAACCGCGAGGATCTCTGGAAGGAGGCCGCCAAGGAGCTTGGCGTGTCGGACATTCCGGCCTCGACCTCGCGCGGCAAGGAAACCTTCTTCGACGGCAAGGTGTTCGATCCCGCCGACCCCGCCGCGTACCTGAAGTCGTTGTCCATCAAGCGTGTTGACGTCTGATTTGAGCGAGCCGCGCGAGCAGTGCGGCTCTCCCTTTTTGACCACGGAGATTTTCGTTCAATGTCGATGCCTGCCATGAAGACCGAAGTGTCGGCGATGGCGATCCCGCCGGCCACTGCCGCGGCGCCGGTCGTGACCATAACGCCGAAGCGCGCGCCGCGCGCCGAGGCCTACGCCAGGATGGCGAAGGAGACCGCGGCGCGTGTGGTGCCGCCGCTGATCGTGGTCGCGCTGCTGCTGGTGGTGTGGGAGCTGATCTGCCGGCGCGCCGGCTCCAGCCTGCCGCCGCCGTCAAAGGTGTTCAAGGACACCAAGGAGCTGATCCTCGATCCGTTCTTCGACAATGGCGGCATCGACAAGGGCCTGTTCTGGCACCTCTCCGCCAGCCTGCAGCGCGTCGCCTACGGCTATTCGCTCGCGGCGATCGCGGGCATCGCGCTCGGCACGCTGGTCGGACAATCGGTCTGGGCGATGCGCGGGCTCGATCCGCTGTTCCAGGTGCTGCGCACGATTCCGCCGCTGGCGTGGCTGCCGCTGTCGCTGGCCGCATTCCGCGACGGCCAGCCCTCGGCGATCTTCGTGATCTTCATCACCTCGGTGTGGCCGATCATTATCAACACCGCGGTCGGCATCCGCAACATCCCGCAGGACTACCGCAACGTCGCGGCCGTCGTGCAGCTCAATCCGCTGGAGTTCTTCACCAAGATCATGATCCCGGCGGCTGCGCCCTACATGTTCACCGGCCTGCGCATCGGCATCGGCCTGTCCTGGCTCGCGATCGTCGCCGCGGAAATGCTGATCGGCGGCGTCGGCATCGGATTCTTCATCTGGGATGCGTGGAATTCCTCGCATATCAGCGAAATCATCCTGGCGCTGTTCTATGTCGGCATCATCGGCTTCGTGCTCGACCGCCTGATCGCGGGGCTGGGCAAGATCGTGACCCGCGGCACGGCGGCGAACTGAGGAGAAAGTCATGCAGGCCTATCTGAAGCTCGATCACATCGACAAGACCTTCATCCGCGGCAACGCCACCACGGAGGTGTTGAAGGACATCAACCTGACGATCGAGAAGGGCGAATACGTCTCGATCATCGGCCATTCCGGTTGCGGCAAGTCGACCCTGCTCAACATCGTCGCCGGCCTCACCGGCGCCACCAATGGCGGTGTGCTGCTGGAGAACCGCGAGGTCAATTCGCCGGGACCGGATCGGGCCGTGGTGTTCCAGAACCACAGCCTGCTGCCGTGGCTCACCGTCTACGAGAACGTCAAGCTCGGCGTCGACAAGGTGTTTGCAAGGACCAAGAGCAGGGCCGAGCGCGACGCCTGGGTGATGCACAATCTCAGCCTGGTGCAGATGGCGCATGCCAAGGACAAGCGGCCGAGCGAGATCTCGGGCGGCATGAAGCAGCGCGTCGGCATCGCGCGTGCGCTCGCGATGGAGCCGAAGGTGCTGCTGCTCGACGAGCCGTTCGGCGCACTCGACGCGCTGACGAGGGCGCATCTGCAGGATTCGGTGATGGCGCTGCACCAGAAGCTCGGCAACACCATCCTGATGATCACCCACGACGTCGACGAGGCCGTGCTGCTGTCGGACCGCATCGTCATGATGACCAACGGTCCGAGCGCGCGGATCGGCGAGGTGCTCGAGGTGCCGTTGGCGCGCCCGCGCAAGCGGCTCGAGCTTGCGACCAACGCGGGCTACCTGAAGTGCCGGCAGCGCGTGCTCGAATTTCTCTATGAGCGCCACAGCTTCGTCGAGGCGGCGTGATGATCACGTCGACGGCAAGCGCGTTTCCGCTCTGAACCGAAACGCCGGATGCGGCTACCAATGCTCGCATTTTGCAGAGTCATTCCAGAACCAGGGAGAGTCGAGATGAATCCGGCCCAGATCAAGCTGGTTCAGGAAAGCTTTGGCAAGGTCGCGCCGATCTCGGAGCAGGCCGCGGTCATTTTCTACGATCGCTTGTTCGAAGTCGCGCCCGCCGTGAGGGCGATGTTTCCGGCCGACATGAAGGAGCAGCGCAAGAAATTGATGACGACGCTTGCCGTCGTCGTGAACGGGCTGAGCAATCTTGATACGATCCTGCCGGCCGCGAGTGCGCTGGCCAAGCGGCATGTCGGCTATGGCGCCAAGCCCGAGCATTATCCGGTGGTCGGCGGCGCATTGTTGTGGACGCTGGAGAAGGGGCTCGGCGAAGCCTGGACGCCTGACGTCGCCGCCGCATGGACCGCGGCCTACGGCACGCTGTCCGGCTACATGATCTCGGAAGCCTATGGCTCGGCGCAGCCGGCCGAATAGGAAAACGTCGTAAGCACGGGACGGCTGTCCAACCGTCATTGCGAGAAACGAAGTGACGAAGCAATCCATCTTGCCACGCGTGGAGGTATGGATTGCTTCGCGGAGCCTGTCATCGGGCGCGCGTTCGCGCGACCCGTTGGCTCGCAATGACGTGGTGGGCTTTGGGGTATTCGACGGCGCCAGCAATCTTCTCTATGGTCCGCCCCGCTCCGCCAACGGGTGAACCAACAATGATGTTCCTGGAAACGCCGCCGAAACTGATCCCGACCGAAATCTTCTCCGCCGTGCCGGCCGAATTCCGCCGCAGGATGGCGAGCGAATGGGCCGACGCCAACCGCCCGGGCGCGGTGACCGATTGCTTCATCGAGGGACCGTCGTTCGATGCCGATGGCAATCTCTACATCGTCGACATCCCGTTCGGCCGCATCTTCAGGATCGCGCCTGACAAGTCATGGTCACAGGTCG
The DNA here is from genome assembly GCF_029952935.1 of Bradyrhizobium sp. Mp19. Taxonomy (NCBI): domain Bacteria; kingdom Pseudomonadati; phylum Pseudomonadota; class Alphaproteobacteria; order Hyphomicrobiales; family Nitrobacteraceae; genus Bradyrhizobium; species Bradyrhizobium sp. Mp19. The sequence continues at coordinate 259,499 of NZ_JASAUT010000004.1, read as the reverse complement.
CCGAATATGACGGCTGGCCGAACGGGCTGAAGATCGATGCGATGGGCCGCATCCTGATCGCCGACTATCGGCACGGCCTGATGGAGCTCGATGCGAGGTCCGGCGAGGTCACGCCCCTGCTGCGCTCGCGCAATTCGGAATCGTTCCGCGGCTGCAACGACCTGCACATCGCCTCGAACGGCGACATCTATTTCACCGATCAGGGCCAGACCGGGTTGCACGATCCGACCGGCCGCGTCTATCGACTGCGGGTGAATGGAGCGCTCGACTGCCTGATCGACACCGGCATCAGCCCGAACGGCCTGGTGCTCGATCCGCACGAGGCAGTCCTGTTCGTCGCCATGACGCGCGACAATGCGGTCTGGCGCGCGCCGTTCATGAAGGACGGCAGCGTTTCCAAGGTCGGCCGCTTCTGCTCGCTGTTCGGCCCGAGCGGGCCCGACGGCATGACGATGGACGCCGCCGGTCGGCTGTTCGTCGCGCACGCCTCGCTCGGTCATGTCTTCGTGTTTGCGCCGAACGGCGAGTGCATCGCGCGGATCAAGTCCTGCGCCGGACCGAGCTGCACCAACGTCGCGATCGGCGGCGCCAACCGCGACCGTCTCTACATCACGGAATCGGTGACAGGCTCGATGCTGGTCGCCGACATCGGCGGTCTCGGCTAGATATCTTCGTGTCTGTCGATCCTCGTCATCGCCCCTGGCGCGAGTCCCGAAGGATCGACGGCGATCAGGTCGGCCGCCGCCGGGCGTGGCCTGATCAGCGGTCCGAATGCAGCTTCTCGAGAAACTCCTTCACGCCGCTGACGGCGCCGGTGCTGGAGGCGACATAGCCGGGAAGGGCGCCCACCGCCTTGTGAAACTCGCTGCTCTTCATGATGTCGAGCACGCGCTGCATCGGCTCGGTCTCGAGGAAGGCGCGCTTGCACACGAAGAAATAATCTTCCGTGAGCAGGCGGATGAAATCGAGCCCGAACTGCCGCGCGGCAGCCTCGACGCCGAAGCTCGCATCCGCCATGCCGCTGGCGACATAGGCGGCGACCGCGGCATGGGTGAACTCCATGTGCTGGGCGCCGTTGATCCGCCCTTCCGGGATCTTGTGCAGCGCCAGCAATTGATCGAACAGCAGCCGCGTGCCGGAATCATGGTCGCGGTTGACGAAACGGGCCTTGCGCTCGACCAGGTCCTTCAGCGACGTGATCTTCAGCGGGTTGCCGCGCTTGACCATCAGGCCCATCTCACGCGTCACGAAATTGATGACGCGGTCCTCGCGCGGATCGAGCCATTCGCGGCAGGCCTTGATGCCCTGCGCGCGCAATTCGCCGCGCGGCAGGTGCACGCCGGAGAGATCGCACGCGCCCTGCGCCAGCGAGACCAGCGAGTTCTGGTTGCTGACATAGCGCAGATCGACGCCGACGCCGCCCGCGCGGTCGAGGAACTCGCGCAGCTTGGACACCGCAAAGCCGTGGCTGGCATGGACCCGGATCACTGACGGTCGCTGCTCGAGAAACGGCTTGATCTCCGTGACCAGTTCCTGCGCGAGGTTCTCGAGATGCAGCCCGAGCCGCGCCTGCATGCGCTCGCCGGCCCACACCAGCTTCTCGCCGAATGGCGTCAGCTTCGAGCCCTTGCCGCGCTGGGTCTCCACCAGCGGTACGCCGAAGAAGGCGGTCCATTGCTCGATCAGGTTCCAGACATGGCGATAGGACAGCTGCGCGTCGTTGGCGGCGCTGGTGATCTTCCCGGTCTTCCTGATCTCGTTGAGGATGCCGAGCATCACGACCGCGGTCTGCGGGCTGTCCTCTTTCCGGAATCGCCAGACGGTCTCGATCTCGATCTGCAGCATCGTGGTCACCAATTATGAAATTGAATTCATATCTTGGCATGCCAATAGGCACAAGATATCATATTTACTGCTGATCAAAGCCTCCTACGTTGAGCGACAACACCAGGAGGAAATATGATGTCCGTTGCATATGACTATGAGCGTGACGCCCGCCGCGCCCCGACCGTCAGGGACGAATTGCTGCTGATCGACGGCGCCCGCGTCCGTTCGCTGTCCGGAAACACCTTCAAGTCGCTCAATCCCGCCACCGAGCAGGTGATCGCGACGATTGCCGAAGGCAACGAGGCGGATGTCGACCGTGCCGTGGCGGCCGCCCGCCGCGCCTTCGAGGGGCCGTGGCGCACCATGCGCGCGGCCGAGCGTGGCCACATTCTGCTCCGATGGGCCGAGCTGCTGAAGCAGCACGCCGATGAAATCGCAGCGCTCGAGAGCCTCGATGCCGGCAAGCCGATATCGGCGGTGCTGCGCCAGGATTTTCCGGCCGCCATCGACACGCTGACCTATTACGCCGGCTGGGCCGACAAGATCAGCGGCGATGTGGTCTCGGCGCGCGACGACGCGCTGACCTATACGGTGCGCGAGCCGGTCGGCGTGGTCGCCGCGATCGTGCCGTGGAATTTCCCGCTGATGATCGGCATATGGAAGCTCGCGCCGGCGCTCGCCTGCGGCTGCACGGTGGTGATGAAGCCGGCCGAGCTGACCTCGTTGTCGGCGCTCAGGATCGGCGAGCTCGCGCTCGAGGCCGGACTGCCGAAGGGCGTGCTCAACATCGTGACCGGTCCCGGCCGCATCGTCGGCGATGCGCTGGTCAATCATCCCGACGTCGACAAGGTGACGTTCACCGGCTCGCCCGGCGTCGGCCGCGGCATCATGAAGGGAGCCGCCGGCAACTTCAAACGCGTCTCGCTCGAGCTCGGCGGCAAGTCCGCCAATGTGATCTTCGACGATGCCAATCTCGAAGCCGCTGCCAAGGCCGCGGCTGCCGGAATCTTCTTCAACGCCGGGCAAGTTTGCTCGGCCGGCTCGCGCGTGCTGGTGCAGGAGAGCGCCTATGACGAGGTGGTCGAGCGTCTGGTCGCCCGCGCCGAGGCGTTGCGGATCGGCGATCCCGCCGATCGCGCCACCGCGCTCGGGCCGGTCATCTCCGAGAAGCAGATGCGCTCGATCCTCGATTATGTCGAGATCGGCAAACATGAGGGCGCGCTGCTGGCCACCGGCGGCGCGCGGGTCGGCGACCGCGGCTATTTCATCAGCCCCGCGGTGTTCGCCAACGTCGCGCACGAGATGCGCATCTCGCAGGAGGAGATTTTTGGCCCCGTCGTCAGCGTGATCAAGTTCAAGGACGAGGCCGATGCGCTGCGCATCGCCAACGGCACCGCCTACAGCCTCGCCGCCGGCGTCTGGAGCGCCGATATGGGCCGCGTGCAGCGCTTCGCCAAAAAGGCCCGCGCCGGCACGGTGTGGATCAATACCTATGGCTACACCGATGTGCGGTTGCCGTGGGGCGGCGAGCGCGACTCCGGCCTCGGCCGCGAGCACGGCACCGCCGCGCTCGATAACTTTACCGAGCCGAAGGCGGTGTGGATGAATCTCAACGTTTGACGCGCGTCGAGAGACGCGAGAGCGCGCGTCACAAAACAGCTGTCGTCCCGGCGAAGGCCGGGACCCATAACCACGAATATCTGTTGTTGCACACGGGTGGGATGACGAGTCCCGCCAACAACGACTGCTGCGGAGTATGGGTCCCGGCCTTCGCCGGGACGACGATGTGGAGACATGGTCGTCCGTTTGCTTTATCGTCCTGCGCGGGGGCTACAAGCGAACACGCGGAACGAGGCGATCGTGCAGACAAAAAAATTCGGCGACAACGGCCCGCAGGTCTCGGTGATCGGGCAGGGCACCTGGTATCTCGATCGCGGTGACCGCAAGGCGGCCGTCGCTGCGCTGAAGCGCGGCATCGATGCCGGCATGACGCATATCGACACCGCCGAGATGTATGGCGACGCCGAGCTTGTGATCGCGGATGCGATCGCCGGCCGCCGCGACGAAACGTTCCTGGTCTCGAAGGTCTTGCCGAGCAACGCCTCGCGGCGCGGCACCATCACCGCCTGCGAGCGCTCGCTGAAGCGGCTGAAGACCGATCGCCTCGATTGCTATCTGCTGCACTGGCGCGGAACCACTCCGCTCGCAGAGACGGTCGCGGCGTTCGACGAATTGATCGCGGCGGGCAAGATCCGCGCCTGGGGCGTCAGCAATTTCGACACCGAGGATCTCGACGAAGTGCTCGATGTCGCGGGTGAGGGTACGATCGCCTGCAACCAGGTGCTCTACCATCTGCAGGAGCGCGCCATCGAGCACGCCGTGATTCCGTGGTGCGAGCAGCACGGCGTCGCCGTCGTCGCCTACTCGCCGTTCGGTCACAATGATTTTCCCTCGCCGTCGAGCAGGGCCGGCGCGGTGCTGCAATCGATCGCGCAGGCGCACAAGGCGACACCGCGCCAGGTCACGCTGAGCTTCCTCACGCGGCTGCCGTCGGTGCTCGCGATTCCGAAGGCGTCGAACGCGGAACACGCGGCGGAGAACGCTGCCGCCGGCACGCTCAAGCTCAGCGCCGAGGAACTCGCCGCGCTCGATGCCGCGTTCCCGCGCGGGCCGAAACCACGCTCGCTGCCGATGCTCTGAGCGAGAGCGGTTCACTTCGCTCCAGACAGTTCTTAACAAACTGTTGCAGTTGCGGCGGCACACAGCCTGCGGCGGGCGGTCGCGCGCGCTGGTGCATATCGGAGTCCCGTTTTCGGGCATTGTTCTCGCGGCGGAATTGGCGTTTTGTACGATCAGCAGATTCCCTTTATTTTGCCTTCGAGATTGCCGTGACACCGCCCCCCGCAGCCGTGGCCGCCAGGCTGGACAGCGTTCCCCTTTCATTGCCTGCCAAGACCGCGCCCGCAGCGACAAGCAAGGCGCCCGCCCGCACCGACCGGCCGTTCAAGGGTATCGCGCTGGTCCTGCTGTCGACCGTGTTCCTGGGCACCTCCGACGTCACGGCAAAATATCTCTCCTCCACGCTGCCCTCGATCGAGATCGCCTGGATCCGCTTCCTGGTGTTCGCGATGATCATGACGCCGGCGATGCTGCCGGGCTCGCCGCTGTTCGCGCTGCGCAGCAGCCGTCCCGGGCTGCACGTGCTGCGCGGCGCCGCGCTGCTCGGTTCCTCGCTGATCTTCATCACGGGGCTCGGCTTCCTGCCGATCGCCGAAGCCTCGGCCACCAGCTTCGTCTCGCCGCTGTTCGTCACCGCGCTGTCGATCGCGTTCCTCGGTGAGAGGGTCGGCATGCGACGCTGGATCGCGACCGCGGTCGGCCTCGCCGGCGTGTTCATCATCCTGCGGCCGGGCACCAGCGCGTTCCATCCCGCCGCGATTTTCCCGCTCGTCTCGGCGCTGGCCTGGGCCGGCACGCTGATCCTGACGCGCATGATGAGCGGCAGCGAGCGCCCGATCACGGTGATGACCTATTCGTCCATTGTCGGCGTCGCCATCGTCAGCGCGCTGGTGCCGTTCGTCTGGGTCACGCCGAGCTGGCACGACATCATGTTCGGCATCCTGATCGGTGTTGCGTCCACCGTCGGACAGTGGATCGTGGTGCTGGCATTCCGCTATGGCGATGCCTCGGTGCTGGCGCCGTTCTCCTACACGCAGCTGCTGTGGGTCAGCATCCTCGGCTTCCTGATCTTCGGCGAAGTGCCCGACAGCTGGACCATCCTCGGCGCCGGCTTCATCGTCGCCTCGGGCCTCTACACCGCGCATCGCGAGCGCGTCCGACGGTCGCAGCTGCTGACCGTGGCCAGCGAGCCGTCGCCGAACGCCTGACCAGAGTACCAAGAATCGTGCGCTGGTTGCGAGGCCAGCCTCCGCTAGCGTTGCGGGTGTACAACAGTGGGGCCGAAACTTCGACCTCCGGAAGCTGAATCGAAGGATTTCGGACACAATCAACAATCGCGCGTTTGGCAACATGCTAATCTCGCCCCAAGAGCGCCGTAGAGCGTTTGGGGGCAGTTCACGTGCATTTTGGTTCGGTCTTTTTTTCGTTTGCTCGGCAGTTTCGCGGTGTGCTGGCTTCGGCAGTCTGCGTCTCGGCGGCTGCAAGCCTGTTGCCGTCCAGTTCGGCACAAGCCCAGAGCTTCACCTGGGGCGGCAGCGGTAGCACAACGAGCAGTGCCGACTACCAGCTCCCGACCAACTGGTCGACGACGTCGCCCGGCGCGCCGCCGATCCTCCCGACCCAATCCGCCATTTTCGATTCGACGGGATCGGCGACGGTCACGATCGGCGCTGGCCCGATGCTGCTGGACTCGTGGACCTTCACCGCCAATTCGCAGTCGTACACGATCAGCGGCAACCCGGTTAACTTCGCCTTGACGGGGCCGAGCGGCGGCCTGATCAACCGGGCCAACAGCGGCCAGACCATCACCATCAGTGCGAACATCAACGACGGGCTTGCGCCCGGCGTGATGGTGCAGCAGCTCGGCAACAGCACGCTGGTGCTCGCGGGCACCAATGCCTATTCCGGCGGCACGCTGATCTCCGCCGGCACCGTGCAGGTGACGAATGCGGATTCGGTCGGCACCGGCACTATCACGCTCAATGGCGGCACGTTCCAGATGCAGTCGCCGACGGTCTCGAGCGTCGCCTTCGCCAACAACATCGCGGTCAATGCGGCCGGCGGAACGGTCGATGCGAACGGCGCCCAGGTCAATCTCCAGGGCGTGATCGCCGACGGTGCCGGCGCCGGCGTTCTGCGCCTGATCGATTCGTCGGCGTCCGGTTTCTCCAACGTGCAGCTCTCCGGCGCCAACACCTATTCCGGCGGAACGCTGGTGGTCGATACGACCGTTGTCGTAGGCAACAACGGCTCGGTCGGGTCGGGCACCGTCACGCTCGACAATGCCTCGTTTCAGGCCGACGGCCTCGGCAACCTGACGTTCGCCAACAACTTCAAGATCAATACGTCCGCCATCGGCAGCGCGATCGACGCCAATGGCGTCACGCTCACGATCGCCGGCAACATCGCCGACGGCAACGGCCCCGGCAAGCTGACGGTGCTGGACAATTCGGGCGGCCTCGGCCGCGTGGTGCTAACAGGCACCAACACCTACACCGGCGGCACCACGATCTGCGATTGCGCGACCTTGCAACTCGGCGACGCCAGCCACGCCGCCTCGATCGTCGGCGAGGTCGCGGTCGACGGCAAGTTCGACATCGTCAATGCCAACACGGCCGGAATCACCAAGATCGTCAACGACGGCTTCAACGGGATCGCCACCACGACGTTCTACAATTCCACCACGGCGTCGACGGCGACGATCGTCAACCAGAATTTCGGCATCACGGAGTTTCGCGACAGCAGCACCGCGGGCAATGCCACCGTGAGCAACACCAATGGTGCGCTCACGATCTTCCGCGACACCAGTTCTGCCGGCAACGCCAGATTCACCAACACCAACGGCGGCACTGTGGTGTTCGGCGACGCGTTTGGTCCTCCCGGCGGCTCCGACACCAGCACGGCCGCCAAGGCCGTGATCGACAATTCCAACGGCGGTGCCGCGGTGTTTCTGGGCCACACCAATGCGGAGCAAGCCACCATCACCAACGGCACCAATGGCGGCTCGACACAGTTTTTCGAGTCCTCATCCGCGGCTTCGGCAACCATCGTCACGCTCGCGGGCGGTCAGGTCGCCTTTTTCCAGAACAGCACGGCGGCAAACGCCAGCTTCGACAACAGCGGCGTGCTCTATTTCGGATCTGGCGGTTTCAACCCGGTGGAGGCGCCGACCGCGGCCAACGCGACGATCGTCAATCGGGACGGCAGCGTTCTCCAGTTCGATGCCTATGCCACCGCGGGCAATGCGACCATCGACAACCAGGCCGGCAGCCAACACATCTTCACGGCGTTCGCTACGGCGGGCGATGCCACCATTACCACCGAAGCCGGCAGCACCATCAAGTTCTTCAACAACGCGACCGGCGGCAACGCACAGTTCATCACCAACGGCACCGGACTGGTCGATTTCTCGCTCAGCACGGGGCTGAACGGCGACGGGCGCATCACCGCGGGTTCGATCGCAGGCTCCGGCTTTTACTATATCGGCTCAGGCAACACCCTCGTCGTTGGCAGCAATAATCTCTCGACGGCGCTCAGCGGCGTGCTTGCCGACTTCGATCCGTTGAACCCATTCCATATCTGTGGCTGCTTCGGCGGTGGCCGCACCGGTCCTGCCAATTTCGAGAAGACCGGCAGCGGCACCCTGACGCTGTCCGGCGTCAACAGCTATACCGGCACCACGACGGTCAACGGCGGCATTCTTCAGGTCGACGGCTCATCGCCTCGTCGAGCCTCACCACGGTGAATGCCGGCGGAGCGCTGTCCGGCGTCGGCACCGTCGGCAACACGACGATTGCAAGCGGCGGCATCCTGATGCCCGGCAAAGCGACGCCTGGCACATTCCTGAACGTGGCGGGCAACCTCGCCTTCCAGTCCGGTGCACTTTATCTCGTCGGGCTCAATTCGACGGCGTCCACCCTGGCCAAGGTGAGCGGCAGCGCGACGCTGGCCGGATCGGTCGGCGTCCGCGTCGCCGCCGGCAGTACGATCGCCAAGCGATACACCATCCTGTCGGCGGCCGGCGGCCGCAGCGGCACGTTTGCGGGTGTCGATTCAACCGGGCTGCCGTCGAACCTCGTCGCGACGCTCGGCTATGACGCGAGCAACGCCTATCTCAACTTCGCGCTCGATTACGGCGCGAAGTCGAAGCTGAACGTCAATCAGCAGAACGTCGCCACCACGGTGCAGAACTTCTTCAACGCCAATGGCGGCATCAACGCGGTGTTCGCCGGGCTGTCGCCGAACGGCCTGACGCAGGCCTCGGGCGAAGGCGCGACCGGCTCGCAGCAGGCGACATTCAACGCGATGGGCATGTTCCTGGGACTGCTGACCGATCCGTTTGTTGCCGGGCGTGACGGTGGCTTCGGTGGCGGCGCGGGGGCGACGCCGTTCGCCGAGGAGAGCACGCCGCTCGCCTATGCGGCGCGCAAGACCGAGCCGCGCGACGCGCTGGCCGCGATCTACACCAAGGCGCCGCCACCGCAGCCGAGCTTCGAGCAGCGCTGGAGCGTATGGGCGGCGGGCTATGGCGGCTCGCAGACCACCAGCGGCAATGCGGTGCTCGGCTCGAACAACACCAGCAGCAGCCTCTATGGCAGCGCGGTCGGCGCCGACTACCGCTTCTCGCCGAACACCATCGCCGGCTTTGCGCTCGCCGGTGGCGCGACCAGCTTCAGCGTCAACGGTCTTGACTGGGGCCGCTCCGATCTGTTCCAGGCCGGCGCGTTCGTTCGCCACAGCGTCGGCGCGGCGTACTTGAGTGCTGCGCTCGCCTATGGCTGGCAGGATGTCACCACCGACCGCATCGTCACCGCGGCCGGCGCCGATCATCTGCGCGCCAACTTCAATGCCAATGCCTGGTCTGGCCGGCTCGAGGGCGGCTATCGCTATGCCACACCGTGGATCGGGCTGACGCCTTACGCGGCGGCCCAGTTCACGAGCTTCGAGCTGCCGGCCTATGCGGAGAGCGTGGTCTCCGGCGGCGGCGCCTTCGCGCTGAATTATGCAGCGAAGAGCGTCACCGACGTCAGGAGCGAACTCGGCCTGCGCTCCGACAAGTCGTTTGCGGTTGACGGCGGCGTCGTGACGCTGCGCGGCCGCGTCGCCTGGGCGCATGACTTCAATCCGGACCGCGCCGTCGGTGCGGTGTTCCAGACGCTGCCCGGCGCGGCCTTCGTGGTCAACGGTGCGGCGCAGGCCAGCGACTCGGCGCTGACCACGGCCTCCGCCGAGCTGAGGTGGCGCAACGGCTGGTCGGCCGCCGCGACCTTCGAAGGCGAATTCTCCAGCGTGACACAGTCTTACGCCGGCAAGGGCGTTATGCGCTATACGTGGTGACCCTCCGTGCTATAGCCTCCTGCGGCGAAAGCTTGTCCCGGACGTGATCCGCGACAGCATTTCGCGGGACGAAATACGCATCAAAATGAGTGGGACAAAACCCACGCGGGAGGGAACATGCGCGCAGCGATCTTCAGGAACGGCGAGATTGTCGTCGACCGGATGCCCGAGCCGAAGCCCGGCGCCGGCCAGGTGCTGGTCAAATCGCTCGCCTGCGGCATCTGCGGCTCCGATCTGCACGCACGCAAGCATGCACACCGCATGGTCGAGCTGAGCAAGTTCCTGCCCGGCCGCACGCCGATGGATCTGTCGCGCGACGTCGTGTTCGGTCACGAATTCTGCTGCGAGGTTCTCGACTACGGCCCGGGCACCACGCGCAAGCTGAAGCCCGGGACGAAAGTGTGCTCGCTGCCGGCGCTGCTGACGCCGGAGGGGCCGAAGGGCATCGGCTATTCCAACGACTATCTCGGCGGCTATGCCGAGCAGATGCTGCTCAGCGAGCCGCTGCTGCTCGAAGTGCCGAACGGGCTTGCGGCCGAGCACGCCGCGCTCACCGAGCCGCTTGCGGTCGGCGTGCATGCGGTGGCGATGGCCAACATCAGGGGCGGCGAGGTGCCGCTGGTGATCGGCTGCGGACCGGTCGGGCTGGCGGTGATTGCGGCGCTGAAGATCAGGGGGCTCGGACCGATCGTTGCCGCCGATTATTCGCCGGCGCGGCGCCTGCTCGCCGAGAAGATGGGCGCCGATGTGGTGGTCGATCCCGCCAAGACGCAGCCCTATGCGAGCTGGGCCGAGCACGCCCAGATGACCGAGGCGGAGAAGGCGGCGCGGCCGCCGATGCAGGCGCTGCTGCCGCCGCTGAAGCCGGCGCTGATTTTCGAATGCGTCGGCGTGCCCGGCGTGCTGCAGCAGGTGTTCGAGGGCGCCCCGCGCAGCGCCCGTGTCGTCGTGGTCGGCGTCTGCATGGAGACCGACAAGTCCGAGCCGATGCTCGGCATCATCAAGGAGCTCAACGTCCAATATGTGCTCGGCTACACGCCCGAGGAGTTTGCCTATTCGCTGCGCCTGATCGCGGAAGGCCAGGTGGATGCCGCATCGCTGGTCACCGGCCGCGTCGGCATCGACGGCGTCGCGCAGGCGTTTGCCGATCTCGCCAATCCCGAGGCGCACACCAAGATCCTGGTCGAGCCGTGGCGCTGATCTGGCGTTGAACCTGGCGCTACACTGACGGCGATCGGTGCGGTTTGCATTTCGTGGCGCCGAACCTATAGTTCGCTGTCTCTTATCGCACTGACTGCACGCACCTCATGCGCGTTTCAATCATCACCGGAGGCGGCTCCGGCATCGGCGCCGCGGTCGCGCGCCGGCTCGCCGGCCCCGATCAATCCCTGATGCTGCACGGACAGGGCATCGAGGCCGCCGGCCTCGCGCGGCTGAATTCGGTTGCGGAGGAATGCCGCAGCAAGGGCGCGAAGGTCGACGTGAGCACCGGCGATCTCGCCAAGGCCGGCGCCGGCACCGCGCTGGTCGCGGCAACGCGGGCCGCGTTCGGGCCGATCGACAGCGTCGTGCACGCCGCGGGCTTTGCCGACCGGCGCGAGTTCGCCAGCCTGCCGCGCGAGGCGCTGGAGCGCGCCTTCGCGGTGATGGCGGCGGCCTTCCATGAAATCGCGGCGGCCGCGCTGTCCGACCTCACGCGCAGCGCGCAAGGCCGCGTCGTCGCGGTGTCGAGCTTCGGGCCGCATCGCTTCGTGCCCGGCGCCACCTATCCGGGATCGGCCGCCGCGAAGGCCGCGCTCGAGGTGCTGGTGAAGTCGCTCGCGATCGAGCTCGCCGCGTCAGGCGCCACCGCCAATGCCGTGATGCCCGGCTACACCCGCAAGGATCCGGGCCTGTTCGGCGCGCTGGATACCGCGACCTGGGAGCGCGTCGCAAAGGCCAATCCGATGCAGCGGCTGGCCGAGCCCGACGAGGTCGCCGCCGTCGTCGCCTTCCTGCTGTCGCCGGAAGCGGGCCACGTCACCGGCGCGACGCTGCCGGTCGATGGCGGCCTGACCTTGATGTGACGGCATGAGCGAGGGCATGGCAGCACAGCAGGTCGATGTCGCCGTGCTTGGCGCAGGCATGGTCGGCGTCTCGGCGGGCCTCGCCGCACGGCAGCGCGGGCTCTCCGTCGTCGTCGTCGATCGCCGCGAGCCCGGCAGCGAAACCTCCTACGGCAATGCCGGCATCATCTCGTCGGGCTCGATCCTGCCGCTCAATACGCCGTCGCTGCTGAAGAACCTGCCGAAATATCTGACCAACGCGCATCCGGCGCTGCGCTGGAACATTGCGTGGGCGCTCGCCAACGCCGGCTGGGTGATGCGCTTCCTCGCAGCCGCTGTACCGTCGCAGACCAAACCGCGCGCCGCCGCGTTGCACGGTCTGATCGGCGCGTCGCTGAAACTGCATCGCGACTGGATCGTGCAGGCCGGCGCCGGCCATCGCATCCGCGAAACCGGCTGGCTCAAGGCCTGGCGCAGCGACGGGCTCGCCGCCGCGCAGGCCGAGCAGGCGGCGCTCGCCGAGTTCGGCATCAGGAGCGAAGTGCTCGATCGCCAGGCGATCTCCGCGCTCGAGCCGAACATCGTCCCTGCCTACAGCACGGGTCTCCTGCACACGCAGACGGCATCGGTCGATTCACCCGGCGCGGTGGTCAAGGCCTACGCACAGATGCTTGCCGCTGGCGGCGGCACGATCAGGCAATCAGGGATCCAGCGGATCGAACCGCACGGCGACGGCTGGCGCGTGCAGCTCGCCGACGGCGAGATCGCCGCGCGCCATGTCGTGGTCGCGCTCGGGCCGTGGTCGGCCGAGCTGCTGCGACCGCTCGGCTATCGCGTGCCGCTGGCGTTCGAGCGCGGCTATCACCAGCACTTCGTGCCGAACCCGGCACGCAAATTGCTGCGGCCGATCCATGACGCGGACGGCGGCTTTCTGATGACGCCGATGGAGCAGGGCGTTCGCGTCACCAGCGGCGTCGAGCTCACCGCGCGCGACGCGCCGTCGAATTTTTCGCAGCTCGAGGCGGTGGTGCCGATGGCGCGCAGCGTGATCGAATTTGGCGATGCGGTCGGCGAGCGCTGGCGCGGCGCGCGGCCGACGCTGCCCGACAGCCTGCCGATGATCGGTAAGGCGCCGCGGCATCGCGGACTCTGGCTCGCCTTCGGCAACCAGCATATCGGCTTCACCACCGGCCCCGGAACGGGCGCCGCAATCGCGGCGATGATCGCGGGCGATGCGCCGCCGTTCGAGGCGCAGGGATTTTCGCCAGACCGGTATATCACGTGACACGCGCGAGGCCGCCTGCGATGTTTGGCGATCAAGCGCGCGGCAACCGAGGGGCAGGATGAACTACGTCTGGGATTTCGGCATCCTCGCCAAGTACAGCCATCTGTTCCGGCTCGGGCTCGGCTGGACCATCGCCTACACCATCGGCACCATCATCCTCGGGACATTGATCGGCCTGATCGTCGGCATGCTGCGGCTGCGGCGCATTCCGGTGATCGACTGGCTCCTGATCGCCTATATCGAATTGTTTCGCTGCACGCCGCTGCTGGTGCAGATCATCTGGTTCTACTACGCGTTTCCGGTGGTGATCGGCGTCAACATCCCGGCGCATGTCGCCGCCGTCAGCGTGCTCTCGCTCTATGGCGGCGCATTCTACGCCGAGATCGTGCGCGGCTCGATCGAGAGCGTGCCGGTCGGGCAGTGGGACGCGGCAAAGGCGCTCGGCTTCCGCGGCTGGCGCCTGATGCGGCTCGTGATCCTGCCGCAGGCGCTGAAGCCGATGATGGCGCCCTATGTCAACCAGTCGGTCACGCAGCTCAAGAACACCTCGCTGGTCTCGATCATCGCGGTGCCCGATCTCGTCTACAACGCGACCTTGATCAACGCCGACACCTACCGGCCGCTCGAGGTCTACACCATCGTGGCGCTGATCTATTTCGCGATCCTGTTCCCCTCGACGCTGGTGGCGAGGCGGCTGGAGCGCGGGCTGACCTACGACAAGGTGTGATCTCTCTTCTCCCTCTCCCCGTTCTTACGGGGTCGAGACAAGCGAAGCTTGCTCTTAGAGGGCAGGGGTGAGAGGCTTCTATCCGGCCAGCAGTTCGCGGCTTGTTGAGCAGTGTGACTTGCCCCTCACCCGGATCGCATCTGCGATGCGATCCGACCTCTCCCCGCGAAAGAGCGGGGAGAGGTGAAGAGGCCGCAGTGTGATCGATAGAGACCCCTCAAATACTCAACTCCACCGGCACGTCCTCCGGCTTGACGCCGGCGAGGCCGAGGCCCTTGACGAACCATTCGCGCATCTGGCCGATGCCGCGGTTGTAGTCGATCCACACCGAGAGGAAATCGCGCCAGCGCTTGTCGGCTTCGCGCCGCACCGCCGTGCCACTCGCGATCGTCACCGACGGCGAGGCCAGGATCTTGTAGGTGCCGAGGTTCGGGTTCTTGGCGATCGCGGTCAGCCCCAGCACCAGCGCGTTGACCACGCAATCGACGCGACCCGACGACATTTCCAGCATCACCTCGTCGCGCGACTTCAGCGACTTGATGGTGGCGTTCGGCGCAAAGCGGCGCGCCACCGCCTCGTTGGCCGAGCCGACGTCGACCGCGATCTTCACCTCGGGCTTGTTGATGTCGGCCCAGGTCTTGGCTTCCAGCCCCTTCTTCAGCATCGCGCCGAACGGATGCGGGAACACCAGATTGGTGAAATCGACAACCAGCGCGCGCTGCGGGGTCGGGTTGAGCGCGAAGCCGAGATCGATCTTGTTGGCCTGCAGATCGAGAATTGAATTGCCGTAGGTCGACTCGACATATTCCAGCTTGACGTCGAGCAGTTTGGCCAGATCGTTGGCCATCTCGATCGAGAATCCGGACCAAGTGCCCGAGGCGAGGTCCTTGTTGAAATAAGGCAGCTCGCCCGGCAGCACCGCGATCCGCAGCACCTTGTTGGCCCGGATGCGATCCAGCGTGTTGTCGGCTGGCGTCTGCGCCGCGGCCGGGGCGGCCATCGCGGCCGCGAGTGCCGCGCCGCTGCCGATCCCGAGCGCATAGCGCAGCGCGTCACGGCGATCTTCGGAAATTGCGATGTCGTCGGATTGAGTCAAGCGGGCCTCCCTGCACCAGATCGGGGGAAGCCTAGCGTCGGTATCCGGTGCCAGCAAGGGCGCGCGCCTGCACCATTGGTAGGCGATCGCGGTGCTCATTTCTTCACCTCGCCCCGCTTGCGGGGAGAGGTCGGATTGCATCGCAGATGCAATCCGGGTGAGGGGCGTCTCCGCGAGTGCAGCGCTCACCGCGTATGCGGAAGCGGCCCCTCACCCCGACCCTCTCCCCGTAAGAACGGGGAGAGGGGGGTGAGAGCCTGCTCCGATCAATACCGTCCCGGCACGTACATCTCCGGCGGGATCGGGCCGCGGTGATAGTCGGGGTTGCGGACCCGCGGCGGCAGCACCACCGGCTGGTGGGTCACCGTCTGATAGGGGATCTGGCTTAGGAGATGCGCGATGCAGTTGAGCCGGGCGCGCTTCTTGTCGACGGCATCGACGATCCACCACGGCGAGTCCTGCAGATGCGTGCGTTCCAGCATCGTCTCCTTGGCCTTGGTGTAGAGCTCCCAGCGGGTCCGCGCCTCGACGTCCATCGGGCTCAGCTTCCACTGCTTCAGCGGATCCTGGATCCGCATCGAGAAGCGGAACGCCTGTTCCTCGTCGGTGATCGAGAACCAGTATTTCAGGAGGACGGTGCCGGAACGGATCAGCATGCGCTCGAAATCCGGCACCGAGTTGAAGAATTCCTCATACTGCTCGTCGCTGCAGAACCCCATCACCTTCTCGACGCCGGCGCGGTTGTACCAGCTGCGGTCGAACAGCACGATCTCGCCGCCGGCCGGCAGATGCGAAACATAGCGCTGGAAGTACCATTGCGTGCGCTCGCGCTCGTTCGGCGCCGGCAGCGCCGCGATCCGGCAGACCCGCGGATTGAGCCGCTGGGTGATGCGCTTGATCACGCCGCCCTTGCCGGCGGAATCGCGGCCCTCGAACAGCACCACGACCTTCTTCTTCTCGTGCTGCACCCAGTCCTGCAGCTTGACCAGCTCGCCCTGCAGCCGCAGCAATTCGCGGAAGTAGAACTTGCGGTCGATCGACGGCTTGCCGGCGGCGCCGTCATGGTCGAGCTCGTCGAGCCTCATGTCGTCGAGCTCGAGCTCGAGTTCCTCGTCGAGGCTGTCGGCCATCTCCTGATGGATGCGGGCGCGCAAGGCTTCGTCGCGCAAGGCTTCGTCCCGCAAGGCTTCATCCCGGGAGGCTTCGTCCCGGGAGGCTTCGTCGGTGAGGGCGGAGGGCGTCATGAAGGTCCGTCTTTCAGTGTGTTAGATGGATCGGACGGCAGCATTGACGGGCGATGTTACCCCTCTATGACAATGCCATGACCGCTGTTTCACGCCGCCGGGCGGACTGTGCTAACAAGCCGACAAAACCAAAAAGGGAGATGTGCCGATGATTTCGCTCACGCCAAAAGACGTCCTGCCGGAGGACGGCACCGCCGGCACGCTGGTCGGACGGGTCTGGCTGCCGCAGGCCGGCGGGCCGGCTGTCGCCGCGGTTCGGGCAGATGGCGTGTTCGACGTCACGGCGCGGTTCCCGACGGTGAGCGCGCTCTGCGAGGAAATCGATCCCGCGGCCGCGCTGCGCGCCACGCGCGGCGAGCGGATCGGCGATTTCGAGGCGATCCTCGCCAACACCCCGCCCGACGGCCGCGACAAGGCCAGGCCGCATCTGCTGGCGCCGGTCGACCTCCAGGTGCTGAAGGCCGCCGGCGTCACCTTCGCGATCTCGATGCTGGAGCGCGTGATCGAGGAGCGGGCGCGCGGCAATCCGTCCTCGGCGGAGGCGATCCGCAAGGAGGTGGTGCGCCTGGTCGGCGACGATCTCTCCAAGCTGAAGCCCGGCTCCGAGCAGGCGATGAAACTGAAGCAGGTGCTGATCGATCAGAATGCCTGGAGCCAGTATCTCGAGGTCGGCATCGGTCCCGACGCCGAAGTGTTCACCAAGGCGCCGACGCTGTCCTCGGTCGGGTCAGGCATGGACGCCGGGCTGCATCCGAAGTCGACCTGGAATAATCCGGAGCCGGAGGTCGTGCTTGTTGTCTCCGCCGCCGGCAAGATCGTCGGCGCCGCGCTCGGCAACGACGTCAATCTGCGCGACTTCGAGGGGCGCTCGGCGCTCTTGCTGTCGAAGGCCAAGGACAACAACGCGTCCTGCGCGATCGGCCCGCTGCTCCGGCTGTTCGACCAGACCTTCTCGCTCGACGATGTCAGGAAGATGGATGTCGGCCTGACCGTGACGGGCGCAGACGGCTTCGTGCTCGAGGGCCATTCCTCGATCAGCAAGATCAGCCGCGATCCGACCGATTTGGTCGCCCAGACCATCGGCTCCGTGCATCAATATCCCGATGGATTTGCGCTGTTCCTCGGCACGATGTTCGCGCCGGTCAAGGACCGCGACGCCAAGGGCGAGGGTTTCACCCACAAGCGCGACGACATCGTCACCATCGCCGCGCCGCAGCTCGGCAAGCTGGTCAACCGGATGCGGGGCAGCGACGAGTGCGAGCCCTGGACCTTCGGCGTCGGCGCTCTGATGAAGAACCTCGCACAGCGCAAGGTGCTGTGAGGAGAAGATACTAATCCATCGTGAGGTTAGCACGCTCGTCGGGCTCCCTCCCCCCTTGTGGGGGAGGGTGGGGAGAGGGGTGGCCCCAGGCGAGATGTTCGATCACACCGGGCTCCGTAGCGCACGTGCCCGCGTGGGTCGGTCGCTGTCTTGAAATGCGCCTTTCGATGATGTGCCACTGTTCGCTGAAGCGGCGGCATTATCGAACATGTTCAGAAACCTGCGCGGCAGATCGACCGTGTGGCGCAACTTGAGCGCGCTAAAACACGCGGAATTTGCCGCTTTTTCCTGGCTTTATGTGAACCAGTTCATCCTCGTTCGCGCCGGTCCGCTCCAGCATATCGGCTCGACGCGAACAGAAGGAGTCGCGGACATGAACGAGCAGCCATCAAACGGAATGCCCAATTGGCTCACCACCGATATGCTGGTCATTGCCGTCTCACTGGCCATCATCGTGATTGGGATTTGGATCGCGCCGTAGCCTGGTCGTCGCGGCGAGGCCGTCCAGCCGGGCAGAGCGCCAGCGCCAATCACTGAGTTGCGCCGACGGCGCAAGCCTCCTTTGCAAAACGGAACGAGATGCAAAGCTCGGACGAAAGATGTCGCGAGAATGCGAAGTTATGCCCACTGACAGCGCAACACACTCAGTGTCGTCCCTGCGAAAGCAGGGACCCATAACCACAAATGCTGATTGTTGAACGATGCTGGGACAACGAGTCCCGTTCTCTGCGGCGTATGGGTCCCGGCCTTCGCCGGGACGACGGTGTACATTTGGTGCGACCGATGGCAGTTCAGATGCAAGCAACACTCACACCGGCAACGCCGTCGAATACTTCACCTGGCTTAGCGCAAAGCTCGACTCGATGGAGGCGATGCCGTCGAGCCGGGTCAGCTTGTTTTTCAGGAATGCTTCATAGGAGGAGAGGTCGGCGGCGACGACGCGCAACAAATAGTCGCGATTGCCGGTCATCAGGTAGCATTCGAGCACCTCGTCCCATTTCGAGATCGCGCGCGCGAAGCGGTTGAGGTCTTCCTCCTTCTGCCGCGCCAGCTTGATCGAGATGAAGACGGAGACGTGCAGCCCGATCGACTTCTGGTCGACGGTTGCGATGTAGCGAGAGATCACGCCGCGCTCCTCGAGCAGCTTGACCCGGCGGTGGCAGGGCGACACCGACAGCCCGACCTTGTCGGCGAGTTCCTGCATGGTCATGCGGCTGTCGGTCTGGAGCAGACTCAGGATCTTGCGGTCGATGGCATCGAGGGCAGGCATTGGGATGAACTCGTCAGTTGAAGCCGGATCGTGGGAATTTATCCCAATTTTTCCTGTGCTGTCGCGTGGAATTGAGATTTTCGCCGCCGCTTGCGGCAGTAACATTCCGGCGTATCGCCCGGAGCATTGCCATGGGAATCGCGCCTAAACGCCTCGACATGCTGTCCGCCCTGGCCCGCAAGGTGCTGTGGCTGTCGTCGTGGACCATCCATCACGCCAACCATGTGCGGCCCTCCACCGACGGGTTGAAGGTCGGCGGCCACCAGGCCTCGTCGGCCTCGCTCGCCAACATCATGTCGGCGCTTTATTTCTCGGTGTTGCGCCCGCAGGACCGCGTCGCGGTGAAGCCGCATGCGAGCCCGGTGTTCCACGCCATCCAGTATCTGTTCGGCCACCAGACCCGCGACAAGCTGGAGAATTTTCGCGGCTACAAGGGCGCGCAGTCCTACCCGTCGCGCACCAAGGACAGCGACGACGTCGACTTCTCCACCGGCTCGGTCGGTCTCGGCGTGGCGCAGACCTTGTTCGCCTCGCTGGTGCAGGACTACGTCAAGGCGCATGGCTGGCTGAACGACCGGCCGGAGGGCCGCATGATCGCGCTGGTCGGCGACGCCGAGATGGACGAGGGCAACATCTTCGAGGCGCTGCTCGAGGGCTGGAAGCACGGCCTGCGCAACACCTGGTGGGTGGTCGACTACAACAGGCAGTCGCTCGACGCCGTGGTGCGCGAGGGGTTATGGGCCAAATTCGAGACCATGTTCCGCAACTTCGGCTGGGACGTGGTGATCGTGAAGTACGGCAAGCTGATGCTCGAGGCGTTTGCCGAGCCCGGCGGCGAGGCGCTGCGGCGCTGGATCGACAACTGCCCGAACCAGATGTACGCCGCGCTCTGCTTCCAGGGCGGCGCGGCGTTTCGCAAGCATCTGCGCGACGACATCGGCGACCAGGGCGAGGTGTCGGCGCTGATCGAGCGCCGCAGCGACGACGAATTGCTGGCGCTGATGTCGAATCTCGGCGGCCACGACATGGCGAGCATGATCGAGGCCTTCGAGGCGATCGACCATGATCGGCCGGTCTGCTTCATCGCCTACACCATCAAGGGTGTCGGCCTGCCGATGCAGGGCCACAAGGACAACCACGCCGGCCTGATGACGGTGGCGCAGATGGAGAAGTGGCGCGCCGCGCAGAATATCCGCCCCGGCCACGAGTGGGACAAGTTCGAGGGCCTGTCGCAGGAACCTGCGAAGCTCGAGGCGTTTCTCGCCGAGGCGCCGTTCAACCGCGAGGGGCGCCGCCGCCTGTCGGCGCCTGAAATCGATGTGCCGGAACGGCTGGCCTTCAAGGCCTCGGCGCAGATGTCGACGCAACAGGGTTTTGGCCTCGTGCTGCACGAGCTGGCGCGCGGCGACAGCGAACTCGCCTCGCGCATCGTCACCGCATCGCCCGATGTCACCGTGTCGACCAATCTCGGCGCCTGGGTCAACCGCCGCGGCCTGTTCGCGAAAGCGGAGAACCACGATCTGTTCCGGCAGGAGAAGATCCCGTCCGCCTACACCTGGGAATATTCGCCGAAGGGACAGCACCTCGAGCTCGGCATCGCCGAGATGAATCTGTTCATCATGCTGTCGGCGCTCGGCCTGTCGCATCAGATCAACGGCGCGCGGCTCTTGCCGGTCGGCACGCTGTACGATCCCTTCATCGAACGCGGCCTCGATGCGCTGAACTACGCCTGCTACCAGGATGCCCGCTTCATGGTGGCGGCGACGCCGTCGGGCATCTCGCTGGCGCCGGAAGGCGGCGCGCATCAGTCGATCAAGACGCCCTTGATCGGGATCGGGCAGGACGGGCTCGCCTCGTTCGATCCGGCCTTTGTCGATGAACTTGCCGTGATCATGGGCTGGGGGTTCGGCCACATGCAGCGCGAGGGCGCCGAGGGTGGTTCGGTTTACTTGCGACTCTCGACGCGGACGCTGGAGCAGCCGCAACGGATCATGACCCCGGACCTGCAGCGCGACATCACCGACGGCGCCTACTGGATGCGCAAGCCGGGCCCGAACTGCGACATCGTCATTGCGTATACCGGCACCGTCGCGCCGGAGGCGATCGAGGCGGTCGGCCTGATCGGCGAGAGCCATCGCGACGTCGGTCTGCTGGCGGTAACCTCCGCCGACCGGCTCTATGCGGGTTGGTCCGCCGCGCGGAATTTGCGCCGCGACCGCCGCGGCGCGCAGCATTTGAGTCATATCGAGCGCATGCTGGCGCCGCTCGGTCGCGACTGCGGCATTGTGACCGTGATCGACGGCCATCCGGCAACGCTCGGCTGGCTCGGCAGCGTGCGCGGTCACCGCGTCGAGGCGCTCGGCGTCGAGCATTTCGGCCAGACCGGCACGATCGGCGACCTCTACCGCCACTACGGCATCGACGCCAACGCCATCATCGACGCGGCGGAAAGCGTCTCGGTCGGCGCCCCGGTGCGGCATCGCAAGATGGCGGTGTAGCCACATCGTCGTCCCGGCGAAGGCCGGGACCCATAACCACCGATCTTGGTGTGGAAGAGGGATGGGGCAACGAGTCGCGTACACCTCTCGCATTTTTGGCAATGGGTCCCGGCCCCCGTGCGCAATTGCGCACTAGGCCGGGACGACGGATATAGCCTTGCCACACGTGCGGCTCGGACCTTATATCTCGCGGACGCGCACGAGCCGCGTCCCGCATATGGCGGGTTCAATTCGCCGGGCTTTCGTGCAAGGATGCCTGCCGAACGCTTTCGTTCCCCATTCCATACGCCCCGTACAAGAGGTTTCCGATGGTCAATCGCATGCAATTCTACATCGACGGCGCCTGGGTCGATCCCGTCGTCAAAGGCAAGTCCACCCCGGTCGTCAATCCGGCGACCGAAGAAGCGATGTATGAGATTGCGCTCGGCTCCAAGGCCGATGTCGACAAGGCAGTCGCCGCCGCCAAGCGCGCCTTCGAGACCTATTCCAAGACCAGCCGCGAGGAGCGCATCGCGCTGCTCACCAAGGTCGTCGAGGTCTACAAGGGCCGCATGAAGGAGATCGGTGCCGCCGTCTCCGACGAGATGGGCGCGCCGCTGCCGATGGCCGAGAAGCTGCAGGCCGGTGCCGGCCTCGGCCACCTCATGAACACCCTCGAAGTGCTGAAGAAGTACGAGTTCGAGGAGACCATGGGCACCGCCGTGATCGTGCGCGAGCCGGTCGGCGTCGTCGGCATGATCACCCCCTGGAACTGGCCGCTCAACCAGATCGCCTGCAAGGTCGCGCCCGCGCTCGCCGCCGGTTGCACCATGATCCTGAAGCCGTCGGAGTTCACCCCGACCTCGGCGCTGATCTTCGCGGAAATCCTCCATGAAGCCGGCGTGCCGAAGGGCGTGTTCAACCTCCTCAACGGCCTCGGCCCGGAGGTGGGTGCGGCGATGAGCGAGCACCCGGACATCGACATGATCTCGTTCACCGGCTCGACCCGCGCCGGCGTCGACGTCGCCAAGCGTGCGGCGCCGACCGTGAAGCGCGTCAGCCAGGAACTCGGCGGCAAGTCGCCGAACGTGATCCTCGACGGTGCCGACCTCGCCAAGGCGGTGACCGGCGGCGTGATGCACATGTTCAACAACTCGGGCCAGTCCTGCAACGCGCCGTCGCGCATGATCGTGCCGCTCTCCAAGATGAAGGAAGTGGCCGCGATCGCGAAGGGCGTCGCCGACAAGACCAAGGCCGGTGATCCGCGTGCCGATGGCACCACGATCGGCCCGGTGGTCAACCGCGGCCAGTGGGACAAGATCCAGGCGCTGATCCAGAAGGGCATCGACGAGGGCGCAACGCTCGTCGCCGGCGGCCCGGGTTTGCCCGAGGGTGTCAACAAGGGCTTCTATGTCCGTCCGACCATCTTCGCCGACGTCACCAACGACATGACGATCGCTCGCGAGGAGATCTTCGGACCGGTGCTGACCATCCTGGGCGCCAAGGACGAAGCCGACGCGGTGAAGATCGCCAACGACACGCCGTATGGTCTCGCCGGTTACGTCTCGGCCGACACCGTGGAAACCGCGCGCCGCGTCGGCCGCCAGATCCGCGCCGGCAACGTCAACCTGCAGGGCGTGCCCAACGAGCGCTCCGCGCCGTTCGGCGGCTACAAGCAGTCCGGCAACGGCCGCGAGTGGGGCCGTTATGGTCTGGAAGAATATCTCGAGGCCAAGGCGGTCGCCGGCTACAACGCCGCGTAAGCCGAGCCACGAGAGACACGACTTTTGGCGCCGGGGCGGTTCACCGCTCCGGCGTCAGACGTTTTGGAAGGCAGAAGTTTTCATCGTCGTCCCGGCGAAGGCCGGGACCCATAACCACCGATGTATCTGGTTGAGTAAGCTCGGGCCGCATTGTTCGAATAACGAAGGTCTGTGGTAATGGGTCCCGGCCTTCGCCGGGACGACCAAGAAATTAACCGCCGAGCGCGCCTTGGGTGTTGACGTAGAGCGCATAGATCGACTGGCTCGCCGCCATGAACAGGCGGTTGCGCTTGACGCCGCCGAAGCAGAGGTTGGCGCAGCGCTCCGGCAGCGCGATGCGGCCGATCATGACGCCGTCGGGCGCGAACACGACGACGCCGTCGAGCTCGGGATCACCCATGCCCCAGCCGCACCATAGGTTGCCGTCGATGTCGCAGCGCATGCCGTCGGGCGTGCCCGGACCGGCGTCGATGAAGACGCGTTTGTTGGAGATCGTCCTGCCGTCGGCTGCGACGTCATAGGCGAGGATCTTGCGGTTCGGCTCGCCGCGGGATTCCACAACATAGAGGATCCTCTCGTCCGGCGAGAAGCACAGCCCGTTCGGCCCCAGCACGCCCTCGGCGACGATCGTGGCCTTGCTGGCTTCGGGATCGAGCCGGTAGACGTTGGGCTCGATCTCGGGATCGGCCTTGTAGCCCTCGTAATCGCCGAGCAGGCCGAAGATCGGATCGGTGAACCAGATCGAGCCGTCGGATTTCACCACGACGTCGTTCGGCGAGTTCAGCCGCTTGCCGCCGAACGAATCGATCAGCACCGTAATCGATCCGTCATACTCGGTGCGCACCACGCGGCGACCGCCATGCTCGCAGGTGATCAGCCGCCCCTGGCGGTCGCGGGTGTTGCCGTTGGCGAAGTTCGACGGCTTGCGGAAGATGCTGACCGCGCCGGTCTCTTCCTCCCATTTGAGGATACGCTGGTTCGGGATGTCGCTGCACAACAGATAGCGGCCGTCGCCGAACCACACCGGACCTTCGGCCCAGCGCAGGCCAGTCGCGATGCGCTCGATGGCGGAGAGTTTTAGCCAGTATTTCTCGAAGCGCGGATCGAGCGCGTGGATCGCGGGATCGGGATAGCAGGTCGCGGGACGCCAGCCGGCGGAATGAACATCGGACATTTGCTGTTCTCGTTGTTGTGTTTCGATGGTGTTTCCTTGAGCGCCTGGTTTGCTATCATTGTCGGCCTGCGACCGCAATTCGATCGCAGCAATCAGGAAAGAAGAGGGACGGCATGCCACGCATATTGATGACCGGCGCATCGGGGGGAATCGGAACGAGCCTGCGCAAGCTGCTGCCGCCGATCTATCCGGATCTCCTGCTGAGCGATATCAAGCAGCCCTCCGATCTCGGCAACAACGAAAAGTTCAAGGCGGCCGATCTCGCCAACCTCGCAGAGGTCGAGGCGATCTGCGAGGGCGTCGATGGCATTCTGCATTTCGGCGGCTATTCGGTCGAAGGTCCCTGGGACGCGATCCTGCAGTCCAACATCATCGGCTGCTACAATCTGTTCGAGGCGGCGCGCAAACAGGGCGTCAAGCGCGTGATCTTCGCCTCATCCAATCACGCGGTCGGGTTCTATCCGCGTCATCACCGCATCGGTACCGACGTCACCGCGCGGCCGGACAGTCGTTACGGTGTCAGTAAGGTGTTCGGTGAAGGCGTCGGCGCGCTCTATGCCGACAAGCACGGCATCAAGGTCACCTGCCTGCGGATCGGCAATTTCGGCGAGGCGCCGCTCGACCACCGCAGGCTCTCGATCTGGCTCAAGCCGGAAGACCTCGTCCAGCTCTGCCGCATCGGGCTCGAGCATCCCGACATCCATTTCGAGGTGCTGTACGGCGCGTCCTACAATGAGCGCTCGTGGTGGGACAATCACCGCGCCTACGATCTCGGCTATCGCCCGACCGGAAGGGCTGAGGATTTCCGCGAGCACGCGATGGCCGAGCAGGCCAAGCTGCCGCCGGATCCGGTCGGCGACTATTACCAGGGCGGCGCGTTCTGCAGCATGGAGTTCGACGGCGACAGGGAGCGGGTGATCGACTGGAAGAAGTGATCAATCCTCGCATTGCGGCAGCTGCTTCACGGATTCGGTGTGCTGCTGCGCGTCCTTCGAACCTTGCCCGGATGTCTTGGGCGGGCTGCCGGGCCCGTCAAAGGTCTCGGCGAAGTGCGTGAGGGGAAAGGCGAGGCTGATGGTCTGCCCGGTGAGGTTCTTGGCTTCGACGGCGATGGTCTGCGCGTGCTTCAGCCGCTCGATCATTTCGCCATCGGCCTCGAGCGTGCCGCCGCAGCCGAGCGTGTAGCAATGCGGCTTGGCGATCCGGATCGGCTCGTCCTGATCGATGCGGAGGCTGATCGTGCCTTCCAGCATGGTCCGCGTTCCGACGTTGGCGCTCACGATCGCGCGCTTGCTGTTCTGCGGCGAGACGCTGAGCGTGCCGCCCGACGGCACGCATTGGCCGCGCGCAGCCGCAGCGACGAAGCAGCTCGCCTCTGTCAGGCAGGTCTTGGTCCAGGGCTCGTAGGTGAGCTGCGTCGCGCGCGGATCGGCCGCTTCGCCGACGCCGCCGAGCGCAAGCTGCACGGCCAGCGATCCAAGGAATATAGCCACATAGCGCATCGCCGTCTCCTTCACGAGGAGGCCGGGTATCGCGCTATTGCGGCTTTTTGTCGTTGGAGATGCGGACGAGATAATCGGCCTTGCTGTACTGCATGTGATCGACGCAGAGCTGCGCCAGCGCCCAGCTGTCGCGGCCCTTCAAGAGCTCGATCATCAATTCGTGCTGGCGGCGCGACAGCGCGAGGCCCTCGCTGTCGGCGAGATTTTTGGCGCGCATCGGCAGCGTCAGGTTCATGTAGTCCTGCAGCGAGCGTACCAGATAGGGATTGCCGCACGCGGAGAACAGCGCGAGGTGGAACGCATCGTTGGTCTCGTGAATGCCGCGCATGTCCTGCGCCTCGGCCTTGATGCAGTAATGCCGTTGCAGTTCGCTCAATTGATCGATCAGGCTTTGCGGCGCCGGCAGGGCAATCATCAGCGCGGCCTGGCGCGTCAGCATCTCGCGCACCTCATAGATCTGCCGTACTTCCTCGGCCGAATAGAACCGCACCGTGGCGCCGACATTCTTCTCGCGCAGCACGATGCCCTGGCGCTCGAGCTGGAACAGCGCCTGGCGGACGAAATGCCGGCTCGCGCCATAGCGCTGCATCAGGGTATCCTCGACCAGCCGCAAACCGGGCGCGAAGCGGCCGAAGATGATGTCCTCCTCCAGCCGGCGGATCACCTCCGCCTGTTCCTCCTCGCGCGAGGGGGCCTGGAGTTCGGGCAATGTGGGCTCGGCTGTCATGCGCTCTCGGCTTTGGTCGATGCCTGAGGTCAGCATGGCGCCACGGTTATTGTCAATAATGGGGGCGATTTTGCCGCAGACCGGCCACCCGCCGCGACCGGATTATCTCATATTGACAATAATTCCTGCCGCTCCTTAAGTGCGGCCGAACAACCACGGGATAGAAGAAAATGGCCGACGGACTTCGCAAGGGACTGACAAGCTATGGTGACGCCGGCTTTTCGCTGTTCCTGCGCAAGGCGTTCATCAAGGCGATGGGCTATTCGGACGATGCGCTCAATCGCCCGATCGTCGGCATCACCAACACCTACAGCGACTACAATCCCTGCCACGGCAACGTGCCGCAGATCATCGAGGCCGTGAAGCGCGGCGTGATGCTGTCGGGCGCGATGCCGTTCGTGTTCCCGACGATCTCGATTGCGGAGAGCTTTGCGCATCCGACCTCGATGTATCTGCGCAACCTGATGGCGATGGATACCGAGGAGATGATCCGCGCCCAGCCGATGGATGCGGTGGTGGTGATCGGCGGCTGCGACAAGACCTTGCCGGCGCAGATCATGGCCGCGATCAGCGCCGATCTGCCGACGGTGGTGATTCCGGTCGGGCCCATGGTCGTCGGCCATCACAAGGGCGAGGTGCTCGGCGCCTGCACCGACTGCCGCCGGCTGTGGGGCAAGTATCGCGCCGGCGAGATCGACGACAACGAGATCGAGGCGGTGAACGGCCGCCTTGCGCCTTCCGTGGGCACTTGCATGGTGATGGGCACCGCCTCCACCATGGCCTGCATCACCGAGGCGCTCGGCCTGTCGCTGCCGATGAGCGCGACGATCCCGGCGCCGCATGCCGAACGCTTCCGCTCCGCGGAGGCCAGCGGCCGCGTCGCGGCCGAGATGGCGAAGACCAAGGGACCGAAGCCGAGCGAGATCCTGACGCCATCCTCGTTCCGCAACGCCCAGGTCGTCATGCAAGCGATCGGCGGCTCGACCAACGGGCTGATCCATCTCACCGCGATCGCCAACCGCTCGCCGCACAAGATCGACCTCGAGGCGTTCGACAAGCTCGGCCGCGAGGTCCCCGTGCTGGTCGACCTCAAGCCGTCGGGCGAACACTACATGGAGCATTTCCATCATGCCGGCGGCGTGCCGAAGCTGATGGCGCAGCTCGGCGACCTCATCGATCTCGATGCCAAGACCATCACCGGCCAGACCTTGCGTGAGGTCGTCGCCAATGCCGAGGATGTGCCGGGGCAGGACGCGATCCGCTCCAAGGCGAACCCGATCAAATCCGAAGGCGCGATGGCGATCCTGCACGGCAATCTCGCGCCGCGCGGCGCCGTGATCAAGCAGTCGGCGGCGAGCCCGAAACTATTGCAGCATATCGGCCGCGCCGTGGTGTTCGAATCGGTCGAGGACATGACGCTGCGGGTCGACGATCCCGCGCTCGATGTGACCGCCGACGACGTGCTGGTGCTGCGCAATGCCGGCCCGAAGGGCGCGCCGGGCATGCCGGAGGCGGGTTACCTGCCGATCCCGAAAAAACTCGCGCGCGCCGGCGTGAAGGATATGGTCCGCATCTCCGATGCGCGGATGAGCGGCACTGCGTTCGGCACCATCGTGCTGCACATCACGCCGGAATCCGCCGTCGGCGGTCCGCTCGGGCTGGTGCGGAACGGCGACATGATCCGGCTCGATGTCGCCAAGCGCAGCATCGATCTGTTGGTCGACGAGGCCGAGTTGCAGAAGCGACGCGCCGCGCTCGCGCCGGCCGGGACGCCCGATTGGGCCAAGCGCGGCTACGCGCATCTCTTCAACGAGACCATCCTGCAGGCTGACGAGGGCTGCGATTTCGACTTCATGCGCGCCAAGGGCAAGTAGCAAGTCGCCCGCGTCGTTCGGTCTGGTGGTCGAATTGTCGATAATTTATGTGATGCGGCACTCAATGATACCCGCAGGCAGCTCGTTTCGCCTGTTTTATTGACAATCCCGCGCGACTGGTGGGATGATCCCCTCAACTAAAAGCAGGGGGAACGTCGCGATGGGCTATTCAGCCAGGATCGTCGGGATTGCCATGGCCGCGGCAGCGCTGCTGCTGTCCGCGGGCGCCGGCGCGCAGGAGGTCAAGCATTACCGCTTCGCGCACGATCAGCAGCTCAATACCGGCTATAGCGTCGCCTACGACATGTTCTCCGCCAAGCTCAAGGAATTGAGCAAGGGGACCATGATCGTCGACCAGTATCCGGGGGCGCAGCTCGGACAGGAGCCGCAGCTGCTGCAGCTTGTGAAATCCGGAGACATTGAATTCGCCATCATCTCGTCGGCGAACACTGCAACCATCTCGCCGCAGGCCGGTGTGATGTCGCTGCACTTCCTGTTCCGCGACGCCAACCACGTGGTCAAGGCGCTTGCCGATCCGAAGGTGATCGATGCGATCAAGGCTATGATCGACGACACGTCGCGAGGCCTTCATGTCATCGCGACGGGCAGCCAAGGTGTGAGAAGCATCTATGCGAGGAAGGAAATCCACAACGTCGGCGACCTCAAGGGTGTAAAGATTCGCGTTCAGGCGACGGCTACGGAGGACACGATCTTCCCGGCTTACGCGGCGCAAACCGTTCATATGCCGTTCGGCAGCGTGTACACGTCGCTGCAGACCGGCGTGGTCGAAGCGGCCGAAAACAGCGTGAACGTCTACCTCGTCAATAAGCACTACGAAGTCGCGCCGGTGCTCTCGATGACCGAGCACGAGGCCAACAATGCGTTGCTGTTCGTCAGCGACAAGCTGTGGCAGAGCCTTTCAGCCGAGCAGAAGGCCTGGGTGACGACGGCGGCCGCCGAGGTGAGCGCCAAGGAGCCGGCGAAGGCGTTCGAACTGGAGAAGGCCGCGGCTGCAAAATTGAAGTCGTTCGGCGTCAAGGTGGTCGAGGACGTGGACAAGAAGAGCTTTACGGCGGTCGCCGATCCCTATCTCGACAAGCTCGCCAAGGATCTCGGGCCGCATGCGGAGAAGATCAAGAATTTGATCCGCGCGATCAACTAGCCCGGGTCCACGGGGAGCGCGAATGGCCATCGCCGACACGCTGGTGCTGCAACGGCAGCGGCATCTGAAATGGCGGGCGCTCGACCGGCTCGAGCTGATCCTGATGATGCTGTGCGGCTTGCTGTGCTTCGGTTTCTCGCTGTCGGTGACCGCCGATATCGTCACCCGCACCATCGGTCATCCCTGGCTGTGGCTGCAGGAGGTGACCTCGACGCTGTTCATCTATGCGATCTTCATCGGGGCCGCGGTCGCGACACGGCGCAACGACCATCTCTATCTCACCGCGATCTCCGAAGCGCTGCATGGCAGGTCGCGGCTGTTCGTCGAGATCGTCATCCGTCTGGTGGTGCTGGGCGTCGCCTTCTGCCTGGTCTGGTACGGCTATCAAAATTACTTGCGCGGCTTCGGCAGCTTCCGCCTGCCGTCGGGTACGCCGATCGCCTCTCTCTATGCGGTGATCCCGCTGTCCGGAATCCTGATCGGCCTGTTCACGATCGAGCAGCTCGTCAACGGCATCCGCAACGGCTTCGACCATCCGGAGCCGACGGATGACGACCTTCCGATTCCTGCGATCGACACCCGCGCGACGACGGGAGTGCAGCCGTGAGCGCACCGGTCGTGCTTGCGTTGATGTCGTTCTGCTTCCTGTTCTTCGGCTATCTCGGCGTGCCCGTGCCGTTCTCGCTGATGGCCGGCGTGTTCGTCGGCGCGCTGCTGTCAGACGTCTCGCTGGCGGCGATCATCCAGAAGATCTTCGACGGCGTCGATTCCGAGGCGCTGCTTGCGATCCCGTTCTTCCTGCTGGTCGGCGAGCTCATGAGCTCGGCAAATGTCGTGGTCCGCATCGCCAATCTGTCGGTCTCGCTGGTCGGTCATATCAGGGGCGGGCTGTCGCAGGTCGTCGTCGTCTTCAGCATGTTCTTCTCGGAGATGTCGGGCTCGACCACCGCCGACGTCGCGGTCATGAGCCGGGCGCTGGGCGGCCCGATGCGGCGGGAAGGGTATGAGCCGGCCTTCATCGCCGCGATCATCGCCTCGGCGTCGACGATCGCGGCGCTGGTGCCGCCGAGCATCACGGCGGTGGTCTATGGCGCGGTCGGCAACGTCTCGATCGCCGGGTTGTTCATGGCCGGCGTGGTCCCCGGGCTGATGATCGGCTTCGGGCTGATGATCTACTGCTACTTCTTCGGGCCCTCGGGACTGCGCAAGCCGCGCGCGCCGCTGCGCCAGGTCGCGTTCGCCGCCGGTGACGCGGCGCTGCCGATGATGATCCCGGTGATCCTGCTCGGCGGCATCCTGACCGGCTGGTTCACGCCGACCGAGGCCGGCGTCGTCGCGGTCGCCTACATCATTATCGTGGTGATCCCGGCGCTGAACCGCGGGCACCTGAAGAAGATCCCGTACGACTTCTGCCTGGCCGGCCTGATCTTCTCGCTGCCGCTGATCACGATCGGCGCGGCGAACGCGTTCGGCTGGATGCTGGCCTATCTGCGCGGCGCGATCTACATCGCCGACTGGATCACCTCGATCGCCGGCAACGATCCCCACCTCATCATGCTCTTGATGGTGCTGCTGTTCACCGTGGTCGGCGACTTCATCGAGCCGGTGCCGACCATCATCATCTTCATGCCGCTGGTCAACGCGCTGACCCAGGCCGGCGACATCAACGGCGTGCACATGGGCGTGGTGCTGATCGCAACGCTGGCGTTCGGCCTGATCACGCCGCCCTACGGGCTCGTGCTGCTGATGGCCTCGAAATTCGTCGGCATCAGCTTTGCAAAAGCGTTGCGGGCGGCGCTACCGATCTATGTCGTGTTCCTGGTCACGATCTGCTTCACGATCTATTTTCCGAAGGTCGTGCTGTGGCTGCCCAAGCAGGTGATCCCGGAATCGGTCGGCTGTTTCAAGGCGCCCGGCGGCACGGGGTACATCTGCCCTAACTAATCTTACCGGCACAGAACCCCTCATGGTGAGGAGCGCGGAACGCGCGTCTCGAACCATGAGGCCCGTCTGTGGCCTCGTCCTTCGAGACGCGCGCGATCCGCGCTCCTCAGGATGAGGGGAGAGACCATTGTAACGCTGTCGTAATTATTGTTCCTACTTCGACTTGCTGGTGAACTTCTTCACAGCGACGCGGAAATCGTCGGTATGCATCGCCGTGATGATCTTGTGTTCCTCGGCGTCGAGCTGCTGCTTGGTCGGCGTGGTGGCGGCCTGATAGACCAGTGATTTGGTCCCCGCGATCGCGGCGGGCGGATTTTGCGCCAGGCGCTCGGCGAGCTGCCGCGTCGCCGCCTTCAGCTCGGCCGCGGGGACGGTCTTGACGACGAGACCCCATTCATAGGCCTGCTGCGCGGTGAAACCATCCTCGGCGAGGAAAATCTGCAGCGCGCGGCGGGTCCCGACCGTGCCGACGATGCCGACCGTGCTGCCGCCATCCGGCGACACGCCGATCTTGGCATAGGCGGGCGTGAAGCGGGCATCCTCTGCGGCGATACACAGGTCGGTCACGAACGCGAGGCCCATGCCGGCTCCGGCCGCCGAACCATGCACGCTGGATAGCACGATCTTCGGCATCCGCCGGACCGTCTCGATGAAGGCATGGTAGTGGTGAAGCATCTCGCCGACCACGGGGGCGACATTGTTGGCCTCGGTCGCGGCGCCGATGGTCTGCAGATCGCCGCCGGCGCAGAAGGCGCGGCCTTCGCCCTCGATGACCAGCACGCGAACGTCCTTGTTGGCTTCAACCTCGGCGCTGAGCTGCTCGAGCTTCTTGGCGATCGTCATGTCGATCGCGTTGAACGCGGCCGGCCGGTTCAGCGTGATGGTCGCGATGGCGCCGTCGATGCGGAGCAAAGCGGGGTCGTTGGCGGAGGGGGCGGGTGCTGGCATATTGAAGACCTTGGGCTTGTTGGTTCCGGACATTTAAGGCCTTGGCGGGAGCCGTGGCAATCCGGTCCGGCGGCCGGGGACCGCGGGTGCGCCCAGAATCGCCTGAGACCCCCTTGCATCGGTGCGAGCCATGAGGCCAAATAGCACGCGCCTTCGGTACGCAGACACGAGCGCTGTGGGGACGGGGCAAGCAAGCTAACATCGACAAGAGGAAACGGCATGGGTCACTCCTGCTCGCGCGTATTTGGGTTGTTCCGATGACGGGCTCGGTCATCATCGTCGGCGCCGGACACGCCGGCTTCCAGCTCGCGGCGTCGCTGCGCCAGGCCGGCTTCGCCGAACGCATCGCCCTGATCAATGATGAAGGCCATTTGCCGTATCAGCGGCCGCCGCTGTCGAAGGCCTATCTGAAAGGGACCGGCGGGCCCGAGACCCTGATGTTCCGGCCCGACAAGTTCTACCAGGACAACAAGATCGAGCTGATCACCGATCGCGCCCATGCGATCGATCGCAATGCGCGGAAGGTGGCGCTCGCCTCCGGCGCGTCGCTCGACTACGGTCACCTGGTGTTCGCCACCGGCGCGCGGAACCGGCTGCTGGATATCCCCAACGCCAGGCTCGATGCTGTCCGCTACCTGCGCATCCTGGACGAGAGCCAGGCGCTGCGCGATTTGATCGCGCCCGGCATGCGCGTCGTCGTGATCGGTGCCGGCTTCATCGGGCTCGAATTCGCCGCCACCGCCCGGGCCAAGGGCCTCGAGGTCGACGTGGTCGAACTCGCCTCCCGCGTGATGGCGCGGGCGGTGACCGCGGAGATTTCCGAGTTCTCGCAATCCCGCCACAGCGCGGCCGGCATCCGGATTCGCCTGGGGGTGCAGGTCACGGCGATCGAGGCCGATGGCGGCAAGGTTACCGGCGTCAGCCTGAGCAACGGCACGCATATCCCGGCCGATCTCGTCGTGGTCGGCGTCGGCGTGCTGCCGAATGTCGAGCTTGCCGCGGAGGCCGGCCTGCCGGTCGCATCCGGCATCATCGTCGACGAGCATCTGTTGACCGCCGATCCGAATGTCTCCGCGATCGGCGACTGCGCGCTCTACACCAGCAAACGCTTCGGCGGATCGCTGCGGCTCGAGTCGGTGCAGAACGCGACCGACCATGCGCGCTGCGTGGCGTCGCGGCTGACCGGCAAGACCGAGGTCTATGACGGCCTGCCGTGGTTCTGGAGCGACCAGGGCCCCGACAAGCTGCAGATGGCGGGTCTCACCACCGGCTACGACCGTGTCGTGGTGCGCGGCGACCGCGCGCAGGGCGCGTTCTCGGCGTTCTGCTATCGCGGCGACAAACTGCTCGGCATCGAGTCGGTCAACCGCGCCGGCGATCACATGTTCGGCCGCCGGCTGCTCGGTGCCGGCGGCTCGATCACGCCGGAGCAGGCGGGAGATGCGAGCTTTGATTTGAAGAGTGCGCTGACGCAAATGTAAGCAAGCGTCGTCCCGGCGAAGGCCGGGACCCATACTCTGCAGCGGGTCTAGTGAACGGGACTCGTCATTCCAGCGCCGCAAACATTTGACAGTCGTGGTTATGGGTCCCGGCCTTCGCCGGGACGACTTGGGGAGAGAGCGTCCTCCACCTCATACGCCGTCGGCATCGACGGCGCGGCCCCCATCCGTTGCACGCAAATCGAGGCGGCGGCGTTGGCGTAGGCCAGGGCGTCGCCGAGCGGCTTGCCGATGGCGAGCTGTGAGGCGAGGGCGCCGACGAAGCAATCGCCAGCGCCTGTGGTGTCGATGGCCTTGACCTCGCGTCCCGGCACGAGCAGCGGCTGGTTCTCGACCAGCGCCAGCACGCCGCGCTTGCCGAGCGTGACGCAGACGATCTTGCCTTGCCCCAAGGTCCGGGCCGCCTGTGCGAAGCGGGACGGGTCGTCGCTGTCGCGCAGCTCCGTGCCGGTCAGATAGCCGAGTTCGGTCTCGTTCAGAACGAGAATGTCGACGAGCTCGAGCAGAGCCTTGTCGGCCTGTTTTGCCGGTGCCGGATTGAGGATCGTGGTGGCGCCGACGGCGCGGGCGCGCCGGAAGAAGGCAGTGATCGCCGGCAGCGGAATCTCGAACTGGCTGACCGCGACGTCACCCTTCATAAGTGAGGGAGCCTTGACATCACGAGCGTCAACGAGCCCGTTGGCGCCCGGCACGACGACGATCGTGTTGTCTGCATTGGCGATCGTGATGATCGCCGTGCCGGAATGCGTGCCATTCGTGGTCTTGACCGAGGTGAGATCGACGCCTTGCGCGGCAAGGAACGCTCTCAGCTCCTTGCCGAACGCATCCATGCCGAGCCGGCCGATCAGCGTGGTCGGTATGCCGAGCTTGGCCGATGCCACCGCCTGGTTGGCGCCCTTGCCGCCGGGAAAATAGAGCACGGCCTCGCCGGCCACGGTCTCGCCTACCTTCGGATGGCGCTCGGCGGTCGCCACCACGTCCATATTGATGCTGCCGGCAACGAAGACGTGTCTCATGACTAGCCCCGTTCACCGATATTAAGCCTCGGCGCGAAACTCCTGCTTGACCGCCGCGATATCCGCTAGCGTCGGCAGGCCAGCCTCGTTGCCGAGCTTCTGGATCTTGAAGGTCGAGGCTGCACGTGCGAACTTGAAGTGCTCATGCCAGCCTTTGCTCGGGTTCGAAAGGTAGGAGTAGATGTAGGCGCCGTGGAAGACGTCCCCGGCGCCGTTGGTATCGATCACGCGCGCGCGCGGGATCGGGAAGGCCGGCAGCGTGCGCACCGTGCCGGCCTCGTCATACCAGAGCAGGCCGCGCTCGCCCATGGTGACGCCGCCGACCTTGCAGCCGCGGCCCTTGAGATAGTCGAGCATCTGCTCCGGCGTCTTGTCCATCTGCTCGCACAGCCGTTCGGCGACGATCGCAATGTCGATGAATGCGAGCAGCTCGTGGGTGTTGGTGCGCAGGCCGCCGCCGTCGAGCGAGGTCAGGATGCCGTCCTCGCGGCACAGCTTTGCATAATGGATCGCGGCGTCCGGCTGGTGGCCGTCGATGTGCAGTGCGCGACAGCCCTTGATGTTCAGCAGCGGAAAGGGGTGGATGTGCTGGTCGTCGCGGCAGCGGACGATGGCGCGCTTGCCGTCGTTCGGCATGATGAAGGACAGCGAGGAGGATTTGACCTTGCGAGGGTGGAACGAGATGCCGTACCTGTCGGCCATGTCCCAGAACATCCGTCCCAGCCAGTCATTGGCCATGGTGGCGATCAGGTCCGGCGGGACGCCGAGCTTGGCGCAGCAGAATGCCGCGGTCACGGCGTTGCCGCCGAACGACACCGCATAGGCGTCGGCGACGTGCTTTTCGTCGCCAACGGGCATGTGATCCGTGATGAAGGTGACGTCGATATAGGTCTGTCCGATGAAGAGAGCCTGCATTCGCTTTCCGTCGTGGCTGGTGTGGTCCCGGCCGGCGGTTCCAGACTAGCATTGCTGATCGGCCGATATCGCTGAAAATATTCGCAACCCTGCCTGGTTTACAGGTAGAGATGACGACTGCGCCGGGTCGTTCTGGCATGCGGCATAACGGCCGGCGGCAGTCCGTGGTTCCGGGTTGGGTTAAGGGAGAAACACAATGACGGCAGATTCGGGGAGGTTGCGGCCATGATTACCGGTCTCGATCACGTCGTCGTCCTGACCAGCGACATCGCTGCTGCCAGCGCGGCCTACGAGACGCTGTTCGCGCGGACGCCTTCCTGGCGCTACAGCGGCGGCGGCGCGGACCGCACGCTGTTCACGCTCGATAACACCACGCTGGAATTGGTGGCGCCGCACGGCGACGGCGATGCAGCCCAGCGCATCCGCAGCGCGCTTGCCACCCAGGGCGAGGGGCTTGCGAGTCTCTGCTTCCGCACCAGCGATATCGCGAAGACACACCGCAGGCTCGACCGCTTGACGCTGAAGCCCGAACCCGTCGCGGAGGTCGAGAGCCGCGACGACAGCAGTGGAGCCACGCTGTCGTGGAAGCGTACGCGGGCCGCGACCGACGCGACGCGCGGCGTGCGCATGTTCTTCCTGGAGCGCGAGCAGGAGCGGCCGCTGTCGGTCCGCACCACGACCGCATCGATTACCGCGATGGATCACGTGGTGGTTTCGACCGCCGATCCGGAACGCGCCGCCGCGCTCTATGGTGCTCGGCTCGGGCTCGACATGGCGCTCGACCGGTCGCATCCGGAGTGGGGCCGGCTGATGTTCTTCCGCTGCGGCGACCTCGTGGTCGAGGTCACGCACCGGCCGGGCAAATCGGAGACGGACGCGCCGGACCGGCTGCGCGGCATCTGCTGGCGCGTCGCCGATATCGACGCCACACGTGCGCGGCTGATTGCCGCTGGCGTCGACGTCTCCGAAGTCCGCACCGGCCGCAAGCCCGGCACGCGCGTGATGACGGCGCGCAACGGTACATGCGGTGTGCCGACGCTTCTGGTGCAGCCGTCACAAGGAAAGCCGGGCTAGGCCGCGTTTTGTCCGCGCGGCGTCCCGGCAGTGTGCGTCGCGCGATCCGGTGGCGCGCCCTCAGGTGAGCAATTGCGCGCCGGGGAGTGACGAAGAGGGCATCTACGAGAAATATTCCCGCACGAGCATCACGACAACATTCGTTCTCAAACGTCGCGCGTCATGCTACATTCACGAACCCAGCATCACCGGGCGATCGATTTGGCCAAGGCAAAGCGAATACAGAGATGGCAGCGCGACCCCCAGGGGATGCGGTTGCGTATTCTCGAGGCCGCCAAGCAGGAATTCGCCGCCCATGGCCTCGCCGGCGCGCGGGTCGACCGCATCGCGGCCAACGCCGACGCCAACAAGCGCATGCTGTACTATCACGTCGGCAACAAGGAGGATCTTTATCTCGAGGTGCTGGAAGGCGCCTATGAGAAGATCCGCGCCGAGGAGCGCACCCTCGATCTCGAGCATCTCGATCCGCCCGAGGCGATCGGGCGCCTGATCGATTTCACGTGGAACTATTTTCTGCGTAATCCCGAGTTCCTGGCGCTGCTGAACACCGAAAACCTCGCCAAGGCAAAACACCTGAAGCGTTCGACCAAGGTCAAGTCGATGCACTCGCCCTTTGTCGAGATGATCCGCACCGTGGTGACGCGCGGGGTCGAGAGCGGCGATTTCCGCGTCGCCGTCGATCCGGTGCAGCTCTACATCTCGATCGCCGGGCTCGCGTTCTTCTATCTCTCCAACAGCGCCACGCTGAGCGTGATCTTCGGCCGCGACCTCTTGAAGAAGGACGCCCGCGACGAGCGCCTCGAGCACATGACCGCGCTGGTGCTGGCGGCGCTGACCGGCAAATCCACGGCGGCGTTCGGCGGAGCGATGCCGGCGCTGAAGTCGATGGAACACCGCTTGGTGTGAGGCGGCGCGGCTTGTCCGCGCTCATTGCCCATCATTCTGGCGTGTAGCCCGGATGGAGCGAAGCGCAATCCGGGTAACTCTATCCGCGGATCGCCGTTCCCGGATTTCGCTGCGCTTCATCCGGGCTACGAAGTTTCACCCGACAAAAATTTTCGCCTGACGAAAGTAGCGTATTTCGGTGCGATTTTGCCGCGCGCTTGGGGCTGGACAGTATTTATCCAACGGGTTAATTTCTGAACGAACAGAGAGACTGCAAGGGGAGCGTGACGTGGTGGAGGCAAAGAGCCCTTCGGGCCTGTCGAAGGTGCTGAATGCGGCGTGGGTACGTCCGTTCCTGTTCCTGGTCGTCATCGTGGCGGCCTGGGACCTCGCGATCCGCCTGTTCCATATTCCGGCCTACCAAATTCCCTCGCCCGGCGACGTCGTGGCGGTGCTCTGGAGCGACTGGCCGGAGCTGTTGCGGCAGTCCTGGCCGACAACCTATGCAACGATTTGCGGATTCCTGCTCTCGGCGCTGTTCGGCATTCCCGTCGCGATGCTGATCGCGGGTTCGAAGACGGTCGAGAGCTACGTCTATCCGCTCTTGGTGTTCTCCCAGTCCGTACCGAAGATCGCGATCGCGCCGCTGTTCGTGGTGTGGTTCGGCTTCGGCATCATCCCCAAGGTGATCTCCGCGTTCCTGCTCGGCTTCTTCCCCGTGGTGGTCTCGGCGGTGCAGGGCTTCAAGTCGGTCGACCCTGATATGGTCGATCTGGCGCGCGCGATGCAGGGCAGCCGCTTCCAGGTGTTCCGCGCGGTCAACCTGCCGCACGCGATGCCCGCGATCTTTTCGGGCCTGAAAGTCTCGGTGACGCTCGCCGTGGTCGGCGCCGTCGTCGGCGAGTTCGTCGGCTCCAATTCCGGCATCGGCTATGTGATGCAGCGCTCGATCGGCACCTTCGACCTGCCGACGATGTTCGCCGCGCTGGTGATCCTCGCGCTGCTCGGCGTCATCCTGTTCTGGATTGTCGACCGCATCGAGCGGCTGGTGATCCCCTGGCACGTCAGCCAGCGCGACGACATCATCTTCGCTTCCTAGCGCAGCAACCGGACAAGCGGTCCAGACAAGGACCGCGGACAATAAAGGGAGAACAACCATGAAGCGTTTGATTGCGGTCGCAGGCGCCGCGCTGGCCTGGACTGCGCTTGCGGTGGCACCAGTGTCCGCGGCCGACAAGGTCGTGCTGATGCTGAACTGGTACGTCTATGGTGAGCACGCGCCGTTCTATTATGGCAAGGCCAAGGGCATCTATGCCACTGAGGGCATCGACCTCGAGATCCAGGAAGGCCGTGGCTCGGCCGCGACCACGCAGGCGGTGGCCGCCAAGACCGCCGATTTCGGCTATGTCGACGTGCCCACGATGATGCGCGCGGCGGTGAAGGGCGCGCCCGTGATCGCCACCGGCGTGCTGCTGCAGACCAGCCCGATGTCGGCGATGAGCCTTGCCGACAAGAACATCAGGAAGCCGGAGGACATCAAAGGCAAGACGGTCGCGATCACGCCGGCGGATTCGATGACACAGATCTGGCCGCTGTTCCTGAAGAAGACCGGTCTGAAGGAAAGCGATTTCAACACCGTCGCCGGCGACGGCCAGACCAAGCTCAACGCCGTGATCAACGGCCAGGCCGACCTGCTGCTCGGCTATGTCATGGACCAGTCGATGAAGATCAAGGACGCCACCGGCAAGGACGTCTATCCGATCAAGTTCGCCGACTACGGCATCAACATGGTGTCGTCGGGCATCATCGCGAACTCCGACTATGTGAAGGCCAATGCCGACCTGGTCCGCCGCTTCATGTCGGCGACCACCAAGGCCGTGGAAGCCGCGGAGAAGGAGCCGAAGGCCGCCGCGCAGTCGATCCTCGACGCCAACCCGAAGGGCGGCAAGATCGACACGTTGACGCAAGGCTTCGAGCTGACGATCCCGCTCTATCGCACGGCGGAGACCAGGACCAAGCGGCCGTTCCAGGTGACCGACCAGAACATGACCGAGTCGGTCAACTTGATGGTCGAGTATGGCGGCCTCGACGCCAAGGCCAAGGCCAATCCGAAGGCGTTCTACACCAACGACTATTTGCCGAAGGGTGATTCGTGAGCGCAACAAACACCGTCATTCCGGGGCGATGCAAAGCATCGAACCCGGAATCTCGAGATTCCGGGTCTGGTCCTTCGGACCATCCCGGAATGACAGCATTCTACATCCCAGTGGATTCGGCAGAATGAATCCTGCAACCAAATCAGCCGATGTCCAGCCTGCCGCGCATCTGCGCCTGGTGTCGGACCGCGCGGCGGGCGCCACGCCGGGTATCAAGCTCTCCGGCGTATCGAAGACCTACCGCTCGCGCGACGGCGATGTGCCGTCGCTGCGGCCGCTCGACTTCACCATCAATGATGGCGAGTTCTTTGTCGTGGTCGGGCCCTCCGGCTGCGGCAAGTCCACGCTGCTCAAGATGATCTCGGGCCTCCTGCCGCCGACGACGGGCGAAGTGCTGGTCGACGGCGAGCCGGTGACCAGGCCGCACGGCAATGTCGGCATCGTGTTCCAGAACGCGCTGCTGCTGCCGTGGCGCAACATCCTCTCCAACGTGATGCTGCCGATCGACATGAAGCAGCTGCCGCGGGACAAATATCTGGCCCGCGCCAGGGACCTGCTGAAGCTGGTCGGCCTCGAAGGTTTTGAGAAGAAGCTGCCCTGGCAGCTGTCCGGCGGCATGCAGCAGCGCGCCTCGATCTGCCGCGCGCTGGTGCACGACCCCAAGATCATGCTGATGGACGAGCCGTTCGGCGCGCTCGACGCCATGACGCGCGAGCGGATGAATGTCGAATTGATGCGGATCCAGCGCGAGACCGGCAAGACGGTGCTGCTGATCACGCACTCGATTCCCGAGGCCGTGTTCCTCGCCGACCGCGTGCTCGTGATGACCGAGCGGCCCGGCGCGATCGCCGCGATCTACGACGTGCCGATGCCGCGGCCGCGCTCGCTCGAGACGATGTCCGATCCTGTCTTCAACGAACTGGTGCAGCGGATCCGGAAGCATTTCTTCACCCAGGGGTCGCTGGACTAACACCCGAGCCTTCAATGCCGCTTCGCCTCAAAGTCAACGATATCGCGTTCTTCGAACGGCCGCTGGTATTCGCCCGGCCGTTCCGCTTCGGCGCGGTGACAATCACCGCGTCGACGCAGATGTTCGTGCGGGTCGAGATCGAGGTGGAGGGCAAGGGCCGCGCCACCGGCGCCAGCGCCGAGATGCTGGCGCCGAAATGGTTCGACAAGCGGCCGCATCTGACGGAAGCACAGTCGCTCGACGGACTTCGCCGCTCGCTTGCGGTTGCGCGCGAGCTCTATCTGACGAACAGGGGCTTTGACACCGCGTTCGGCTTGCACGCCGCGTGTATCGGTCCGCAGGTCGCGGCCTGCGCCGCGGAAGACATTCCGCCGCTTGCCGCCGGCTTCGGCCCGGCCGAGATCGACAAGGCGATCCTGGATGCGCTGCTGCGCGCCGCCGGCGCGAATTTCTTCAACGGCATGGCCGGCAATATCGCCGGCATCGATGCGCGGCTGACGCCGGATCTCGACGACGCCGCGATCGCCCGGTTTCTGTCCACGCGCCAACGGCTCGAGCGTGTCGCCGTCAGGCACACGGTCGGGATGGGCGACAAGGTTGAAGGCGAGGGCGGCGTTGCCGACCGCAACGAGAACGCCGGTGCGCGCTATTTCAAGCTCAAGCTGAACGGCGATCCCGCACATGACGCGGCGCGGCTGGCGCGGATCGGCAGCGAGCTTGCAAAGTTGCCTTACGCAACCAGGATCACGCTCGACGCCAACGAGCAATATGCCGACCTTGCCGCGCTGAGCGCGCTGGTCGACCGGCTCGACCATGACGCCACGCTGCAGCCGATCAGGGCAAACCTGCTCTATATCGAGCAGCCGATGCCGCGCGATATCACAAGAGCCTCGCCGCTCGGGAAGCTGGCGGCGCACGGCTTCATCATCGACGAGGCCGACGATTGCTATGATGCATTCCCGCAGGCGCGCGTGCTCGGCTACCGCGGCATCTCCTCGAAATCGTGCAAGGGCATCTACAAGTCGATCATCAACGCCACCCGCGCGGCGGCGTGGAGCGCAGGTGGCGGACAGTATTTCGTCAGCGGCGAGGACCTGACGTGCCAGGCCGGGCTCGGCGTGCAGCAGGACCTCGCGCTCGGCGCGCTGATCGGCGTCGCCCATGCCGAGCGCAACGGGCATCATTATGTCGATGGCTTTGCCGACACCCCGGCTGACGAGGCCGACGCCTTCCTCACCGCGCATCCCGATCTCTACACGCGCGAGGGCGGCAAGGTCCGCCTCGCGATCCATGACGGCGATCTGCTGACCGGATCGATCGCCGCCGCGCCGGGCTTTGCCAGTTCGATCCATCCGGACTGGTCCACCATGCAGCCGCTCAAGCGGCCAACATCACGCGTTTCGCAGGAGCAGACAGTATGACGACCAAACGCCTCGGCCTGATCATGAACGGCGTCACCGGCCGGATGGGGCTCAACCAGCATCTGATCCGCTCGATCGTCGCGATCCGCGAGCAGGGCGGCGTGCAGCTTGCGAACGGTGACCGCGTCATGCCCGATCCGATCCTGGTCGGCCGCGACGCCGAGAAGGTCGGCGCACTGGCAAAACGCTACAACATCGAACGCCACACCACCGATCTCGATCGTGCGCTCGCCGACAAGGGCGACACCGTGTTCTTCGACGCCGCGACCACGCAGGCGCGGCCCTCACTGCTGACCAAGGCGATCAATGCCGGCAAGCATGTCTATTGCGAGAAGCCGATCGCGACAAATCTCGAGGAGGCCGTTGCGGTCGTGAAGCTCGCCAATGCCAAGGACCTCAAGCACGGCACCGTGCAAGACAAGCTGTTCCTGCCGGGCCTGAAGAAGCTCGCTTTCCTGCGCGACTCCGGTTTCTTCGGCCGCATGCTCTCGGTGCGCGGCGAGTTCGGCTATTGGGTGTTCGAAGGCGGCTGGCAGGAGGCGCAGCGGCCGTCGTGGAATTACCGCGCCGAGGATGGCGGCGGCATCATCCTCGACATGGTCTGCCACTGGCGCTACGTGCTCGACAATCTGTTCGGCGACGTCGAGAGCGTGACCTGCCTCGGCACGACTGATATCCCCGAGCGCTATGACGAGAAGGGCAAGAAATACCAGGCGACCGCCGATGATTCCGCCTACGCCACCTTCCGCCTGAAGGGTGGCGTCATTGCACACATCAACATGAGCTGGGTGACGCGCGTCTACCGCGACGACCTCGTCACCTTCCAGGTCGACGGCACCCACGGCTCGGCGGTCGCGGGGCTCACCGACTGCGTGATCCAGGCGCGTCAGGCGACACCGCGGCCGGTGTGGAATCCGGACGAGAAGCGGATGCACGATTTCTATGCCGACTGGCAGAAGCTGCCGGAGAACGTCGTTTACGACAACGGCTTCAAGGAGCAGTGGGAGATGTTCATCCGCCATGTCTGCGAGGATGCGCCCTACAAATACACCCTGCTGGAAGGGGCCAAGGGTGTGCAGCTCGCCGAATGCGCGCTGAAGAGCTGGAAGGAGCGGCGCTGGATCGACGTCGCCCCGATATCAGTCTGAGAAAGGACCTTGCCATGAACAAGCCAGTCCTGCCCAAGCCTGCCATGACAAAATCATCGCTGTCGCTGAAGCTGCCGACCACAGGCGGCGGCCTCGAGACCTATCGCCTGGCGGCGTCGCGGACCTTTCCGGCGAAGCTCGAGGGCACGCTGAACCGCGTGGCATTCTCGGCCGCGCATGTGGTGGCCGATCCGCGCGCCGACGTCGATCCCTGGCTGACGGCCGCGATCGACTGGGACAAGACGATCGCGTTCCGTGAGCACGTCTGGGACCTCGGCCTCGGCGTCGCCGAAGCCATGGACACCGCGCAGCGCGGCATGGGGCTGGACTGGGCGACCTCGCTCGAACTGATCCAGCGCTCGGTGAAGGCGGCAAAGGCCAAGGGCAACGCGCTGGTATTCTCCGGCGCCGGCACCGACCATCTCGCGGTCGAGGACGCCAGGTCGATCGACGATGTGATCCGTGCCTATGAGGAGCAGATCGCGGCAGT
Organism: Bradyrhizobium sp. Mp19; assembly: GCF_029952935.1. Lineage (NCBI taxonomy): Bacteria > Pseudomonadati > Pseudomonadota > Alphaproteobacteria > Hyphomicrobiales > Nitrobacteraceae > Bradyrhizobium > Bradyrhizobium sp. Mp19. The sequence continues at coordinate 215,523 of NZ_JASAUT010000004.1, read as the reverse complement.
GGAGAAGGCAGGGGGGCGCATCATCCTGATGGCCTCGCGCGCTTTGGCAAAGCTCGGCAAGAGCGCGGAGAATTACGCCAGGGTCTACGACCGTGTGCTGTCGCAGGTCCGTGAGCCCGTGATCATCCATTGGCTCGGCGACATGTTCGATCCGGCGCTATCAGGCTACTGGGGTACGGCCGATCTCGAAAGGGCGATGGATACGGCGGTTGCGATCATCAACGCCAATGCGGCCAAGGTCGATGGCGTCAAGGTCTCGCTGCTCGACAAGCAGCGTGAGATCGACATGCGGCGCCGGCTCGATCCGCGGGTCAAAATGTATACCGGCGACGACTTCAACTATGCCGAGCTGATCGCCGGCGACGACAAGGGGTTTTCCCACGCGCTGCTCGGCATCTTCGATGCCATCGCGCCGGCGGCGTCCTATGCGCTGTCGCGGCTGGCCGCGGGCGATGAGACCGGCTTCCACGATGTGCTTGGACCGACGGTGCCGCTGTCGCGCCACATCTTCAAGGCGCCGACGCGCTTCTACAAGACCGGCATCGTGTTCATGGCCTATCTGAACGGGCATCAGGACCATTTCACCATGGTTGGCGGGCAGGAGAGCGCGCGCTCGACCTTGCATCTTGCCGAATTGTTCCGGCTCGCCGACAAGGCCGGTCTGCTCGCCAATCCGGAGCTCGCGACGCGCCGGATGGCGACGATCCTGGCCACGCGCGGCATTGAAGCCTGATGCGCGACTTTTCCAACGATCACCGCTGCCTGTCGCTGAACACGGCGACCGTTCGCAAGCAGGGCGATCTCCTCGCCATCGTCGAGGCCTGCGCGCGCCATGGCATCCGCGCCATCGATCCCTGGCGCGACCAGGTTGCAGCCGTCGGCCTCGATCGCGCCGTCCGTGCGGTCAAGGATGCCGGGCTCGATCTGTCGGGCTATTGCCGCGGCGGCATGTTCACGGCAGATGGCGCGCATCGCAGCGAGGCGCGCGACGATAACCGCCGCGCGGTCGACGAGGCGGCGGCACTCGGCGCCTCCTGCATCGTGCTGGTGGTCGGCGGCCTGCCGCAATATTCCCGGCCGGGCAGCGCGGCTTCGAAGGACATCGCGGCCGCGCGCCATCAGGTGCACGACGGCATCGCCGAGATGCTGGATTACGCGAAGCAAGCCAAGCTGCCGCTCGCGATCGAGCCGCTGCATCCGGCCTATGCCGCCGACCGCGCCTGCGTGAACACTACAAAGCATGCGCTCGATATCTGCGACGCACTCGATCCCGACAGAACCGGCGCAATCGGCGTCGCACTCGACGTCTATCACATCTGGTGGGATCCGGAGCTGATGAGCCAGATCGCGCGCGCCGGCCGGGATCGCCTGCTCGCGTTCCACGTCTGCGACTGGCTGGTGCCGACCAGGGACATCCTCAACGACCGCGGCATGATGGGCGATGGCGTCATCGACATCAGATCGCTGCGCGCCGCCGTCGAGGCGCAGGGCTTTGACGGCTATTCGGAGATCGAGATCTTCTCGAATGACTGGTGGGGCCGTCCGCTGGACGAGGTGCTGCGAACCTGCATCGAGCGGCACCGGACGGTGGTCTAGGACCTGATGAGATTAGGTTGAGCTGGAACGGCGTCGAGAGTTCACCTCTCCCTTGGGAGAGGTCGATTTGCGCAGCAAATCGGGTGAGGGGTTGCGGTCTATTGAGAGAGCAAGAGCCCTCACCCGGATTGCACTGGACGATGCTTCGCATCGCCAAGCGCAATCCGACCTCTCCCCAATGGGGAGAGGTGAACCAAGACCGCGCCAAGCAGCCGCATCCCCGCTTCGCGCCTCATCAGGACTCCTCGTTGCGGTGCTCGATCTCCAGCGTGACGAGCCGCGCCAGCAGCGTTGCCGGATAGAGCTGGCCGAAGATCGCCTCGAGATTGCACAGGCTCCGCGCGATCGGATGCAGCGGAGCGACGTCGCCATAACCTGTCGTCGTGAGCGTGGCGAAGCTGAAATAGAGGACGCGGCTCGCCAGCGTCGGGCTGTCTTCCACCTTCATGCCGGGAAATGCGTCGGGCCTCAGCGTGCCGACGAAGGTGAAGAGCGCTGCGAAGATCACGGCGACCGTGAGATAGAGCAGAACCGCGCCGATCACACGGTGATAGGTGACGCGGCCGGGCGCAAACGTCGCGCGCGCCACCGTCACGGCCATGGTGAGGCCGACGAGCAGCCAGGACCCGGCAAACAGGTTGAGATCGACAATCGAAGGTGAGCGCAACCTCAGGATTCCGCCCGTGACGATCATGACGAGCGCGACCAGCATCGTGACGACCGCCACTGCGCTGCCTGACATCAGGAAGACGCCGCCGACCAGGACCAGCGCGAGCAGGAGTTCAAAAATCTGGAATTCGAACAGGCCCAACGCCTGCAACGGCGCCACCCCGAATATCATGATCAGGAGCAGGATAGTAAGCACTGTCAATATAGAGTCGCCCCAGCGCTCGCGCAGCTCGCCGATGCTCGCCCAACCCTGCTTCATTCCTGCCCCGCCATTCGGCATCGCATCAGGATGCCGGTGCCGAACATTGCTGTGCGGCGGCCGCAAAGGCAAGACGGGGACTGACATCGCGCGGGCGCGCCGGGTGGTCGCAGGCCAGCTGCCTCAGGGGCTCGCGACCCGCTGCAGCGAGTTGAATCGTGCTTTCTGCTCGCTGCTCAGCGTGGCGTAGAACTTGTCCAGCGCAGGCTCGATCAGTCTGGCGGCATTCTGCATAGCCTCGAGCCGGTGCTGCATCGCTTCCAGCCGGCCGACCGGCGTCAGCGGCACCTCGTTCGGGCAGGCAGCCTGCAGGTCAGCAATGGCCTTTGCGGTCGCATCGCTGAGGCGGCCGAGCGCCTCCTTCTGCCTACCCGCTGGCTGGACCGAGGCCTCGATCCGGTTGATCGGCAGTTGGGCCAGGTCGGATTTCGAATCGCCGCAATTGCCGGATTGCGCGGCCGCTTCCTGCTGCCGCGGCGTGCGCTCGCCAACATGCGGACCGAGTGAATTGAAACGAGCCTGTTGCTCGTCGCTGAGCGAGTTGTAGAAATTCTCCAGCACAGGCCGCACGATCCTGATCGCCTCGAGTGTCGCGCCGATGCGGTTCAGCATCGACCGCAGGCGGCCGGCCGGCGTCATGGCATAGCTGTCCGTGCAGGAGTCCTTGAAGACATTGGCAGCCCTGGTCGCCGCCGTCCTCAGCTCGTCGAGCAGCGTGCGCTGCTCGGCGCTGGGCCGTACCGCGCGCGTGATGTCGGCAAGCGGCCAGGCCGTGACGCCCTTGTCCGGTTCTCCGCACAGCTGCTGGATCGCCTGCGGACTCATGTCGGTGCGCGGACGAGACCGATTACGGCCTGCGGCGCCCCGATAGTCATCCGGGTTGATGCTGGCGTAGGCGGAATAGGGACTGTTGGTGTCCCAGAATACGGTGTCGACGAAGTCGTCATAGGCATAGGCCCAATAACCGGGCTCGTAGGCATAGGACCAGAACGTGTAGTCAAAAATATCCGAATAGGCGTAGGGCCAGAACACCGGGCCAAGCCACGCCACGAACGCCGCGCGATGGCCGCGTCGCCAGGCATGCCGGGGCGCCCAGCCGCTCTCGCGCGCGGCAAGCGCGGCCTGGCCTTGCGCACCTGCCTGCTCGCGGAAGTGCGCGGCAAATCGCTCGCGCTGAGCCGCCTGCGTCGCGGCCGTGGTCGCGACCGCGGCTCCAACCGTCGCTGCCGCTGCCGGCGCCAATCGCTGCTGGCGGGCAACGTCGGCCTGCTGCGCACGCTGCTCGCGCTGCAACAGGCGGTTCTGCGCCTGCAGGGTACGGTCATGGACGCGTTGCGCGCGTGCGCCTTGGACCCTTTGCGACTGCAATTGCTGCACGCGTTGCTGCAGGCGATCGATCCGGGTCTGCCGCTCGGTGGTCTGGCGCGAGAGCGCGTCACGCTGCCGCTGCTGCGCCGTCTGCTGGCGTTGCTGGATCATCTGCTGATGCTGTTGCGCGCGCTGTTGAACGCGCTCCGTCGGCGACGGCCGCTCGCTCAAGCGCGACGGTGGGCTCGGGCGTGATGGCGCCGCGATATGCGGAGCCTGACGCTGCGGCGCTCCTCGACGGAATTCGGGGCGTGGCGTTGCGACACGCGGCGCGGCGATATGGGGGGCCTGGCGTACCGACGGGGCGGCGAAATGCGGTGCCGGGCGCGGCGCCATCGCCGGTCGCTGCGGGGCGTGGAACGCGGGTGCCGCCGGTCGTGCCATCGCGGGTGGCCGCGCCATTGCAGGCGGTCTCGCCATTGCGGGCGGCCTGGCCATCGCGGGAGGGGCGGCGTGTACCATCGGGGCGGGACGCGCCATTGCGGCCGGTGCAGCCGGCCTTGCCGCCGGTGGACCCTTTCCGTGTGGCTGGGCGGACGCGCCGCCGTTCGCCACGAGCATCGAGCTGCCAATCGAAAAGACAACAAACAAAGCGCGACGGGAAAGCATGAGCGTAGCTCTCGTTTCAACAGTCGCCCGCAGTGCTTTAACGCACTGACGTCGGATTCGTTCGTTGTGGTTACGGCCGGCGTTACCGTCTTCCGACCAGGGAACCGTCAGGAGATATCCTGCGTGAGGGCCGCCGCGATCCGCTCCGTCGCCCAGTCGACCTGATCGCCCGTGATTACCAACGGCGGAGCGATCCGGATGGTGTGCTCGTGGGTGTCCTTGGCGAGGATGCCGCGCGCCTGCAGCGCCAGACAGTAGCGGCGGGCACCGCCGGCTTCCGGATGCAGCTCGATCGCCAGCATCAGCCCGCGCCCGCGCACCTCGCGGATGACGTTGGCGCGGATGTCCTGCAATCCGGCGAGGAAGCGCGCGCCCTGTTGCGACGCGTTCTCGATCATTCCCTCGTCGATCAGCACGCGTAGCGCCGCCCGCGCCACCGCGCAGGCCAGCGGGTTGCCGCCGAAGGTCGAGCCGTGCTGGCCCGGCCGCAACGTGCCGAGCACGGCGTTGTTGGAAAGCACCGCCGACACCGGATAGAAGCCGCCCGACAGCGCCTTGCCGAGCAGCGTCACGTCGGCTTCGATCCCTTCGTGCTGCTCGGCGAGCAGCTTGCCGGTGCGGCCGAGCCCAGTCTGAATCTCGTCGAGCACAAGCATTACATTGTGCGCGGTGCACAGCTCGCGCACGCGGACGAAATAGCCTGGCGGAGGAATCACGACGCCGGCTTCGCCCTGGATCGGCTCGACCAGGAAGGCCGCGGTGTTCGGCGTGATCGCCTGCTCGAGCGCGGCGGCATCGCCGAACGGGATGATCTTGAAGCCCGGCGCAAACGGGCCGAAATGGTCGCGCGAACCGGGGTCGGTCGAGAAGCCGACGATGCCGAGCGTGCGTCCGTGGAAATTATTGGCGCAGACGATGATCTCGGCCTGCCCGTCCGGCACGCCCTTGACCTCATAGGCCCATTTGCGCACCGACTTGATCGCGCTCTCCACCGCCTCGGCGCCGCTGTTCATCGGCAACACCTTGTGCGAGCCGGTCAGTTCCGCGAGCTCGCGGTAGAAGGGAGCGAGCTGGTCGTTGTGGAAGGCACGCGAGGTCAGCGTCAGCCGATGCGCCTGCTCGATCATTGCTGCGAGGATCTTCGGATGGCAGTGGCCCTGGCTCACCGCCGAATAGGCGGAGAGACAGTCGAGATAGCGGTTGCCATCGGTATCCCAGACCCAGACGCCTTCGCCGCGGGACAGCACGACCCCGATCGGCTCATAATTGTAGGTGCCGAACTGCGCTTCGGTTGCGAGGAAATCAGTGACCGATGCATTCATCATGCGTCACTCCCGCTGCAGCGCACGAGAGATTACATCAAATCGTGCCTGCAGTTGATTTGGGCATCAGTTCCTCCACAGGGAAGTGTGTCGCCGGCCAAATTCGCAGGGGACAGCTTATGCGCTGATGCTGCAGGGCACGCTGAGGAAGCCGCGGAATCGCACCCGCCCGCCGCGCACCGGCTCGCCGTCGAGCGCGTAGTTCGGGAAGCGTTCAAGGAACCGCGAGATCGCGATGGCGCCTTCGAGCCGCGCCAGTGCCATGCCGGCGCATTGATGCGCACCGGTGCCGAAGGCGAGGTGGCGGTTCGGCGTGCGCGCGACGTCGAAGCCTTCGGGATTGGGGAATTGCGCGGGGTCGCGGTTGGCGGCGCCGATGCACAGCGTGACCAGCGTGCCGGCCGGCATCGTGATGCCGCCGAGCTCGGTTTCTTCCACGACCATGCGGTTGCCGAGCTGGTTCGAGCTTTCGTAGCGCAGCATCTCCTCGACCGCGGTCTTGATCAGCTCGGGTTGCGCGATCAGCCGTTGCTTCTGATCCGGATTTTGGCTGAGCGTCACCAACCCATTGCCGATCAGGTTGGTCGTGGTCTCATGGCCGGCGTTGAGCAGGAAGATGCAATTGTGCAGCAATTCCTTCGCGGTCAGCCGCTCGCCATTATCCTCACCCTGGATCAGCCTTGTCAGCACGTCGCGTTCGGGATTGCCAGGCTTCTTGCGGCGGCGTTCAACCAGCGTTTCGAGATAGGCGAGAAAATCCTTCACCGCATTGTTGCCGCGGTCGAACGCGTCCTTGCCGATCACCGGCTCCAGCGCGCCCAGGATCGCCAGCGACCAGTCGCGCAGCGGCTCGCGTTCGTCGTGCGGCACGTCGAGCAGATTGCCGATCACCTCGACCGGAATTGCCGAGGCGAAGTCGCCGATCAGCTCGAAGCGGTCGCGGGTCTCGATCCGGTCGAGCAGGCTGTCGACCAGCGCGATCAGGTCAGGCTCTATGCCGGCGATCGCCCGCGGCGACAATGCGCCCATGATCAGCCGCCGCACGCGCGTATGCGCCGGCGGATCGTTGAAGACGAGGCTGGTCGTGTGATGCTCGTAGAGCAGCGAGTTGCCGTATTTCGGCAAGAACTCCTTCTTCTTGTCGGAGGAGAATACCTTGGTGTTCTTGTAGGCGGCGATGAGGTCGTCGTAGCGGGTGAGAAAATAGCAGCCGTTCGGCAGCCGCTTGACCGGCGCGTTCTCGCGCAACGCGCGATAGGTCGGGTAGGGGTCGGCGTAGAACTCCGGTGTCAGCTTCTCGAGGTCGAAGCCGTCAGCCAGCTCGCGCGCGTGTCCGTTCATGGCGCATCCAACCCAATTAGTTTCATTTGCAACTATCGTAAGCCGCGGGCCGCTGCCGCGCAACACAATTTGCCAGGCGCCGGGAACAGCGCGGTGGACGTTGCGTGGTGCGAGTAAATCGCAGAGCCATATGCGGTTTTGCGCTTTGATGAAGCGCGCGCGCCCCTCTACAGTCGCGACCAAACAACAAGACCGGAAACGCCAATGCATGCCCGTGCCGACACTGCGGCCTCCTGGCCCGAGGAGATCTTCTCGATATTGCAGCGCTTCGAGGTGCGTCAGGTGCCCTACGTGCCGGACGCCGGGCATTCAGAGCTGATCGAGCGGGTGCTGGGGTCGTCCTCGATGCGCGGCATCGCGCTGACCACCGAGGAGGAGGGCGTGGCGCTGCTCGCGGGCGCCTGGGCCGGCGGCCAGCGCGGCGTGCTGCTGATGCAGTCGAGCGGGGTCGGCAATTGCATCAACATGCTGTCGCTGGTGCAGATCTTCCGCCTGCCGTTCCTCACGCTGGTGACGATGCGCGGCGAATGGGGCGAGTTCAATCCCTGGCAGGTGCCGATGGGCTCGAACACGCAAGGGATCCTCGAACTGTCCGGGATCAAGGTGCTGCGCGCCTCGCACCCTGAAGAGGTCCGCGAAGTCGTCGAGGCCGGCGCAGCGCAGGCCTATAACGCCTGCACGCCAACCGCCGTCCTGCTGTCGCAGCGCCTGATCGGGGCAAAGGTCTTCACCAAATGAGCAAAGCCAATCTCCTCGACCGCCGTGCCGTCGTTTCCGAACTTCTGAAGGATCGCAAGGGCGCCTTCGCCGTCGGCGGCCTCGGCGCCTCGACCTATGACATCGCCGCCGCCGGCGACCACGACCGCAACTTCTATCTCTGGGGCGGCATGGGCGGCGCCGTGATGATCGGGCTCGGCCTCGCGCTGGCCCAGCCGACGCTGCCGGTCGTCGTGATCACCGGCGACGGCGAGATGCTGATGGGGATGGGAAGCCTCGCCACCGTCGGCCTGCAGCAGCCCAAAAATCTGTCGATCATCGTGCTGGACAACGAGGCCTATGGCGAGACCGGCGGCCAGGCCAGCCACACCGGCGGAACCGCCGACCTCGTGGGTGTTGCCAAAGCCTGCGGAATCGGGGATAGCCGGGCGATCAGCACAATGGCTGAGGTCGAGGCTTTTGCCTCGTCTTTGCAAGACGTTACGGCGGGGCCGCGGTTCGCCAGCGCCAAGATCGACGGGGCCAATCTGGAGCGCGTGCTGTCCAGCCGCGACGGCACCTACCTCGTGAACCGCATCAGAGGGTCGATCGGCCACACTCCTATTTAAAGTGGCTTTCGCGGTGCAATAGAACCTTGACTTTTGGTAAAGTGAGTGATTACTCACGACCCAAATGTCTACCTTACGCATGACGAGTGACTTGCGGCGTCAGTTGATCCTGAGCGCCGCAAAGCGGTGTTTCGCCCGCAACGGCTTTGCCGGCACCACGACAAAGAGCGTGGCGGCCGCGGCTGCCATTTCGGAAGGGCTGCTTTTCAAGCATTTCCCGTCCAAGGCGGCGCTCTATGCCGAGATCCTTGCCGAAGAGTGCGAGGCGGATCCCGATCTCGCGCATCTGCTCGGGCAGGAGCCCTCGACCGCGACGCTGGTCGAGCTGGTGCAAGGCATGGTCGGTCACTTCATGCAGCTGCGTGATGCGCCGGACCAGGAAGAGGCGCAGCGGATGCGGCTGATGGTGACGAGCCATCTCGACGACGGCGAGTTTGCGCGCCTGCTCTACGACAAGGTCGGCAAGCTGATCGGTCCGACCTTCGCCGCCTCGCTCGAGCGGGCGATTGCCGCCGACGAGGCCACGAAGATCGGCGACGAGCCGCTCAACCTGTTCTGGTTTGCGCACCATACCGTGCTGATGGGTGCGCTGACGCAGCTGCCTGCGACACCATGCCTCCCCTACGGCGATGCCGCCGCGGCCGAGCGGCAGCTTTGCCAATTCATCCTTCGCGGCATCGGACTTACCGAAGCCGCAATTTCAACTCATTTGGGCCGCCAGCCGTCGCCGATCGCAGGACCGTCGGTAACTGCAGAAAGTGCATGACATGAATATTCAGACCGAAAGCCACATCTCGGGGCAACCGATCAAGGAGAAGCAAGCCAAGCGTCCCGTCCGCATGGTGCGCTGGTTCATCATCGTAGGCCTGTTGCTGGCCCTGCTCGTCGGCGCGCTGGTCGGCTTCAATGCCTTCCGCAGCCACATGATCGCGCAGTTCTTTGCCAACAATAAGCCGCCGCCGGCGAACGTGTCGGCCGTCGAGGCGAAGACGGAGGTGATTCCGAACCTGCTGACCGCCGTCGGCGATCTCGTCGCCGTGCACCAGGTCAACGTCACGACCGACGTGCCGGGCCGTATCACCGAGATCCTGTTCACCGCCGGCAGCCACGTAAAGGCCGGCACGCCGCTGGTGCAGTTGTTCGACGCACCGGAGCAGGGCGACCTCGCCAACTACAAGGCGCAGGCGACCGTCGGCGAGCTGCAGCTCGACCGCGCCAAGCAGCTCGCGTCGCGCCAGTTCGGTCCGCAATCGACCGTCGACACCGCGCAGGCCGCTTACGACCAGGCCAAGGCGGGCATTGCCAAGACCGAAGCGCTGATCTCGCAGAAGCTGGTGCGCGCACCGTTCGAAGGCGATCTCGGCGTGCGCCAGGTCGAAGTCGGCCAGTACCTGACGGCCGGCACCCAGATCGTGTCGCTGACCGATCTGTCGGTGCTGTACGCCAACCTGACCGTTACCGAAAAGCAGAGCTCGCAGATCAAGGTCGGCCAGGCCGTGCGCGTCTCGGTCGACGCCTATCCGGGCCGCACCTTCGAGGGCAAGATCACGACCATCGAGCCGCAGATCGCGACCGACACCCGCAACATCCGGGTTCAGGCCACGATCCAGAATCCGGACAGCATCCTCAAGCCGGGCATGTTCGCGACCACCACGATCGTGCTGCCCGGGAAGCCGCCGGTCGTGACGATTCCCGAAACCGCGGTCGACTACACGCTGTACGGCGACTCGGTGTTCCTGATCACCGAGAAGAAGGGCGACGACGGCAAGACCGCCCTGACCGCGGACCGCACCTTCGTGAAGACGGGCAACCGCGTCGAGGGCCGTGTCGAGATCCTCAAGGGTCTGAAGGCGGGGGACAAGGTCGTCGCCGTCGGCCAGATCAAGCTGCAGTCGGGCATGGCGGTTGCGATCTCGACCGATCCGCCGCCGCCGGTTCCGGCCGAACCGCCGCGCTACTGATCTTCATTCATCGAACTCGGAGGGCCATTGGCCCTCCGCCACATCTTGCCGCAAGCCGGCAGAACACGAATCGAGTTGGCGATGGCCTTCACTGATATTTTCATCAAGCGCCCGGTGCTGTCGGTCGTCGTCAGCCTGCTGATCCTGCTGATCGGCCTGCGCGCGGCGATGGTTTTGCCAATCCGGCAATATCCGAATCTTTCGAACACCGTCGTGACGATCACCACGTCATACCCCGGTGCGTCGCCCGAGCTGATCAACGGCTTCATCACCACGCCGATCGAGCAGGCCGTCGCGTCGGCCGAAGGCGTCGACTACATGACGTCGAACTCGGTGCTCGGCACCTCGACGATTCAGGTTTACGTCAAGCTCAATCACGATCCGAACCAGGCGCTGACCGAGGTGCTCGCCAAGGTCAATTCGGTCAAATACCTGATCCCGAAGGAAGCCTTCGATCCCGTCGTGACCAAGGCGACCGGTGACACCATCGCCGTGATGTATCTCGGCTTCTCCAGCGAAGAGCTGACCGGATCGTCGATCTCCGACTACCTGACCCGCGTCGTGCAGCCGGTGCTCTCGACGGTCGATGGCGTCGCGTCGGCCGACATCCTCGGCGGCCAGACCTTTGCGATGCGCGTCTGGCTCGATCCGACCCGCATGGCCGGCCGCGGCGTGTCGCCCAACGACGTCGCCGCCGCGATCGCCGCCAACAACTTCCAGGCGGCCGCCGGCCAGACCAAGGGCTTCTTCATCGTCTCCAACGTCTCGGCCAATACCGACCTTCAGAACATCGATCAGTTCAAGCGGATGATCGTGAAGGCGAAGGACGGCGGCTTCGTGCGCATCGAGGACATCGCGACGGTGGAGCTCGCGGCGCAAAGCACGGACGCCAGCGTCGCCTTCAACGGCGAGCATGCGATCTTCATCGGCATCAAGGCGACGCCGCAGGGCAACCCGCTGACCCTGGTGAAGGGCGTGCGCGCGCTGTTCCCCGACCTCGAGCGCAACCTGCCGCCGTCGATGAAGATGAAGGTGGCCTACGATTCCACCAAGTTCATTCAATCGTCGATCGATGAGGTCGAGAAGACGCTCACCGAAGCGGTGCTGATCGTCGTCGTCGTCATCTTCCTGTTCCTGGCCTCGCTGCGGTCGGTGATCATTCCCGTCGTCACCATCCCGCTGTCGCTGATCGGCGTCTGCATCCTGATGCTGGCCGCCGGCTTCAGCTTCAACCTGCTGACGCTGCTGGCGATGGTGCTGGCGATCGGTCTCGTGGTCGACGACGCGATCGTGGTGGTGGAGAACATCCATCGGCATCTCGAGGAGGGCCTGCCACCGGTGCAGGCTTCGCTAAAGGGTGCCCGCGAGATCGTCGGTCCCGTCGTCTCCATGACGATTACGCTGGCGGCGGTGTACGCGCCGATCGGCTTCCTCGGCGGCGTGACCGGCACGCTGTTCCGCGAATTCGCCTTCACGCTGGCCGGCTCGGTGATCGTGTCGGGCGTGATCGCGCTGACGCTGTCGCCGATGATGTGCTCGGTGTTCCTCAAGAGCGCGGAGGAGGGGCGTTTCGCCAGGCTGGTCAATCGCGTGTTCGGCGCGTTGACGCGGGCCTATGGCCGTCAGCTCGACCGTTCGCTCGACTACCGCCCGATCACGGCGCTGTTCGCCGTGACCATCCTCGGTCTGGTCGGCTTCCTCTACATGCACATCCAGAAGGAGCTGGCGCCGCAGGAGGATCAGGGCATCGTGTTCGCGGTGACCAAGGCGCCGAAATACGCCAACATCGACTACATCGATTTCTACGGCGACAAGATGGACAAGGAGTTCCAGAAGTTTCCCGAGACCGACCTGCGGTTCATCCTGAACGGCATCACCGGTCCGCAGGGCGGCTTCGCCGGCATGCTGCTCAAGCCGTGGGATGAGCGCAAGCGCAGCGCGCAGGCGCTGCAGCCGCTGGTTCAGGCCGAGCTGTCCAAGATCGAGGGCATCAGCGCGTTCGCGTTCAGCCTGCCGCCGCTGCCCGGCGGCCCCGGCGGTCTGCCGGTGCAGATGGTGATCTCTTCGACGGCTGGATTCCAGCAGGTGTTCGACCAGATGAGCAAGCTGAAGGATGCGGCGCGCAAGAGCGGCCTGTTCATCGTCACCGACAGCGATCTCGACTTCAACCAGCCGGTGGTCCGGGTGAAGGTCGATCGCTCCAAGGCGAGCGACCTCGGCATCACCATGCAGTCGATCGGCGGCGCCCTGGCGACGCTGCTCGGCGGCAACTATGTCAACCGCTTCAATCTGGAAGGGCGCTCCTACCAGGTGATCCCGCAGGTGCCGCGCGCCAGCCGGCTCGCGCCCGAGGCATTCAACGATTACTACGTTCCCACCGCGACCGGGCAGCTGGTGCGGCTGTCGACCGTGGTTTCGGTCGAGACCGGCGTCGATCCCAATGCGCTGACCCACTACAACCAGCTCAACTCGTCGACCTTCCAGGCCGTGCCGATGCCGGGCGTCTCGATGGGCCAGGCGGTGGAGTTCCTGCAGGGTGAAGCCAAGAAGCTGCCGTCCGGCTTCACCTACGACTTCCTGGCCGACTCCCGGCAATACGTCCACGAAGGCAATCAGCTGCTGGTCACCTTCGCGTTCGCCATCATCATCATCTTCCTGGTGCTGGCGGCGCAGTTCGAGAGCCTGCGCGATCCGTTCGTGATCATGATCTCGGTGCCGATGGCGATCGTCGGCGCCTTGATCCCGCTGTTCTTCGGCGTCGCCACCATGAACATCTACACCCAGGTGGGCCTGCTGACGCTGGTCGGACTGATCACCAAGCACGGTATCCTGATGGTGGAGTTCGCCAACGAGTTGCAGCTCAACGAGGGACTGGACCGCCGCGCGGCGATCGAGATGGCCGCCCGGATCCGCCTGCGTCCGATCCTGATGACGACGGCGGCCATGGTCACCGGCCTGCTGCCGCTGCTCACGGCCTCGGGCGCGGGCGCTGCCAGCCGCTTCTCGATCGGGCTTGTGGTCGTGGCCGGCATGACGATCGGCACGCTGTTCACGCTGTTCGTGCTGCCGATGGTCTACACGGTGATCGCGACCGATCACCAGGCCGCGGCCCATTCCGATCGCGCCAAGCAGATCGCCGACTACGAGCTCGACCAGCGTGGCGGCGCGCTGAAACCGACCTGAGCCCTCCAAGCCCATGCTCGCAGAGAAGGCGGCACTGGCGAAAGCCACTGCCGCCTTTTCTTTGTCTCGTGATAGGGTTTGCCGACGGCGGGCAGAAAATACTCGCCTCAGGAAATCCGGAGGAAACAGGCATGGCGAGCGAGTTTGCGGCGGGCAACTACCGGTTCATTCCGGCCGTGTTCCAATATTCAAGCGGCGCGCAGGCGAACGCGGGCTATGAGATCGAGCGGGTGCGCTTCGATCGCCTGCTGCCGCTCGCGGAAGGTTTTGCGCGGATCGCGGCCTACATCCGCGACGCCGGCCGGCCGCTGACCGCGTTCTGCGCCTGCGAATTGCGTTCGCCGGCCGCCTTTACCGAGGACGGCTTCCGGGCCTTCAACCAGCACTACGTCAAGACGCTCGCCGAATGGGGCCTGTTCGACGGCACCATCAATCCGGTCGCGCGCAGCAACGTCTGTCCCGAGATCGATCCGCCGGCCGAGCCGTCGTTCCATGCGTTCTCCTTTACGCGGCCGAGCACGAGCGCGTCGCCGTCCTTCGTGATCGCCGGCGGCGCCGAGGCACGCGGCGGCACCGCCAGCTATCCGGACCGCATCGTCTGCTATCGCGATCTCAGTCCCGGCGCGTGGCGCGAGAAGGTCCGCTTCACCGCCGGCGAGATGGAGCGGCGTCTGGCGGAGTTCAGCTTCGGCTGGCAGGAGACCACGGCGGTGCAGGCCTACACCGTGCACGACATCCATCCGGTGCTCGTCGACGAGCTGGTCCGCCGCGGCGCCACGCGCTCCGGCCTGACCTGGCACTTCTGCCGCCCGCCGGTGGTCGATCTCGAATACGAGATGGATTGCAGGAGGGTGTTGCGCGAGGTCGTGATTTAGCTTCCGTCGTCATTGCGAGGAGCGAAGCGACGAAGCAATCCATAGCTCCGCATGCTCGGTGATGATGGATTGCTTCGCTTCGCTCGCAATGACGAGAACTTGGTGTCACGCAACTCTCCCCGTCATCCTGAGGTGCGAGCGAAGCGAGCCTCGAAGGATGCACGGCCACCAGCCGGGCCGTCGACCCTTCGAGACGCGCGTTCCGCGCTCCTCAGGGTGACGGGGAAGAATGGCGCGCGCTCGATACGGCCGACCGGTCACCGCGCCTTCGGATCGAGCGCGTCGCGCAGGCCGTCGCCGACCAAATTGAACGACAGCACGACCAGGAAGATCGCAAGCCCCGGCCAGACCGCCATCCAGGGCGCGCTGGTCAGGAAGCGTTGCGCGGCGTTGAGCATGCTGCCCCAGGACGGCGCCGGCGGCTGCTGGCCGAGGCCGAGGAATGACAGCGCGGCCTCGGCGATGATCGCGGCCGCGATCGACAGCGTCGCCTGCACCAGCAGCGCCGGCAGGATGTTGGGCAGGATGTGGACCAGCGCGATGCGCCAGCGCGGATTGCCCATGGCGCGCGCCGCCTCGACATAATCCTCGACCTTGACGCTCATCACCTGGCCGCGGGTCAGGCGGATGAAGATCGGGGTCGCCGAGACGCCGATCGCGATCATGGCATTGCTAAGACTAGGGCCGAGGAACGCGGCGAGCGCGATCGCCAGGATCAGGAACGGGCAGGCCAGCATGGCATCGGTGATGCGGCTGATCAGCGCGTCGATGAAGCCGCCGCGATAGCCGGCGAGGAGGCCGAGCGGCACGCCGATCGCAAGCGCGATGCCGACCGAGATGACGCCGGCAAGCAGCGAGGCGCGGGCGCCGAACACGACGCGGGCGAACACGTCGCGGCCGAGTTCGTCGGTGCCGAACCAGTGCTGCGCCGACGGCGCCTTGCGCACCAGCGACCAGCTCGTCGCGACCGGATCATAGGGCACGATCAGCGGCGCGAACACGGCGAGCAGGATGAAGAGCGCGATCACGGTGAGCCCGAGCACGGCACCCTTGCGCCGGATCAGCCGCCGCCAGGCGCGCCGTGCCGGGCTCTCGAGCGTTTCGGCGGCGGCAAGCGGAGCGAGGGGCCTGAGTGCAGCGTCGGTCATCCGATCAGCCCCTCAGCCGCGGGTTGACGAGGATGTAGGCGATGTCGGCGATCAGATTGAGCGTGATGTAGATCGTCGCCGTTGTCAGCACCACGCCCTGCACGACGGCATAGTCGCGGTTGAACACGGCATCGACGATCAGCTTGCCGAAGCCCGGGATCGAGAAGATCTGCTCGGTGAGCACCGCACCCGACAGCAGCGTGCCGAGCTCGAGCGCGCCGAGCGTGATGATCGGCGTCAGCGCGTTGCGCATCGCATGCTTGAGGATCACCGTGCGCTCGGACAGGCCCTTTGCCCGCGCGGTGCGGACATAGTCGCTCTCCAGCACCTGCAGCATCGCGCTTCGCGTATGCCGCATCAGGATCGCCGCGATCGCATTGCCGAGCACGAAGGCGGGCATGACGGATGCGGCGAGGCTCGCGCGCCAGTTTTCGCCGAGCGGCACGTAGCCGGAGGCCGGCAGCCAGCCAAGTTCGACGGAGAACAGGAAGATCAGCATGATGCCGAGCCAGAAATTTGGCGTCGAAATACCCCACAGCGCGAATAAATTGGCGCCATAGTCCCACGCCGTGCCGATCTTCACCGCCGAGATGATGCCGGCGGGAATGCCGATCAGGAAGGCGACCACGATCGCCATGCCGGCGATTTGCATCGTAACCGGCAGCTTCTGCGCGATCAGGCTCGACACCGGCATCTTGTTGCGCAGGGACTCGCCGAGGTCGCCCGTGAGCACGCCCTTGACCCAATAGGCATATTGCACCGGGATCGGTTGATCCAGATGGTATTGCTGGCGGATCTGTTCGATGACGGCCGGGTCGCGCTCCTCGCCGGCCATGACGAGTGCCGGATCGCCGGGCAGCAAATGTTGCAGCGAGAAGATCAGGAGCGAGACGAAGAACAGCGTCGGGACCAGCTGAACCAGCCGCTTGGCGAGGAAGTTCAGCATTGTCAAGTCGGATCGTAGCCATGTCGTTCTGTGAGCCAAGGAGTTGCCAGACATATTTGTCTTCCTAAGACCGCTTGGCCTCCGACTATGTGAGCCAAGGAGTTGCCAGACATATTTGTCTTCCTAAGACCGCTTGGCCTCCGACTTTGAGCACGATCCTGGTCATCTTCTCGTAGATCGCCTTGCGCTGGGCGGGATCGTTGATCAGCCGCGCATCTTCCATCAGCTTGTCGGCTTCCGCGTTGGAATAGCCGCCGTCGTTCTGCGGCGCCTTGGTGTGCAGGAAGACATAGGAATTGCCGTCAGGATCGATCCGGCCGCTCCAGTTGATCTGAAACACCTGAAATTCGCCGGCCTGGGCCTGCTTGAAAGTCGTCGCAAATTCGACCACGCGGATCTTGATGTCAAAGCCTGCTTCGGCCGCCATCGACTGCACGACCTGGGCCACGGCTTCGTTCTCGGCGCCTTTGGGGACCATGTAGTCGATGGCGACCGGCAGCGTGACACCGGCCTCCTTCAGCAGCGCCTTGGCCTTGGCAATGTCGCGTCCCCGAACCGGGAACGCCTTCTGATAGTAAGGATGCGTCGGGCTGACCCACTGATTGCCCGGCGTGAACTCGCCGTTGAAGACGACCTGGTTGAGCGCCTCGCGGTCAATCGACAGATCGAGCGCCTGGCGCACCTTTTCCGACTGGCTGAGCGGCCCCTTGCTTTTGTCGTTGCCGACGTTGATGGTGAGGCCGAGATAGCCGAGTTCAGGTGCGGTCGACAGCACGAGCCGCTTGTCGGCTCGGACGTCCTTGATATCGGTGGCGAGCACCCGCTCGATCAGATCGAGCCCACCGGATTTCAGATTGGCGAGCCGCACCGTGGCATCGACGATAGGAAGGAACACGATGCGATCGATGAAGACGTTATCCTTGTTCCAGTAATCCCCGAATTTCTCGAACACCATGCGGTCCTGCTGCACGCGTTCGACGAACTTGTAGGGTCCGGCGCAGACTGGATGCAGCCCGAATTTGTCGCCCGCTTCCTTCACCGCCTTCGGCGAAACCATCATGCCGGCGCGGTCGGTCAACTGGGCGATCAGGGGCGAGTAGGGCGTCTTGAGCACCAGCTTGATGGTCAGGGGATCAACGACGTCGACGTGGTCGAGCGCAGCCAATTCCGGTTTGCGAAACGAGGTCGGCAGCGTCAGATGGCGCTCCAGCGAGAATTTGGCGGCTTCGGCGTCGAACGGCTCACCGTCGTGGAACTTGACGCCCGGCCGGAGCTTGATCGTCATCTCCTTGCCGTCGGCCGAGTTCTCGTAGGACAGCGCGAGCTGCGGAACGATGTTCAGCTTCTCGTCAATGTCGAACAGCTTGTCGCAGAAGGCTGAAAAGACGATGCGGCCGACATAGGTGCGTCCGATTGAAGGATCGAGGATGTCGGGGTCCTCGGCGAGCCCGATGCGAAGTGTCGTCTCGGCATGCGCGCTCGTTCCGCACCAGGTCACGAGGGCCGCCATCAGGACCGCCAAGCGCCAAAATCTCATCGCCAACCCCCTTATTCCCTACGCCTTTGTTCCCTGTGAAATAACCCCGGGCCGCCCCGAGGCTTCCGCCGCATTGAACGCCGCCACCAGCTTTTCCAGTGTCGGCGAGAACCCGCCATCGGAAGGCACGATCGCCTCCGCGCCGGGCAGCTCGCGCGTCCGGTGACAGGCCGTTGCATATCCGGTGCCATCTTCGCGCAACTGCGGCACTTCGCTGCGGCAGCGCGCGATCGCATAGGGACAGCGGGTATGGAAGCGGCAGCCGGAGGGCGGATTGAGCGCGCTCGGCAGCTCGCCCTCCAGCACGATGCGGCTGCGCCTGGCGCGCGGCTTCGGCACCGGGATCGCCGACAACAGCGCGCGGCTATAGGGATGGCGCGGCGCGGCGAACAGCGATTGGGCATCGGCGGTCTCGACGATGGTGCCGAGATTCATCACCGCGACGCGATCGGCGATGTGCTTCACCACGGCGAGATCGTGCGAGACGAAGATGTAGGCAAGCTTCAGGCGATCCTGCAGGTCGCGCAGCAAATTCAGGATCTGGGATCGGATCGAGACGTCGAGCGCCGACACCGGCTCGTCGCAGATGATCAGCTTCGGCTCGACCGCAAGCGCGCGGGCAATCGCGATGCGCTGGCGCTGGCCGCCGGAGAATTCGTGCGGATAGCGCCGCGCAAAGCGCGGCTCGAGTCCGACCAGGCGCAACAGCTCCTCGACCCGCGCGCGGCGGTCCGCGGCCGGGACGAGATTATGCAGCGCCAGCGGCTCGGTCAGGATCTGGCTCACCGTCATGCGCGGGTTGAGCGAGGCGTAGGGGTCCTGGAAGATCAGCTGCGCGTCGCGGCGGAATGCGCGCAGCTGCGCGGCATTGAGCGTGCCGAGGTCGCGGCCCTCGAAGCGGATCCGTCCGGCATCCGGCTCGATCAGCCGCAGCACCAGCCGGCTGACGGTGGATTTGCCGCAGCCGGATTCGCCGACCAGCGCCAGCGTCTTGCCGGCCTCGACCGTGAAGCTGACGCCGTCGACCGCCTTCACATGGGCGGTCGGCCTGCCGAACAGCGAGCGTTCGGCGACGAAATGCTTCACCAGCCCTTCGACCTCGAGCAGCGCGGTCATGACACCAGCCGCTCCAGCGGCGCGCGGATGCAGCGCGAGGCGTGGGTTGGGCTCAGCATCGCGAGCGGCGGCGGCGCTTGGGTGCAGGCAAGTTCCACGAACGGACAGCGCGCGGCGAAGCGGCAGCCGGCGGGCGGGTTCGCCATATTCGGCACCATGCCCTCGATGGTGGCGAGATGGCTGGTGCGGCGGTCGAGCCGCGGGATCGAGCCGAGCAGGCCGACCGTGTAGGGATGCTGCGGATTGGTAAACAGCTCGTCGACCGGCGCGCGCTCGACGATTTCGCCGGCATACATCACCGCGACCTCGTCGCAGACTTCGGCGACGACGCCCAGATCGTGGGTGATCAGGATGATCGCGGCGCCGCTCGCGGCCTTCAGCTCCCGCATCAGATCGAGAATCTGCGCCTGCAAGGTGACGTCGAGCGCGGTGGTCGGCTCGTCGGCGATCAGAAGCTGCGGATCGCAGGCCAACGCCATTGCGATCATCACGCGCTGGCGCATGCCGCCGGACAGCTTGTGCGGAAACTCGTCGATGCGTTTCTCGGGCGAGGGGATGTGGACGCGGCGCAGCAGCTCGATGGTGCGTTCGCGCGCCGCGCGCCGGGAGCCGCCGCGGTGGCGCAAGATGGTCTCGGTGATCTGGTCGCCGATGGTGAAGCTCGGGTTGAGCGAGGTCATCGGCTCCTGGAAGATCATCGCAAGGCGATTGCCGCGCAGGTCGCGCAGCGTCGTATCAGGCACGTCGAGCAGGTCGAAGCCGTCGAAGCGGATCGCGCCGGAGACCGCGGCGGATTGCTTCGGCAACAGCCCCATGATCGCGAGCGAGGTCACGCTCTTGCCGCAGCCGGACTCGCCGACGAGGCCGAGCGTCGCGCCCTTGGCGACGGAAAGATCGACGCTGTCGACGGCATGCGTCTTGCGGCCGTCATCGCCCTGGAAGGTGACGCGCAGGCCTTCGATCTCGATCAGCGGGCCTGCCGTCATTCGCGGCTCGTGGTTGCCGTGGCGATGCCGGCGTCGATTGTGGCGCGATCGCTGGTTCCGGCCGGGTTGCCGCGGGTCGGCATGAAGCTCCGGAACGGCACCCAGTGCTCGCGGCTGACGGCTTCCAGCCGCTCAAGCTCGCGCAGGGGATCGGCGTGGTCGTCGACGCGCAGGTCGAGCGCCGGCCATTCCTCCGCGCCGTGGATCAGAAGCGCCGCCGATTGCTTGCCGCGCTTGTCGCCGCCGGCCGCTTCGCCGGCGAACATCGCCTTGATCAGCCGCTCCGCGAACGGCAGCTTCTCGTTCTCGGCATAAACGCGCGCGGTCTCGTCGAGCACCGCGGGTCCGGCCAGCATGTTGCCGGTGATCGAGAACCCGTCGCCGGCGATATGGCCGAACCAGTCGATGCAGTCCTTGCCGGAATGCGCCGCGATGCGGCCCCTGGCGTCCATGACATGGACCTGCCGGCTCTCGCGGCCGCTGTCGGGCGCAATCAGCGCCGCGATCACCTCATGCGGGCTGTCGCCGCTGCGTAACAGCGCGAGGCCGTCGATGCCGTAATAGGGATTGACCAGCGCCTGCGTCGCCACCGCGCCGATCCCGGGTGCGATGTGCGGCACCAGCGCGCCGACCGCGAAGAACCGGGTCGCGACGGCGATGCCGAGCTGGCCGGTGGCGCTGTCGCGGGCGATGATCGACCAGGTCATCTCAAACCTTCGTGCTTAGCGGCCTGCGGCGTAACCCTGCATGCCGCGCGGATTGGCGGCGGCGCGGCGGCGGGCACCGACCTTCGAGGCCGCGGTGAGGCGGCCTTCCGACCAATCGGGACCGATCTCAACCACATGGCCGCGGCGTTTCAATTCGTCGATGGTCGATTTCGGCACGCGGTTTTCCAGCACCAGCACGCCGGGCCGCGAGGTGCGCGGCCAGAACGAGATCGGGAAATGTTCGGAGTGCCAGGCCGGCGCGTCGATTGCCTCCTGGAGATTGAGCCTGGCGTGGACATGGCGCAGGAAGAACTGCGTGATCCACTGATCCTGCTGATCGCCGCCCGGCGAGCCCCAGGAGAGATACGGCTCGCCGTCGCGCAGCGCCATGGTCGGCGAGAGCGTGGTGCGCGGCCGCTTGCCCGGCGCGAGCGAGGCAGGGTGGTTCTCCTCGAGCCAGAACATCTGGGCGCGGCTGCCGAGGCAGAAGCCGATCTCGGGAATCACCGGCGAGGACTGCAGCCAGCCGCCGGACGGCGTCGCCGAGATCATGTTGCCGGCCTTGTCGATGATGTCGAAATGCACGGTGTCGCCACGCACCTCGCCGAACCGGCCAACGGTCGGCTCGCCCGCGCCCATGGCGCCGACCGCTTCGCGATGCCCTTCGGCGTGTCGCAACTCCACGACGCCGCCGAAGCCTTCGACCGAGCCGGGGCGGAAGTCGAGCGAAGCCTTGTCTTTTGAGATCAGCTTGCGCCGTTCGTTGTTATAAGCATCGGACAGCAGCGTCTCGATCGGGATCTCGGTGAACTTCGGGTCGCCGTAGAACGTCTCGCGATCGGCATAGGCGAGCTTGGCGGCTTCGATCTGCAGATGGATGAAGTCGGGACCTGCGGGATCGAGCCCGTCGAGCTCGAAACCTTTCAGCAGCGCGAGCTGCTGCAGCATCACCGGACCCTGGCTCCAGACTCCGGCCTTCTGCACGGTGTAGCGGCCGTAATCGTAGGTGAGCGGCGCCTCGATGGTTGGCTGCCAGCGCGCCATGTCGTCGGCCGACAACACGCCGCGATGCGGCGAGCCGGAGACGTCCATCACCTCCTGGGTGCGGCAGAACTTGTCGATCGCCTCGGCGACGAAGCCCTTCGACCAGGCCTGCCGCGCGCGCTCGATCTGCGCCACGCGGTCGTGGCCGGCGCTCTCCGCCTCATCGAGGATGCGTGTGTAAGTTTCCGCGAGCTTCTTGTTGGTGAAGATGGTGCCGGGCTTCGGCACCTCGCCGTTGGGCAGATAGACGTCGGCCGATGTGGTCCAGTATTTCCGGAACAGTTGCTCGACGGTCTTGATGGTGGCCGATGCACGCTCGACAAGCGGGTAGCCGTCGCGGGCGTAGGCGATCGCGGGCTCCAGCACGTCGCGCAGCTTCATGGTGCCGTAGTCGCGCAGCAGCAGCATCCAGGATTCGAATGTGCCGGGCACGCAGGCCGCAAGCAGGCCGGTGCCGGGCACCATCTCGAGCCCCTCGCTGCGATAATGCGCGATGGTTGCCTTCGCCGGCGCCGGGCCCTGGCCGCAGATCACCTCGCTCTTGCCGCGCTTGACGTCGTGCACGATGATCGGAACGTCGCCGCCGGGGCCGTTCAGATGCGGCTCGACCACCTGTAGCGTGAAGGCGGTGGCCACTCCGGCGTCAAAGGCGTTGCCGCCTTTCTCCAGCGTTGCCATGCCGACCGCGGTGGCGATCCAGTGCGTCGAGGTGACGACGCCGAAGGTGCCTTCGATCTCGGGCCGCGTTGTGAACGGATCGGGGTTGATGTTGCTCATGGCGATTGACCGTTCGTCGGTTTGTTGTTGGGCCTCTTCGGCGGGCGCACTTGATCACAGGCCGGCTGGTATGCCAACCGCTTGGTGGACATGGCCGCTCCCATCCGCGTGATCATGCCGGAACGACGGCGGGACTGTTGACGGCATGGCAGGCGACGCCGTCGATCAGTTCCGGCGTCTTCTGGCGGCAGAGATCGAAGGCGAGGGGACAGCGCGGGTTGAACGAGCAGCCCTGCGGCGGATCGATCGGATTCGGAATCTCGCCCTTCACCGGGATGCGCTGGCGGCCGGACATCGCAAGGTCCGGAACCGCGCCGAGCAGCATCTTCGTGTAGGGCATCCGCGGGTTCTCGAACAATTCCCGACCCTCGGCGATCTCGACGATGCGGCCGAGATACATCACGCCGATCCGGCTCGCCATGTGGCGGACCACCGCGAGATTGTGGCTGATGAAGAGATAGGTGAGGCCGAACTTGTCCTGCAGGTCGCGCATCAGATTGAGGATCTGCGCCTGCACGGAAACGTCGAGCGCCGAGGTCGGCTCGTCGCAGACGATGAACTCGGCTTCCGACGCCAGCGCGCGGGCGATCGCGATGCGCTGGCGCTGGCCGCCGGAAAATTCGTGCGGGAATTTTTGGCCGTCGTCGGGGTGCAGGCCGACCAGCGAGAGCAATTCGCCGACCCGGGCCTTGATGTCGCGCTCGCCCTGGATCAGGTCGAAGGCGCGGATCGGCTCGGCGACGATGGCGGCGACCCGGTAGCGCGGATTGAGGCTCGCATAGGGATCCTGGAAAACCATCTGGATGCGCCGGCGCAAGCGGCGGCGCGCCTGGGCCTGCCGCGGATCGGTCATCGAGACCCCGTCGATGACGACCTCGCCCGAACTCGGCGGCAGCAGGCCGACCACCATGCGCGCGACGGTGGTCTTGCCGGAGCCGGATTCGCCGACCAGCGCAAAGGTCTCGCCGCGCCTGATGTCGAAAGAGACGCCGTCGACGGCTTTCAGGAATTCGAGATGGCCGCCCTCGATCACGCGGTTGAGCCACGGCTTGGAGACGTCGAAGACGCGACGTAGGTTCCTGACCTCGATCAATGTCCCGCTCATGCCGCCGTCTCCTTCGCCGGCTCGAACAGATGGCAGGCGACGGATTGCGTGCCCTGCCGGATCGGCTCGGGGCGTTCGACGTGGCAGCGATCGAAGGCAAACGCGCAGCGCGGATTGAACGGGCAGCCCGGCGGGATCGCCGACAGCCGCGGCATCGAGCCGGGGATCTGCACCAGGCGCTTGTCCTCGCCTGCGAGGGTCGGGATCGCGCCCATCAGGCCCCTGGCGTAGGGATGCAGCGGGTTGCGCACCACCTCCTGCACCGGGCCGATCTCGGCGATGCGGCCGGAATACATCACCGCAACGCGGTCGCAGGTCTCGGCGATCACGCCCATGTCGTGGGTCACCAGCATCACGGCGGTGCCGTGGTCGCGGCCCAGCCGCTTGATCAGCGCAATGATCTGCGCCTGCACGGAGACGTCGAGCGCGGTGGTCGGCTCGTCGGCGATGATCAGTTCGGGCTCGGCGCAGATCGCAAGCGCGATCACGACGCGCTGGCGCATGCCGCCGGAGAATTCGTGCGGATAGCCGTCGATGCGCTTTTCCGGCGCAGGAATGCCGACCTCGGCCAACAGATCGATGGCGCGCCTGCGCGCGGCGCTCTCGCTGAGATTGCTGTGGGTGCGAATGGTCTCGATGATCTGGTCGCCGATCCGGTAGAGCGGATTGAGGCTGGTCAGCGGATCCTGGAAGATCATGCCGATCCGCTTGCCCCTGATGCGGCGGATCTCCTCCGGCGGAAGATGGTCGATCCGCGTGCCCGACAGTTCGATCTCGCCGCCGGAAATGCGGCCGGGCGGATCGATCAGCCCGATCACGGCTAGCCCCGTGACCGATTTGCCGGCGCCGGACTCGCCGACCACGCCGAGCACCTCGCCCTTGGCGATGTCGAACGACACGCCGTTGATGGCGCGCAAGGTCGCACGGCGGGTGACGAATTCCACCTCGAGATTGCGCACGGAAAGAACAGGCTTGGTCATCGGAGCTTTGGATTGAGTGCGTCGCGCAGCCAGTCGCCGAGCAGGTTGATGGAGAGGATCAGGCCGGCCAGCGCAATGCCGGGGAAGGCGACGATCCACCATTCGCCGGCGAACAGATAGTTGTTGCCGATCCGGATCAGGGTGCCGAGCGAGGGCATGGTGTCGGGCATGCCGGCGCCAAGGAACGACAGCGTCGCCTCGGTGATGATCGCCAGCGCGAGGTTGATGGTGGCGATGACGAGGATCGGGCCCATCGTGTTCGGCAGCACGTGCCGCAGCATGATCTTCGGCGCCGGCAGGCCGATCAGCTGCGCCGCGGCCACATAATCCTTGTTCTTCTCGACCATCACCGAACCGCGCACGGTGCGGGCATATTGCACCCAGAAACTGAGGCCGATCGCGATGATGAGGACGCCGAGCGTGCTCATCTCGTCGAGCCGGTTGCCGAGCAGCGACTTGGCGACGCCGTTGACCAGCAGTGCGATCAGGATCGCGGGGAAGGTGAGCTGCACGTCGGCGATCCGCATGATCACGGTGTCGACCACGCCGCCGAAATAGCCTGCGATCAGCCCGAGGGCGATGCCGAGCGCGCCGGCAAAGACCACGCCGGCCAGGCCGACTGCAAGCGAGATGCGCAGGCCGTAAAGGATCGCCGAGAGCACGTCGCGGCCCTGCTCGTCGGTGCCGAGCAGGAACGGACTTTGGCCGTCGGCGGTCCACAGCGGCGCGATCCGCGAGTTGATCAGCTGCAGCTGTGCCGGGTCGAACGGGTTCTGCACCGCGAGCCATGATGCGAAGATCGCGAGCAGAAAGAACAGCAGCGTGATCACGGCGGCGACCATCGTCAGCCTGGAGCGGCGGAACGAATAGAAGATGTCGCTGTCGAGCGCGCGCCTGAACCAGCCGGCAGCGGCCTGGTGGTCTTGGGAACGATGGGGGACGACGGCATCGGACATCGGTCAGCCCCTCACGCTGCGCGGCCGACGGTCGACCGCAAGCGCGGATCGACCACGGTGTAGAGGATGTCGACCACCAGATTGATGGTGACGAAGATCAGCGAGACCATCAACAGATATGCGGCCATGATCGGGATATCGACATTTTGCACGGCCTGCACGAACAGAAGTCCCATGCCCGGCCATTGGAACACGGTTTCGGTGATGATCGAGAAAGCAATAACCGAGCCAAACTGCAGGCCGGCCACCGTGATGACCGGAACCAGGGTGTTCTTCAGCGCATGGCCGAAATGGATCGCGCGCGTGGTCAGTCCGCGGGCGCGGGCGAAGCGGATATAGTCGGTCCGCAACACTTCCAGCATTTCGGCGCGCACCAGCCGCATGATCAGGGTCATCTGGAACAGCCCCAGCGTGATCGCCGGCATGATCAGCGCCTTGAGGCCCGAGACGGTCAGCAGTCCGGTGGTCCACCAGCCGAGCTTCACCACCTCGCCGCGGCCGAAGGAGGGCAGCCAGCCCAAGGTCACCGCGAACAGATAGATCAGGAGGATGCCGATCAGGAAGGTCGGCAGCGAAATGCCGATCAGCGATACCGCCTGGAATAATTTGGCAAGCACGGTGTCGCGGCGCAGCGCCGAATAGACCCCCATCAGGATGCCGGCCACCATCGCGAACAGCGTCGCGCAGATCGACAGTTCCAGCGTCGCCGGCAGCCGCTCCGCCAGCAGCGAGGAGACCGGCAGGCGGAACTGGTAGGACACGCCGAACTTGAACTGCAGCGCATTGATGAAGTAGCGGCCGAACTGCACCAGCACGGGATCGTCAAGGCCGAGCGAGTGCCGGATTTCAGCGCGCTGCGCCGCCGAGGTGTCGATCGAGACGATCTGGTTCACCGGGTCGCCGGCGAAGCGGAACATCGCGAACGCAATCACGCCCACGGCGAGCATCACGCCGATCGCCTGCAGGAAGCGGCGAAGAGTGAAAGCCAGCATCTCTACCTTTCACTGCTTTTGACATTTGGCGCGCGGCTTTGCGCGGCCGGAAAACGAGCGGTCCCGGAAGCCTGCGCTTCCGGGACCCAATTCGCCAAAGCCACTATTCACCCTGTTTGGTCGCCCAGTAGAGCAGCACCTGGTTGTCCGCGCGCTGGGTCAATTTGACCTTTTTCGACACGCCCCACACCAGCGGTTGCTGATGCAGCGGAATGTAGCCGTAATCCTTGATGACGATGTCGTAGGCTTGCTTGATCAGCTGGTCGCGCTTGGCGGTGTCGCCCTCGATCAGGGCCTTGTCGGTGAGCGCGTCGACTTCCTTGTTGCAATAGCCGCCGAGATTGGCCTCGCCGCGGGTGGCATCCTTCGGATCGTCGCGGCAGCCGAGGATGTCGTGCAGCACGTTGTGCGAGTCGGACGTCGCGGGCGTCCAGCCCAGCATGAAGAACGAGGTCTGGTAGCCGCCGGGCTTCAGCACCTTGGCGAAATACTGCGCCTTCGGCTGCGCCAGCAGGTTCACCTTGACGCCGATGCGGGCCAGCATGCCGACCACCGCCTGGCAGATCGCGGCGTCGTTGACGTAGCGGTCGTTCGGGCAGTCCATCGTGACTTCGAAGCCGTTCGGATAGCCGGCGTCGGCCAGCAGCTTCTTGGCACCATCAGGATCGAGCTTTGGCCGGGTGAATTCCTTCGACAGCGGATAGAGCTCGGGGGCGATCATCAACGTCGAGGGGGTCGACATGCCGCGCATGACGCGGGTCTTGATCAGATCGACGTCGATGGTCTTGTAGAATGCTTCGCGGACGCGGATGTCCTTGAACGGATTCTTGCCCTTGATGTTGGAATACAGCAGCTCGTCGCGCGCCGTATCCATGCCGATGAAGATGGTACGGATCTCCGGCGCGGTCATGACGGTGGCGACGCCGCTGGAATTGACGCGCTGGATGTCCTGGAGCGGAACCGGTTCGATCACGTCGACTTCGCCCGAGAGCAGCGCGGCAACGCGGGTGGCGTCGGAGCCGATCGGGGTGAAGATGATCTCCTTGAGATTATGCTCGGGCTTGCGCCAATAGCCGGGAAACGCCTTGAACACGGTTTTCACGCCGGGCTGGTGGCTCTCGATCGTGAAGGCACCGGTGCCGTTCTCGTGCAGCGCCGCGTAGCTCGGCGTGGTTGCGGAGGCAGGCGTCGGTGCAACCGAGTTGTTCTCCTCGCACCACTTCTTGTCCATGATGTACCAGCTATCCCACTGCGAGATCAGGATGGGATTGGGCGAGTCCAGTGTCACGTCGACGGTGTAGTCGTCGACCTTGCTGAACTTGGCGTCGGCCGGGACGTTGCTGAGGAAGTTGGAGCCCTTGGCGCGGACGCGCTCGGCCGAGAACAGCACGTCGTCGGCGGTGAAGGGATCGCCATTGTGGAATTTCACGCCCTTGCGCAGATGGAAGCGCCATTTGGTCGGGCTCAGCGTCTCCCAGCTTTCCGCCAGGGCCGGAATGATCTTGAGGTCCTTGTCGCGCGCGGTGAGGCCTTCGTAGACGTGGGCGTGGTGCGCGATCGTCGTGGTTTCCTTCAGCGTGTAGGGATCCAGCGACTTCAGCTCGCCCTGGTTGGCATACTTCAACGTCTGGGCCGATGCCGGCCAAGCAAAGGCGACGAATGCGACGGCAGCCGCCGCAAAACTCCAACGTACCGACATGTGATCCCGCGTCCCCGTCTTTGTCCGCCGGCTGCTGTGTCCGGCTGGTATTATCGATCCATGTTGCCAGAGTTTACCGGCTGCGCAAGCGCGATTTGCCAAAGGGTTAACCGGTTTGCGCGGGTGCAGCGCAATGAAGCGATTGGAGAGCAGGCGGCAGGCGCGAACGCGTGACATTCGACTTTCGGAGTGCCGCTTGTCGCTCCCGGGAAAGATCTCGGGCGCGCCGCGTTATGCCGGCCGCTCCAACCAGTTTGGAGCAACGGCTCCAAACGGTTTGGTTGACCATAACGGATGATTGAGGCCGACTGCCCCCCGGGGCAGGTACGGCTCGCTTGCGCAACTCGCCCCGTCGCGGCGATACTATGGCGGGCCAAGGCGCATTTGAGGAGGCGGATATGAAGGTCAACGTCGAGATAGATTGTACGCCCCTCGAAGCGCGGCAGTTCTTCGGCCTGCCGGATGTGGCGCCGATGCAAACCGCCGTCATGGACAAGCTGCAGCAGCAGATGCTGTCGAACATCGAGAAGATATCGCCGGAATCGCTGATGCAGAGCTGGTTCACCTTCGATCCCAAGCTCGCCGAGCGCTTCCAGGACATGTTCGTGGCGATGGCCGGCTTCGGCGGCGCGAGCAAGAAGAAATAGTGGCCGGCATGGACAGGAGCGTTGATGGGACCGAACGCCGGTTGCGCCCGCCGAGCCTGTTCCTGATGCTGGCGGAGGCGCGCGGCGTGCTCGAGCTCAATTCGAGCCTGCTGCTGTCGCCTTTGCTGATGCGGGCGCCGAGAGGCGACGGTCATCCGGTGCTGGCGCTGCCGGGCTTCCTCGCCAGCGACCTTTCGATGGCGCCGATGCGGCGCTATCTGAAGGAGCTCGGCTATGATGCCTATGCCTGGAACATGGGCCGCAATTTCGGCGGGATTTCCAGCAGGCGGGCTGCGCTGCGCGACCTGCTGAAGCGGGTCCATGAGGCGTCGGGGCGCAAGGTCTCGATCATCGGCTGGAGCCTCGGCGGCGTCTATGCGCGCGACCTGGCGTCGCAGATGCCGGAACTGGTGCGCTCCATCATCACGCTGGGCAGCCCGTTCGCCGACGACATCCGCGCCACCAATGCGACGCGGCTCTATGAGCTGTTGTCCGGCGAAGCTGTGGGTGACATCCCTGAGATCCGCGCCGCGATCGCCGGCGACATGCCGGTGCCGACAACCTCGATCTATTCCCGCACCGATGGCATCGTGAACTGGCGGACCTCGCGCGTGCGGCCGTCGGCCACCGCCGAGAATATCGAGGTGCATTTCGCCAGCCATATCGGCCTCGGCGTCAATCCCGCGGCGCTGTGGGCGATTGCGGACCGGCTGGCCCAGCCGGAAGGGGAATTCCGGCATTTTGACCGCTCGGGCCCCTTTGCCATTGCCTACGGGCCGGCAGAACAGGCACTATCCTGACCAAACGACCAGAAGCGCCGCCCAAGGCGCCCGCGTAAGTAGGCTCTCGGGAGGAGATCATGAGCGACGCCAAGAAGCTGTCCTCGCTGGACGCATCGTTTCTCTATCTGGAAACGCCGGAAATGCCGATGCATGTCGGCAGCATGGCGATCTTCCGCCTGCCCGACGGCTACAAGGGCGACTTCTTCGAGGAGTTCAAGGCGATGATCGCCTCGCGGCTCCACATCGCGCCGATCCTCAAGGCACGGCTGCAGAAGGCGCCGCTCGACATCGACCATCCGTCCTGGGTCGAGGACGATCAGTTCGACATCGACCGTCACATCTTCCGCGCCAGCCTGCCGGCGCCGCACGATCGCGCGACGCTGGAGCGTATCGTCGGCTGGATGCACGCCAAGCTGTTGAACCGCGCCCGCCCGCTCTGGGAGTTCTACGTCTTCGAGGGCATGAAGGACAACGAGATCGGGCTCTATTCCAAGATGCACCATGCCTGCATCGACGGCGGCGCCGGCGCGGCGCTGACCAGCATGATCTACGACCTGACGCCGGTGCCGCGCGAGATCGAGCCGCCGAGCGCGAAGAAAGTCGCGCAGGAGCCGCGCGACATCGCGGCCAATCTGATCGATGCCTATCAGCAGCTCTGGACCCAACCGTTCGAGGCGGCCGCCGCCGCGCAGAAGAGCCTGGAGCTGCCGCGTTCCGGCAAGAGCGACCTCGGCTCGATCCTGTTCGACAACGCCATGTTCCAGATCGAGAGCGCGGTGAAGTTCGCCGGCTCCATGCCGACGGTCATGAAGAGCCTGTCCGACGTCGTCGCCAAGGTCGCCGATCCGAGGTCGCGTGAGAGCCTGCAGGCGATGTCCTCGCCGCCGACCATCCTCAACAAGGCGATCTCGTCCGAACGCAGTTTTGCCGGCACCTCGATCTCGTTGTCGCGGGCCAAGGCTCTGGCGAAGGCGTCCGGCGGCAAGCTCAACGACGTCGTGCTGGCGCTCGCCTCCGGCGTGGTGCGGCGCTATCTGATCAGCCAGGGCGCGCTGCCGAACAAGTCGCTGACGGCAGGTGTTCCGATCTCGCTGCGCGAGGAGGGCAACGCCGAGTCCAACAATCAGGTGTTCGGCATGATCTGCTCGATCGCGACCGACATCGAGGACCCCAGGAAGCGGCTGGAAACCATCATCGCGCAGTCGACCAGGTCCAAGGAGATGTCGCATCCGCTGCGCGCCTTGGTGCCGCAGGTCACCAACATCTCGCTGCTGGGGGCGCCGATCCTGGTGCAGATCCTGGCGCTGCTCTACAGCCGCTCCGACCTCTCCAACGTGCTGCCGCCGGCCACCAACATCACGGTCTCGAACGTGCCGGGGCCGCGGCAGACGCTGTATGCGGCGGGTGCCGAGCTGCTGCACATCTTCCCGGTCTCGATCTCGACCCACGGCGTGGCGCTCAACATCACCGTGCAGAGCTACCGCGATCAGCTCGATTTCGGCTTCATCGTGGGCGCCAACATCATTCCCCACGTGCAGGTGATGTGCGACATGCTGCCGCTCGAGTTCGATGTACTCGAGGCGGCGTTCGCTCCCCCGCCTGCGGACATCAAGGGCGCAGCCGAATAAGGATCCCTGCCGATGATTGAGATGCCACCGCTGCAGTTCGCCGAGACGAACGGCATCCGCATGGGGTTTTATGAAGCAGGCCCCAAGACCGACACGCCGCCGGTTGTGCTGTGCCACGGCTGGCCTGAACTGGCGTTCTCCTGGCGCCACCAGATCAAGGCGCTGGGCGAGGCCGGCATCCGGGTGATTGCGCCGGATCAGCGCGGCTATGGCGCGACCGACCGGCCGGAGCCGGTCGAGGCCTACGACATGGAGCACCTGACCGGCGATCTCGTCGGCCTGCTCGACCATCTCAAGATCGACAAGGCGATCTTTGTCGGTCACGACTGGGGCGGCTTTGTCGTCTGGCAGATGCCGCTCAGGCATCCTGCGCGGGTCGCCGGCGTCGTCGGCGTCAACACGCCGCATTGGGACCGTGCGCCGATGGACCCGATCGCGCTGTTCCGCCAGCGCTTCGGCGATCACATGTACATCGTCCAGTTCCAGGATCCGGGGCGCGAGCCCGACCGCATCTTCGGCAGCCGCGTCGAGCAGACCTTCGACGCCTTCATGCGCAAGCCGGTGCCGCGTCCGGCGGATGCGCCGCCCGAACAGCCGATCGCCGGCGTCGGCGCCTCGGCGCGGCTCAATCTGGCGTTTCCGCAGATGATCGCGAATTACGACGCCAAGCACGATCCGCGCACGCCGATCCTGTCTGCGGACGAGAAAAAGGTGTTCGTCGACACTTTCACCAAGACCGGCTTCACCGGCGGCATCAACTGGTATCGCAATTTCACCCGCAACTGGGAGCGCTCGGCCGGGCTGGACCATCACGTCCGGGTGCCGTCGCTGATGATCATGGCCGAGAACGACGCGGTGCTGCCGCCCTCGGCCGCCGACGGCATGGAGCGGCTGGTGCCGGACCTCGAGAAGTACCTGGTCAAGGACAGCGGCCATTGGACGCAGCAGGAAAAGCCTGACGAAGTCAGCGCGAAGCTGATCGAATGGCGCAGAAAGCGGTTTGGGTGACGACGGGACACCAACGCCGTCATTGCGAGCGAAGCGAAGCAATCCATCGGTCCGCATACGAGGATGTATGGATTGCTTCGTCGCTTCGCTCCTCGCAATGACGAATAGGTGACAGGGGGCAATCTCAACATGGCGTCCGGCAACAGACTGAGTCCGATTCCGCATCCGCCGACGAAGCCGGTGGTCGGCAACATGCTGTCGCTGGACTCGACCGCGCCGGTGCAGCATCTCGTGAAGCTCTCCAAGGAGCTCGGACCGATCTTCTGGCTCGACATGATGGGCGCGCCGCTCGTGATCGTGTCCGGTCACGATCTCGTCGACGAACTCTCCGACGAGAAGCGCTTCGACAAGGCGGTGCGCGGCTCGCTGCGCCGGGTGCGCGCGGTCGGCGGCGACGGCCTGTTCACCGCCGACACCAAGGAGCCGAACTGGAGCAAGGCGCACAACATCCTGATGCAGCCGTTCGGCAACCGCGCCATGCAGTCGTACCACCCGAGCATGGTCGACATCGCCGAGCAGCTGGTCAAGAAATGGGAGCGCCTCAACGCCGACGAGGAGATCGAGGTCGTCCACGACATGACGGCGCTCACCCTCGACACCATTGGCCTCTGCGGCTTCGACTACCGCTTCAATTCGTTCTACCGCCGCGACTACCACCCGTTCGTGGAATCGCTGGTGCGCTCGCTCGAAACCATCATGATGACCCGCGGCCTGCCGCTCGAGGGTCTGTGGATGCAGAAGCGGCGCAAGACGCTGGCCGACGACGTCGCCTTCATGAACAAGATGGTCGACGAGATCATCGCCGAGCGGCGCGGCAACACCGCCGCGACCGACGACAAGAAGGACATGCTGGCGGCGATGATGACCGGCGTCGACCGCGCCACCGGCGAGCAGCTCGACGACGTCAACATCCGCTACCAGATCAACACCTTCCTGATCGCCGGCCACGAGACCACCAGCGGCCTGTTGTCGTGCACGATCTACGCGCTGCTGAAGCACCCGGAGGTGCTGAAGAAGGCCTATGAGGAGGTCGACCGCGTCCTCGGTCCCGACGTCAACGCGCGGCCGACCTATCAGCAGGTGACGCAGCTCACCTACATCACCCAATGCCTGAAGGAGGCGCTGCGGCTGTGGCCGCCGGCGCCGGCCTACGGCATCGCGCCGCTCAACGACGAGATGATCGGCGGCAAGTACAAGCTGAAGAAGAACACCTTCATCACAATCCTGGTGATGGCGCTGCATCGCGACCCCAGCGTCTGGGGCCCGAACCCCGACGTGTTCGATCCCGAGAATTTCAGCCGCGAGGCGGAGGCCAAGCGCCCGATCAATGCCTGGAAGCCGTTCGGCAACGGCCAGCGCGCCTGCATCGGCCGCGGCTTTGCCATGCACGAGGCGGCGCTGGCGATCGGGATGATCCTGCAACGCTTCAAGCTGATCGACGTGCATCGCTACCAGATGCATCTGAAGGAGACGCTGACCGTCAAGCCCGACGGCTTCAGGATCAAGGTGCGACCGCGCGACGACAAGGACCGCGGCGCGTTCGCCGGCGGCACGGGCGCGGTTGCAGCCGCGCCGAAGGCCCCGCGCGCGCCGGCCACGCGCCCGGGCCACAACACGCCGATGCTGGTGCTCTACGGCTCCAATCTTGGCTCCGCCGAGGAACTGGCAACCCGCATGGCGGATCTGTCGGAGATCAACGGCTTCGCGACGCGGTTGGGCCCGCTGGACGATTATGTCGGCAAGCTGCCGGAGGAGGGCGGCGTGCTGATCATCTGCGCCTCCTATAATGGCGCGGCGCCCGACAACGCCACGCAGTTCGTCAAATGGCTTGAGAGCGACCTGCCGAAGGATGCCTTCGCCAAGGTGCGCTACGCGGTGTTCGGTTGCGGCAACAGCGATTGGGCGGCGACCTACCAGTCGGTGCCGCGCTTCATCGACGAGCAGCTGACCAAACATGGCGCGCGCGCCGTCTATCCGCGCGGCGAGGGCGATGCGCGCAGCGATCTCGACGGCCAGTTCCAGAAATGGTTCCCGGAGGCGGCGAAGGTCGCGACCAAGGAATTCGGCATCGACTGGAATTTCACCCGCACCGCCGAGGACGAGCCGCTCTACGCGATCGAGCCGGTGGCGCAAGGCGCGGTCAACACCATCGTGACGCAGGGCGGCGCGGTGCCGATGAAGGTGCTCGCCAACAGCGAGCTGCAGACCAAGGATGGCGCCAATCCGTCGGAGCGTTCGACCCGGCACATCGAGGTCGAGCTGCCGGCCAACCTGAAATACCGTGTCGGCGATCATCTCAGCGTGGTGCCGCGCAACGACCCGACATTGGTCGATTCCGTTGCGCGCCGCTTCGGCTTCCTGCCGGCCGACCAGATCCGTTTGCAGGTCTCGGAAGGCCGCCGCGCGCAATTGCCGGTCGGCAACGCGGTGTCGGTCGGGCGGCTGCTCACCGAGTTCGTCGAGCTGCAGCAGATCGCGACCCGCAAGCAGATCCAGATCATGGCCGAGCACACCCGCTGCCCGGTAACCAAGCCGAAGCTGATGGCCTATGTCGGGGACGACGATGCCTCGGCCGCGCGCTATCGCACCGACGTCCTGGCGAAGCGCAAATCGGTGTTCGACTTGCTCGAGGAATACCCGGCCTGCGAGCTGCCGTTCCACCTCTATCTCGAAATGCTGTCGCTGCTGGCGCCGCGCTATTATTCGATCTCGTCGTCTCCGGCCGGCGAGGCGCAGCGCTGCAGCGTCACCGTGGGCGTGGTGGAGGCGCCGGCAAGTTCCGGGCTCGGCATCTACAAGGGCGTCTGCTCGAACTATCTGGCGCGCCGCCGCGCCGGCGACACCGTCCACGCCACCATCAAGGAGACCAAGGCGGGCTTCCGCCTGCCCGATGACAATGCCGTGCCGATCATCATGATCGGGCCGGGCACCGGGCTCGCACCGTTCCGCGGCTTCCTGCAGGAGCGCGCCGCGCGCAGGGCGCAGGGCGCGACGCTGGGGCCGGCGCTGCTGTTCTTCGGCTGCCGGCATCCCGAGCAGGACTTCATCTATGCGGATGAGCTGAAGGCGTTCGCAGCCGACGGCGTCAGTGAACTCCACACCGCCTTCTCACGTGCCGATGGCCCGAAGACCTATGTGCAGCACCTCGTCGCCGCGCACAAGGACCGGGTCTGGGAGCTGATCCAGAAGGGCGCGATCGTCTATGTCTGCGGCGACGGCGGCAGGATGGAGCCCGACGTCAAGGCGACCTTGATGTCGATCTATCGCGAGCGCACCGGTGTCGACACTGACGCCGCCGCGCGCTGGATCGAGGAAATGGGCACCAGGAACCGCTACGTGCTCGACGTCTGGGCAGGCGGGTAGGCTTGCGGCCTAGGATGACCGTGATGCATCCCCATCGTCGTCCCTGCGAAAGCAGGGACCCATAACCACAGGGTTGTGTTGTTGAAGCAAGCCGTGGCCGCAGTGTCGCGCAACAATCACCTTCGGTGGTTATGGGTCCCTGCTCCCGTGCGCAATTGCGCACTAGGCAGGGACGACACGGAGTTTGTTGTGCCATTCGTGAGTCACTATTTCGCATTCTCTGGGCGCTAGCTTCGCCCGGCCTGACGCCCATGCTAGAAACCGCCGCATGATTCCATGGGAAAAGATCGATACCACGCGCGTTCCCGGCACCGAGGGTGAATTGCGTCTGATGCGGCGAGGCCGCGAATTCTCGATCATGCTCGGCACCAACGAGCTGATGAACAGCCGCCTGTCGGGCTCGGAAGAGGCGCTGGCGACGCTTGCCGCGAAGAAGATCGAGAAGGTCGCACGGCCGCATTTTCTGATCGGCGGCCTCGGCATGGGCTTTACGCTGCGGGCCGCACTCGCCGTGCTCGGGCCCGAGGCGAGAATCGTGGTGGCCGAACTGGTGCCGGCGGTCGTTGCCTGGGCGCGAGGCCCGATGGCGGAGATCTTCGGCGACAGCCTGAACGATCCGCGCGTGAGCATCCGAGAGGAGGATGTTGCAAGCGTGATCGAACGCCAACCGCTCAGCTTCGATGCCATCCTGCTCGACGTCGATAACGGGCCTGAAGGTCTCACCCGCAAGGCCAATGACGCGCTGTATGATGTCTCCGGGCTCAGGATCGCACATACTGCTTTGCGGCGCGGCGGCGTGCTCGCCGTCTGGTCGTCCGGTCCGAATGCCAAGTTTCCGAAATCGCTGACCCGGGCCGGGTTCGCGGTCAATGAAATTGCCGTCCGCGCCACCGGCCGGGGCCGCGGTGTCCGCCACGTGATCTGGATCGCGGTCAAGGACTAGCAGGCGTCCCGGCGCGCCGGCCAGCCTGATCGTGCCAGATGCCGAGCACAAGCCATCGCGATGTCTCAGAACATCGTGTTGCTGTTCGCCGGGTTTTCCGGAACGGGCTGCACCACGTCCCAGTGCTCGACGATCTTGCCGTCCTCGAGCTTGAAGATGTCGATGATCGCGTTGCCGCGGGTGCCGGGCTCGCGCACGGCGTGGACGTGCAGGATCACGTAGTCGCTGTCGACGAATGAGCGCTTGATCTCGCTGTGCGAGTTCGGAAACTTCTCGCGCAGGAAGCCGATGAACTTGCGGAAGCCTTCCGGGCCGTCGGCCGCGCCGGGATTGTGCTGCACATAGCGGTTGCCGACATAGGCGAGCGCTGCGTCGGCGTCCTTCTGGTTCAGCCCCTTCTCGTAGAACGCCAGCACCGCCTTGCGGTTGGCCTCCTGCTGCGCCTCGCCGGCGGCCGCCATTGCCGATGGAGACGCCAGCGCGATGAGGAGAGCGGCGACGGCTGTCCGTGGCCGGAGAAAGGTCTTCATCTGGTGACTCCCGGTGGCTGATGGTGCGCGACCCGCGCGATGCATCGCGCTGTCTACCGCCTCCGCGCAGGCGCCGGAAGAACGCACTCCTGGCTCACATGGTTACCGGAAGATACCAGAGCCTCGTTCCGATTGAATCGGGACGGGCTCTCGATTCTGGCTTTGGGGCGTTTTCTTCACGCGAACCGGGATCCACTTCGCTCGAAAACGCTCCGGCCTCACGCCGCCTTCGCCGCCGCGCCATGCGCGTGCTTGTCGATGGCGTCGATGATCTGCGGCCACATCGGAATCGGCAGGGCGTGGCCCATGCCCTCGATCATCACGAGCTTCGCGCCCGGGATCGAGACCGCGGTGTCCTTGCCGCCTTCGGGATGTACCAGCGGATCGATGGTGCCGTGGATCACCAGCGTCGGCGCCTTGACGCCGCGCAGGCGCTCCTTGCGGCTGCCGGAGGCGAGGATGGCGCGGAGCTGGCGGCCGACGCCCTCCGGATTGAGGCCGCGCTCATAGGTGCGCCGCGCGCGTTCGGGATCGAGCGCCTCATCCTCGGGAAACGAGCCGTTGCGCAGGACTTTCCAGGTCTGCCCGAAGCGGACGAAATACTCTTCCTTGCTCTTCGGCGGCGGCGCCATCAGCACCGCGGTCGCCTCGCGGGTCGGCCCCGGGATCTTTGGATTGCCCGTGGTCGACATGATCGAGGTCAGCGAGCGCACGCGCTCGGGGAAGGTGATGGCAACCTCCTGCGCGATCATGCCGCCCATCGAGGCCCCGACCAGATGCGCGGTGCGGATGCCGAGCGCATCCATCAGCCCGATGGTGTCGCGGGCCATGTCGGCCAGCTTGTAGGGCGCTGCGACCGGGATCTTCAGGAAGCGGAGCTTGAGCAGTTCAAGCGCGGTCAGCCGCTTGCCGCCGCTCAGGCGGGAGGATTTGCCGATATCCCGGTTGTCGAATCGGATGACGCGAAAACCGCGCGCGGCGAGCTGGCGGCAGAACTCGTCGTCCCAATGGATCATCTGGGCGCCGAGGCCCATGATCAGGAGCAGCGGCTCGGCATTCGCATCGCCAAAAATCTCGTAGCAGATGTCGATGCCATTGGCGCGGATGATCTGCGGCGGCTGATGGGCGAGCGTGGTCACGGGCTTCCCCTGCTGGTGTCGCGGTCAGGAACCTCTATGCCACGGATTGACGCAGCGCAGAAGAGCCTCGGCGTCGCTGGTCGCGCCGCGCTGTTGACCGATCAGCAGCAACAGTGTCGTATGGCAGAAACAAATGGAAGCGCGGCAAGCGCTCGGATTTGGTGTGGAGGAGCGCCGCATGGCCGACAAGGGCAACGACCCTGCCGTGATCTGGCAGACGATGATTGGCGAGATGGAGAAGGGGTTCAACTCCTTCGGCAACCAGCTCATGACCTCGCCGGAATTTTCCAAGGCGATGAACCAGGCCGGCGGCGTCGCGGCCGGCGCGCAGAAGCAGCTCGGCGAGCTGATGGAGAAATATCTGCTGGCGATGAACCTGCCGAGCCGCGCCCAGCTCGTCGGCATGGCCGAGCGCCTGCAATCGATGGAGAACCAGCTCAACGAGATCAAGACGCTGCTGCAGCAGGTGCACCACAATTCGCTGGCGCCGGACGACGGCCACGGCGCAACGCCTCGGCCACCGCGCACCAAGCAGCCGCCAGCGGAGGGAGGCAGCAAATGAATGCTCCCACCCCCTTTGATTTCGCCTCGATCTCCGAGCGGGTGCAGTCCGAGGTGCAGCGCGCGATCCAGCGCAGCATCAAGGGCGTCGAGTATTTCTCGAGCTCCGGCCCGTCGCTCGGCTCGACGCCGAAGGACGTGCTGTATTCGCGCGGCACCATGAACCTCTATCACTACCGGCCGCTGGCCGACGAAGTCTATCGCGTGCCCGTGCTGATCGTGATGGCGACCACCAACCGCGGCTACATCCTCGACCTGGTGCCGGGGCAGAGCTTCATCGAGTTCCTGCTCAAGCGCGGCTTCGACGTCTACATGCTGGACTGGACTGCGCCGAAGCCCGAGGAGAAATCGCTGCGCATGGAGGATTACGTCCTCGACTTCATTCCGGAATCGGTCCGCCGGGTGCAGCAGGATTCCGGCGAAAAGGACGTCTCGGTGATCGGCTATTGCTTCGGCGGCGTGCTGTCGCTGCTTTACGGCTCGATCTTCAGCGACGGGCCGATGAAGAACCTGATCTGCTTCACCACGCCGATCGATTTCCGCGAGATGAAGCTGTTCTCGAATTTCGCCGACCGCCGCTATTTCGACGTCGACCGGCTGATCGACAGCACCGGCAACATGCCGCCCGAACTGATCCTGCAATCGTTCGACATGTTGCGGCCGGCCGCCCGTGTCGTCGGCCAGATCCAGCTGTGGGACAACATCTGGAACGACGAGTTCGTCAAGTCGTACCGGATGTTCGATCGCTGGGCGACCGACACGCTGCCGCTCGCGGGCGAATATTTCCGCTCCATCACCAAGGACCTGATGTGGGACAACAAGCTCTACAACGACATCATGACCGTCGGCGGCCGCGAGGCGAAGCTTGCCGACATCAAGGTGCCGATCCTGCACGCGGTCGCCGAGCACGACCACATCGTGCCGTATGATGCGGCAAAACATCTGATCACAAAGATCGGCTCCGAGGACAAGGAGGAGGTGATGCTGAAAGGCGGTCACGTCTCGCTGGTCGCCGGCGCCAACGCAATCAAGCGGCTGTGGCCGAAACTGGACTCCTGGCTGGGTAAGAGATCGACCTAAGAAGGGTCGACTTGAGAGAGATCGACATGACCGAACAACGTTCCTATCCGCGCCGCGTCAAGACCGAAGCGGGCGACATCGAGTTTCGCCTGATGATTCGGGACCACGAGGCCGCGGTGCTGGCCTTCGCGCAGAAGCTGCCGACGCATGATCTCTTGTTCCTGCCGCGCAATATCAGCCAGCCGAAGGTGCTGTCGGCCTGGATCAACGAGATCGAGCGCGGCGACATCACGAGCCTGCTCGCGATCAAGGACGGCAAGGTGGTCGGCTGCGGCACCCTGCTGCGCGATCCGCACTCCTGGTCGCCGCATGTCGGCGAGATCCGGATGGTGGTGTCGCTCGACGTGCGCGGGCAGGGCGTCGGCCGGGCGCTGTCGCAGGAGACCTTCGCCATCGCGCTCGGTGCCGGGCTGGAGAAGTTCTCGGTGCAGATGACCGTCGACCAGCGCGCGGCGATCGCGCTGTTCGAGAGCCTAGGCTTCAAGGCTGAGGCCCTGCTGCGCGACCATGTCCGCGACGTCGAGGGCAAGACCCACGACATCGTCGTGCTCGGGCACAACGTGGCGCAGGTCCGGGCACAGATGGAGGCTTACGGGGTCTCTGACGCGGTCAGTGGTAATTAGGAACCGGTTCCTGCTGATTCTCTAGGCAATCTGCCGGATCTTCGTGCTCTTCACAGGTTCGTGATATCGCGCTGCAACATAGATGTTGCGACGCACCATGAGGTGTGTCATAACACCGTTGCCCCGGGCCAAACCGGACGGGGTGAGCCCATAGCTCAAACCTGAGGATGGAGAGACCCCAATGACCACCGAAACCAATTCCGTGCTGAACAGCGTCAAGGAAGCCTTCGCGCCCGTCACCGAGGCGTTCACCAAGCTTCAGAACCTGGAAGTTCCGGAAGCTGCCCGTGAGTTCGTGAAGAAGCAGGCCGAGGCCGCCAAGACCCGCGCTGCCGATGCCTATGCCGGCTCGGAGAAGGTGACCAACGTGATCGAGTCCGCTGTTGCCGGTTCGGTGACCGAAGCCGCCAAGATCAGCCGCAACATCCAACAGGCGATCTACCAGGACGCCGAGGCGTTCTTCGCCGGCATCGACAAGCTCGCGTCCGCCAAGTCGCTGAGCGAAGCCGCCCAGATCCAGTCGGAGCTGGCCCGTGCGCGTGGCGAACTGTTCGTCTCGCGGGCGAAGGCCACTACCGAGTATCTCGGCAAGCTCGTCACCGATGGTGCGAAGACCGCGCAGGACAACTTCGCCAAGGTCTACGGCAAGACCGCCTGATCGCGCTTGCACTGACCGACTGCCCTTTTCGAAGGCCCGCCATTTGCGGGCCTTCTTTTTTGGCGGTGTCCTTCATAGCTCATGTGTCCACCGTCATTCCGGACGACGCGAAGCGGCGATCCGGAATCTCGAGATTCCGGGTTCGTGCTTCGCACGCCCCGGAATGACGGCGGTGGGGCCATGCTATGCTTCGTTCGTCACCCCTGCGAAACCCCATGACCCTTCCCGCCACCCTCATCGCAACGCCAGTCGACGTCGAACGCGCGGCCGAGCTGCGGCGCGTCAAGTGGCTGGCGACCGGCGTGCTGGCGGCAACCTTCATCATCTTCATCGCAGCGAAAGCGCTGCTGCCGGTGCATCCGGTGTTCGGCTTCATCGCGGCATTTGCCGAGGCCGCGACCATCGGCGGGCTAGCCGACTGGTATGCCGTCGTCGCTTTGTTCAAGCGTCCGCTCGGGCTGCCGATCCCGCACACCGCGATCATCCAGAGCAATCAGGCGCGCATCGCCGAGAAGCTAGGCGAGTTCATCGAGAACAATTTCCTGGAATCCGGGCCGGTCGAGGCCAAGCTGCGCGAGATCGATTTCGGTTCGTTCATCGCCGACTGGCTGCGCGACCGCAAACGTTCGGAGGATCTCGCCCGCTTCGTGCTGCGGATGCTGCCCGAAGCGTTTGCGGCGACCGAGAGCTCGGGGCTGATGCAGTTCATCAGCCGCCGCGTCACGACGCAGGTGCTCTCGATCGACCTCGCGCCGCTTGCGGCCGGCGCGCTGCGCGGCTTCGTGCAGGAGGGCAAGCATGGCGGCCTGCTCGACGACATCCTGCGCGTGCTGCACCAGACGCTGACGCAGCAGGAGACGATGGCCGTGATCCGCGACAAGGTCCGCGCCGAGATGCCGACGCTGCTCAGGCTCTATCGTGCCGACAAGTTCGTGGTGAATCGGATCATCGCTTCCGCCACGAAATTCTTCGAGGAAGTGCGCAACGACCCGCAGCACCCGTTCCGCGGCGAGTTCGACCGCATGCTGCTGTCCTTTGTCGACCGGCTGGGCAGCGACAAGGCATTCGCCGATCGCATCGACGGTCTCAAGCGCGATCTGATGGCGCGGCCGGAGCTGGCCAATCTCGGGCGCACCATCTGGGCCAACGTCAAGGACTTCATCGAACGCAGCGCCTCGGGCGAGTCGCAGGTGCTGCAGCATCAGCTGGCGCGAATGCTGGTCGAGGCCGGCGACGCGCTTGACGGCGACGCCGACCTGCGCGGCGAGATCAATCAGGGCCTGGTGGCCATCCTGCGCACCGTCGTCGCCGAGCAGAAGAGCGGCGTCTCGACCTTCATCGCCGACCAGATGAAGAGCTGGGACATGGAGCAGCTGATCTCCCTGATCGAGGTCAATGTCGGCAAGGACCTGCAATACATCCGCTTCAATGGCGCCCTGATCGGCGGGCTTGCCGGCCTCGCGCTTTACACCCTGGAGTACACGCTGCGGCTGCTGTGACCGATTGGGCACGAACGTCACTTTAGTTGTGGCAAGTGTGACCTGGACCGCTTGCACGAAAGTGCCCGGTTCCCTAGCTTTTCAGGACAGATTGTTGCGTTGCGGAACGATTCCGCCGGGTTTGCGTCAATTCCGTTGACCCATTCTCGTTGGTCCCATTGCCGGCGGCCCTGCCGGAAGAGGAGCTGAAATGTCCGTTGCTGCGCAGACGCTACGCCCGCCGTCCAGGACGCTGATGTTTCTGGAAGGCCGCGCCATTCATGAGCTCGGCGCCTTTCTTGGTGCATTGCCGCTGCTCAGCCTCGCGCCGCGCGGCGATGGGCATCCGGTGCTGGTGCTGCCGGGGCTGATTGCCTCCGATATGTCGACCCGGCCGCTGCGCGACTTCCTCAAAAGCAAGGACTACGCCGTCAGCGGCTGGCGCCAGGGCCGCAATCTCGGGCTTCGCGCCGGCGTGCAGGACGGGATGGTCGAGCTGCTGCAGGAGATGAATGAAACCACCGGCCGCAAGGTCTCGGTGGTCG
Organism: Bradyrhizobium sp. Mp19; assembly: GCF_029952935.1. Taxonomy (NCBI): domain Bacteria; kingdom Pseudomonadati; phylum Pseudomonadota; class Alphaproteobacteria; order Hyphomicrobiales; family Nitrobacteraceae; genus Bradyrhizobium; species Bradyrhizobium sp. Mp19. Next base: position 172,037 of record NZ_JASAUT010000004.1, on the reverse strand, counting down.
GCTGGAGCCTCGGCGGCCTCTATGCGCGCCAGCTCGCCAAGATGATGCCGGAGCGCGTGCGCCAGGTGATCACGCTCGGCAGCCCGTTTGCCGCCGGCCCGAAGTCGACCAACGCTTGGCGCGTCTATGAGATGGCCAGCGGCCGCCGCGCCGACGAAGAGGACCAGCGTTTCGGCGGCTCGCTCGCCGGCGCGCCGCCGGTGCCGACCACCGCGATCTTCAGCCGCACCGACGGCGTCTGCGCCTGGCAGGGCTGCCGCGAGCAGTCCTCGTCGATGACCGACAGCATCGAGGTCGAGAGCAGCCATTGCGGCATGGGTCATCACCCGGCCGTGGTCTACGCGGTCGCCGATCGCCTTGCGCAGAAGGAAGGCGAGTGGGCGCCGTTCGATCGCAGCGGCTGGCGCAGCTTCGTTTATCCCGATCCCAATCGCTGAGATCGCATCCGCGTCCATGGTTCGAGACGCGCGGCGTTGCCGCGCTCCTCACCATGAGGACCAAAGCCAGACCTCATCCTGAGGAGCGGCCTTTTGGCCGCGTCTCGAAGGATGCAGCCCGGCTGCTGGCTCGCGCATTGTCGTGAATCGACAAAACGCGCTATGCGTTGCGCATGCCACAGCCGCTTGCCCGCATCGTCGATCAGCTGAAGCGCGAGCCGTCACGCACCGGCTCGATCGTCATCACCGTGTTCGGCGATTCCATCGTGCCGCGCGGCGGCTCGGTGTGGCTCGGAACGCTGCTCGAATTCTTCAAGTCGCTCGACATCGACGGCAATGTGGTGCGCACCGCGATGTCGCGGCTCGCCGCCGACGGCTGGCTCGAACGCAACAAGGTCGGCCGCAACAGCTTCTATCGGCTCAACGCCAGGGGCCGGCAGACCTTCGACACCGCAACGCGGCACATCTACGATCCGCCGCCGTCGGACTGGACCGGCCGCTTCGAGCTGTTGTTGATCGGCAATGCCGAGGATCGCGACGCCGCGCGCGAGGCATTGAAGAATGCCGGCTTCGGCAGCCCGCTTCCCGGCGTGTGGGTCGCGCCGTCGGGCGCGCCGATCCCAGATGAGGCGTCGCGCGCGATCCGGCTCGAAGTGTCGGCGGAAGACGACAGCGGGCGCCGATTGCTCAGCGAAAGCTGGCCGCTCGACCGCACCGCAGACGCCTATCTGAAGTTCATGAAGACGTTCGAGCCGCTGCACGGCTGGATCACCAGAGGCGACACGCTGAGCGATGCCGACGCCTTCACCGCACGCATTCTGCTGATCCATCATTACCGCAGGGTCGTGCTGCGTGATCCGCTGCTGCCGTATCAGCTGTTGCCGAAGGATTGGCCGGGCAGGGCGGCGCGGAAACTCTGCGGCGAGATCTATCGCGGGCTGCTTTCGCCGTCGGAACAATGGCTTGACGACCATGCAACCAACGAGGACGGGCCGCTGCCGAAGCCCAACGGGGCGGTGGCGCGCCGTTTCGAGGGCGTCTGAACATATTACAGAAACTTCTTGCATTTGAAAATTTATGTTATATATTCCTGCCTAACAACACATTGGGAGGTCGGCCATGTATACGCAGGCGCTCAACTCATCCGACGGCGACGATCGCGGCGTCGAGGATGTCGCCCGTGCCAGTCAGTTCCAGGCCCGCATCGATGCCGACGAGCGCATCGAGCCGAACGACTGGATGCCCGCCGCCTATCGCAAGACGCTGACCCGGCAGATTTCCCAGCACGCCCATTCCGAAATCGTCGGCATGCTCCCCGAGGGCAACTGGATCACCCGCGCGCCGTCGCTGCGCCGCAAGGCCGCGCTGCTCGCCAAGGTGCAGGATGAATGCGGCCACGGCCTCTATCTCTACGCCGCCGCCGAGACGCTCGGCACTTCGCGCGAAGAGCTGGTCGACGCGATGCTCTCGGGCAAGGCGAAATATTCCTCGATCTTCAACTATCCGACGCTGACCTGGGCCGATATCGGCACCATCGGCTGGCTGGTCGACGGCGCGGCGATCATGAACCAGATCCCGCTGTGCCGTTGCTCCTACGGCCCCTATGCGCGCGCGATGATCCGCGTCTGCAAGGAGGAGTCGTTCCACCAACGCCAGGGCTTCGAGATCATGGTGACGCTGTGCCGCGGCACCGCGGAGCAGAAGGCGATGGCGCAGAACGCGCTCGATCGCTGGTGGTGGCCGGTGCTGATGATGTTTGGTCCGCCGGACCAGGTCAGCCAGCACAGCGACACCTCGAGCAAATGGAAGATCAAGCGCTTCTCCAACGACGAGCTGCGCCAGAAATTTATCGACGCCACCGTGCCGCAGGCCGAGTTCCTCGGGCTGACGATCCCCGATCCCGGCATGAAGCAGAACGCGAACGGCAATTGGGAACACAGCCCGATTGACTGGGACGAGTTCAAGCAGGTGCTTGCCGGCAACGGCCCCTGCAACCGCGATCGCCTTGCCGCGCGCCGCAAGGCGCATGAGGAGGGCGCCTGGGTGCGCGAGGCCGCGATGGCCTATGCCGAGAAGCGCAAGAGCCGCCAGCTCGCGCAAGCCGCAGAATAAGGGAGCGCTAGAGATGGCCACGCCGAACGTTCCGCTCTGGGAAGTCTTCATCCGCAGCCGCAATGGCCTCGCGCACAAGCACGTCGGCTCGCTGCATGCGGCGGATTCGACGCTCGCCCTGCAGGCCGCGCGCGACATCTACACCCGCCGCGGCGAGGGGTTGTCGATCTGGGTGGTGCCCTCGAACGCGATCACCGCGTCCGATCCGTCCGAGAAGGGCATGATGTTCGAGCCGGCGGAATCCAAGATCTACCGCCACCCGACCTTCTACGACGTCCCCGACGAAGTCGGGCACATGTGAATTTCACTCCCCCTCATGGGGAGGAGCGCGCAGCGCCGTCTCTGGACGATGCTTCGCACCGCCAGGCGAACCATGAGGCCCGTGCAGTCACCGCGGCCCATCCTTCGAGACGCGCCTTCGGCGCTCCTCAAGATGAGGCTCGGGTGTGTTGATACAGGATATGAGAACATGGCAACCGCCAACATCGAAGTCTCCGAAACGCCGCTGGTGCTCTACGCGCTGCGCCGCGCCGACGATGCGCTGATCCTCGGCCATCGGCTGTCGGAATGGTGCGGCCATGCGCCCGCGATGGAAGAGGACATGGCGCTCGCCAATATGGGCCTCGACCTGCTCGGCCAGGCCCGCGAGCTCTACAGCTACGCGGCCAAGGTCGAAGGCCGGGGCAACGACGAAGACAAGTTCGCCTATCTGCGCGACGTCAGGCAGTACCGCAATCTGCTGCTGGTCGAGCAGCCGAACGGCGATTTTGCCCGCACCATGGTGCGGCAGTTCTTCTACGCGGCATTCGCCGATCTCTACTGGCGCGCGATGATGGCCTCGTCCGATCCGACGCTGGCTGCGATAGCGGCGAAGTCGGAGAAGGAGAGCGCCTATCATGTCAGGCATTCGTCGGAATGGATCGTCCGGCTCGGCGACGGCACCGAGGAGAGCCACCGCCGCGCGCAGGGCGCGATCGACGATCTCTGGGCCTATACCGGCGAGATGTTCGCGGTCGACGACGGCGAGCGCGGCCTGATCGACGCCGGCATCGCGATCGATCCCGCCACGCTCAAGCCGCGCTGGCTGAAGACGGTCACCGGCATCGTCAACGAGGCGACGCTGTCGTTGCCGAAGAGCGATTGGATGCAGCAGGGCGGCCGCAGCGGCAGCCACAGCGAACATCTCGGCCATCTCCTCAGCGAGCTGCAATCGATGCAGCGAACCTTTCCGGGGGCGACATGGTGACCGTTGCACTCAGCGATGCCGATCTGCGCCGGCGCGCCTGGAGCGCGGCCGCGCAGGTGGTCGATCCCGAGATTCCGGTGCTGACCATCGCCGATCTCGGCGTGCTGCGCGATGTCGCGGTCCACGACGGTCATGTCGAGGTCGCGATCACGCCGACCTATTCCGGCTGTCCCGCGATGAACATGATCGCGCTCGAGATCGAGCTCGCGCTGGAGCGCGAAGGCATTCATAAGCCGAAGGTGCGCACCGTGCTGTCGCCGGCCTGGACCACCGACTGGATGAGCGAGGACGGCCGCCGCAAGCTCAAGGAGTACGGCATCGCGCCGCCGCTGCCGGGCTCCTCGCGCCGCGCGCTGTTCGGCGAGCAGGCGGTCGCGTGCCCGCAATGCGGCTCTGTCGATACCGAACTGCTGTCCGAATTCGGCTCGACCTCCTGCAAGGCACTGTGGCGTTGCAGGAGCTGCCGTGAACCCTTCGATTACTTCAAGTGTCATTGACCATGATGTCGTTGTTTGCCGCCAAGGCCGTCATTGCGAGCGAAGCGAAGCAATCCATGCTTCCTCGCATGCTGAGCGATGGATTGCTTCGTCGCCTCGCTCCTCGCAATGACGGGGAGAAATAAGCGATGTCCCTTACGCCCCGATTCCACCGTCTGTCCGTCAGCGATCTGCGCCGCGAAGCGTCGGACGCGATCTCGATGACCTTTGCGATCCCCGACGATCTGCAAGGCGACTACCGCTTCACGCCCGGCCAGTATCTGACGCTGCGCACCACGATGGACGGCGAGGAGGTTCGCCGTTCCTATTCGATCTGCTCCGGTCCCGACGACGGCGAATTGCGCATCGCGGTGAAGAAGGTCGACGGCGGCGCATTCTCGAACTGGGCCGCCGACGAGCTGAAGGCCGGCGACGAGCTCGACGTAATGACGCCGACCGGCCGCTTCGGTGTCGCCCACGCGCCAGGCGAGGCGCGGACCTATGTCGGCTTCGCCGCCGGCAGCGGCATCACGCCGATCCTCTCGATCATCAAGGGCGTGCTGGCGCGCGAGCCGGACAGTCGCTTCTTCCTGTTCTACGGCAACCGCTCGACCGAAGGCGTCATGTTCCGCGAGGCGCTGGAGGAGCTGAAGGACCGCTTCATGCAGCGGCTCTCGGTATTCCACGTCATCTCGGGCGAGGAGCAGGACATTCCGATCCTGCACGGCCGGCTCGACGGCGAGAAGGTGCGGGTGCTGCTGCGCTCGCTGGTGCCGGCCGATACGGTCGATCACGTCTTCGTCTGCGGCCCGGCCGCGATGAGCGAGACCATCGAGGCGACTTGCCGAGAGATCGGCATCGCCGACGAGCGTATCCATGTCGAACGCTTCGTGTCGGAGTTCGGCGGCAAGCCGCGTCCGAAGGTCGTCGTTCCCGCCGGCGCGCCGCCGAAGGCAATTGCCGGGCTGATCATCGACGGCAAGCGCCGCGAGGTGCCGGTGGCCGACGGCGAGTCGATCCTCGACGCTGCGCTGCGCGCCGGCATGGACCTGCCGTTCGCCTGCAAGGGCGGCATGTGCTCGACCTGCCGCGCCAAGCTGGTCGAAGGCGAGGCGCCGATGGACCTGAACTATTCGCTGGAGCCGTGGGAGCTGAAGGCGGGGTTCATCCTCACCTGCCAGGCCAAGCCGTGCTCTGAGAAGGTCGTGGTCGACTACGACCACGTCTGAGATTGTCGTCATTCCGGGGCGCGAAGCGAACCCGGAATCTCGAGATTCCGGGTTCGATGCTGCGCATCGCCCCGGAATGACGGAAGTAGCGTTGACGTCTCGTGCGTCGCGCCCAACACTGATTTGACACCAAGAGGCCCTCCGCAACGGGCCCACGCACAGGGAGTTCGATGTGAACGTGAAGGCCACGCTATCGCCCGAGGATGTCGCCCGCGCTTGCGCGGACGCGATGTGGAAGGAAGACGACGCCAGCAAGGGTCTCGGCATGGAGCTCGTCGAGATCAGGCCGGGGCAGGCGGTGATGGCGATGACGGTGCAGCCGCACATGGTCAACGGCCAGCGCATCTGTCATGGCGGCTACATCTTCACGCTGGCCGATTCAGCCTTCGCCTTTGCCTGCAACAGCCGCAACGATCGCGCGGTGGCGGCGCAGGGCAACGTCACTTTCATCCGGCCCGGCAAGCTCGGGGATCGTCTGGTGGCGACCGCGCGCGAGATCTCGCGCAGTGGCCGCTCGGGAATCTACGACGTGAGCGTGACCTCCGGCGACAGCGTGATCGCCGAATTCCGCGGGCATTCGCGCGTGATACCGGGCACCTGGCTGCCCGACACGGACATCAAGGCATAAAGGCTTCAGGGGAAACGTCGATGGCAACGGCAAAGCTCAGGGTCAAGGACAGTGGTTATCGCGCCGAGCTCGACCCGGCCGAGCGCGCCTCGCGCGACGAGATCATGGCGCTGCAGACCAGGCGGCTGGCCTGGTCGCTCAAGCATGCCTATGACAATGTCGCGCACTACAGGAAGGCGTTCGATGCCACCGGCGTGCAGCCGTCCGATTTCAGGCAGCTTCCCGATCTCGCCAAATTCCCGTTCACGGTGAAGACCGATCTGCGCGACAATTATCCCTTCAACATGTTCGCGGTGCCGCGCGAGCAACTGGTGCGGGTCCATGCCTCCTCGGGTACGACCGGCAAGCCGATCGTGGTCGGCTACACCAGGGCCGACATCGACACCTGGGCGGATGTGATGGCGCGCTCGATCCGTGCCGCCGGCGGCCGCACCGGCATGCTGATGCACAACGCCTATGGCTATGGCCTGTTCACCGGCGGCCTCGGCGCGCATTACGGCGCCGAGCGGCTCGGTTGCACGGTGATCCCGATTTCCGGCGGCATGACCGAGCGGCAGGTGCAGCTCATCAACGACTTCCGGCCCGACATCATCACGGTGACGCCGAGCTACATGCTGGCGATCCTCGACGAGTTCAAGCGGCAGGGCCTCGACCCGCGCAAATCGTCGCTGAAGTTCGGGATCTTCGGCGCCGAGCCCTGGACCAACGCGATGCGCGTCGAGATCGAGCAGGCGTTCGACATGGACGCCACTGACATCTATGGCTTGTCGGAGGTGATCGGTCCCGGTGTCGCGCAGGAATGCGTGGAGACCAAGGACGGTCTGCATATCTGGGAGGATCACTTCTACCCCGAGGTGATCGATCCCCTGACCGGCAAGGTGCTGCCCGATGGCGAGAAAGGCGAGCTGGTGTTCACCTCGCTGACCAAGGAAGCTTTTCCGATCATCCGCTATCGCACCCGCGATTTGACGCGGCTGTTGCCCGGCACGGCGCGGCCCGGCATGCGGCGGATGGAGAAGGTGACCGGCCGCTCCGACGACATGATCATCCTGCGCGGCGTCAACGTGTTCCCGACCCAGATCGAGGAAGCGCTGCTGGCGACCGACTGGTGCGGCGGTCACTTTGTCATCGAGCTGACCCGCGAGGGCCGCATGGACGAGATGACGGTGCTTGCCGAAGCCCGGCCCGAGAGCTGGGACGGCGAAGGGCTGACCGCGCACGCCGAGAAGGTCTCCGCCTTCATCAAGAACACGATCGGCATCTCGACCCGCGTCCGCGTCGTTGCGCCCGAGACGCTGGAGCGTTCGCTCGGCAAGGCGAAACGTGTTTACGACAAGCGGCCGAAATCCTAACTTTATCCCCTCATGGTGAGGAGGCGCAAAGCGCCGTCTCGAACCATGAGGCCACGCCGGTGGCTCCATCCTTCGAGACGCCGCTTCGCGGCTCCTCAGGATGAGGGCGAGAGGCGAAGACGCGGTGGGAAGGATGGCGGAAGGAGCGTTCCTTTATATACTCCGATGCGCGGATGGCAGCTTTTACATTGGAATAACGCGTACGGCATTGGAAATCAGAATTGCTCAGCACAATGCCGGAACACTCGGCGGCTACACGGCGACGCGTCGCCCGGTGACGCTGGTTTTCTCTCAATGGTTCGATCGCATAACGGACGCGATCGAGAATGAACGCAAGCTCAAGAAGTGGAGCCGGGCGAAAAAGGAGGCCTTTGTGCGTGGCGACTTCGTCGCCTTACGGGAGCTTTCTGCGCGTCGATCGCCGCATTCCTAAACTCCACCTTCCGGGGACTAAGCGCTCTCTCGTGCTTGCCGGATCGGCCCTCTTAGTCTAATCGACAAGTTCGTTAGTTGCGGGCACAGCCACCATGGAGCCGATCCATAAGGGCTTCAATTCGGCACCATGCCCTTCGGCCGGAGACACGGATGCAATCCGCTTCCAACCCAGACAGTCGCGCGGTCGACGCCCGCTGCGTGCGCCTGCTGACGAAGGCGGAGAACGCGGCGGCGGTGGCGCCGGTGGTCGAGACTCATGCACTTTCGCGCGGCGACAACGACGTCTTGATCGAGGTGAGGGCGGCGGCGGTCAATCCGTCCGATGTGAAAGCCGCGACCGGGCTGATGCCCTATGCCATATTCCCGCGTACCTCGGGCCGCGACTACGCCGGCGTCGTGATCGATGGCCCGGCTGAATTCATCGGGCGTGAGGTGTTCGGCTCGTCCGGCGACCTCGGCATCCGCCGCGACGGCACCCATGCCACGCATCTGGCGGTCGAGCGCGATGCGGTGGTGGAAAAGCCCGCCGGCATTTCCTGGGACGAAGCCGCCGGGATCGGCGTGCCCTTCGTCACCGCGATGGAGGGCCTGCGCCGCGCCGGCCTGCCGAAGACGGGCGAGAGCGTGCTGGTGATGGGCGTCAACGGCAAGGTCGGGCAGGCCGCGGTGCAGATCGCGAGCTGGCACGGCGCGCGCGTGATCGGCGTGGTGCGCAAGAGCGAGCCCTATGAGGGCCACAGCAATTCGCCGGTCGAAGTGATCGACGCCTCGACCACCGACGTCGCCGCTCGCGTGCGCGAGCTGACCGGCGGCAAGGGCGCCGACATCGTCTACAACACGGTCGGCGATCCCTATTTCCAGGCCGCGCACAAGTCGCTGGCGCTGCGCGGCCGCCAGATCCTGATCGCGGCGGTCGACCGCATCGTGCAGTTCAACATTCTCGAATTCTACCGCGGCCAGCACACCTATGTCGGCATCGACACGCTTGCGCTGTCGTCGGTTGCGACCGGCGAGGTGTTGCGCGAGCTTGCGCCGGGCTTTGCCGGCGGACATCTGAAGCCATTCCCGATCAAGCCGAGCGCGATCTATCCGCTGGAACAGGCCAAGGCGGCGTTTGTTGCCGTGGCAGGCTCGTCGCGCGACCGCGTGATTTTGCGACCATGAACTACCGTCATTGCGAGCGAAGCGAAGCAATCCAATCCATCGTTCCATATTCGCGGAAGCAATGGATTGCTTCGTCGCTTCGCTCCTCGCAATGACGGCATAGACCGAGAGAACCCGCATGGACCCCGCCACGATCGTCATCCTCGCCGCCCTGATCATCGGCCTGATCTATGGCTCGGTCGGGCTGCTCAGCGGCTTCTGCATGATGAGCGGCCTGCGCGGCTGGTGGGCGGAGGGCGACGGCCGCTTGGCGCGCACCTATGCGCTGGCGATGGGGGTTGCGATCGCCGCCTCGCAGCTTTTGGCGGCGGCAGGCCTCGTCGATCTCGGCAAGTCGATCTATCTGCAACCGTCCTTCTCGGCGCCGGTGATGTTCCTCGGCGGGCTGCTGTTCGGTTACGGCATGGTGCTGTCGAACGGCTGCGGCTCGCGGGCGCTGGTGCTGCTCGGGCGCGGCAATCTGCGTTCCTTCGTGGTCGTGATCGTGCTCGGCATTTTCGCCGAGATGACGCTGAAGGGCCTGATCGCCCCGGTGCGGATCGCGATGGTGCAGGCCTCGCAGGCCACAGTCGCCGCCAATTCGGTGCCGTCGCTGCTGGCAAGCATCGGCCTCGGCGCGGTGCCGGCGCGGATGATCGCGGCGTCAGCGCTATCAGCCGTCCTGATCATCTTCGCCTTCGCCCATGCGCCATTCCGGAAATCATTCGGACAGATCGCGGCCGGCCTGATCGTGGGCCTGCTGGTGGCGGGCGGCTGGTACGCGACCGGCTATCTCGGCGCCGACGATTTCAATCCGGTGCCGGTAACCTCGCTGACCTTCATCGCGCCGATCGCCGACGCCTTGCAATATGTGATGCTGTCGACCGGCTCGACGCTGAATTTTGGCATCGTCACCGTGTTCGGCGTGTTCGCCGGCAGCCTGATCACGGCCATCGCCACCGGGCGCTTTCAGCTCGAAGGCTATCGGTCGCCGCAGCACATGTTGCGCTCGGCGAGCGGCGCCGCTCTGATGGGCGCCGGCGGCGTGATGGCGTTCGGCTGCTCGGTCGGGCAGGGGCTGACGGGACTGTCGACGCTCTCGCTGTCGTCCCTCATCGCGATCGCCGGCATCATGCTCGGCACCGGCGCCGGCCTGCGCGGCGCGCTGCGAGTGAGGCCGCTCGCGACGGCCTAGGGCGTTCACTCATAACCGTCGGCTTCCAGTCATAAAGCGGAAGTTGCCCAGTTCGGTAGTTATCGGCGGCTTATGACCCGAACCTGATCCATTGGTAGATTCTGGCAAACCACCTGCGCTCGTGGTCGGCACTGTCACCATGTTCAGCTACGAGACGGCGCCAATTACGGCTGCGGTCCCGACAGATTCATCTCACGCTCCGCCCGAAACACGTTACCATAGAGAGTTGCTATCCATTGACGGCCGCGAGAAGTGACATTGAGGTAGCGTATCGCCGTTTGAATTTGGGGAGCAGCGGTCTTCCAGTAAAATTGGGGATACTTATAAACGATGTCTGCCGGCGTCGCGTAGCCCAGCGTTTTGTTGAGCCCGACCTCTTCAAATTCGTAGAACAGCGCGTTCGACTTCCTCAGATAGTGGGGATCGCCGAGCTGCCCGATAAGATCGGCGGCCCGCAGCAGCAACCCCTCCTCTTCTATCAGACTGTCGTTCGAGGATAGCGTATAAGGAAAGCGGGTATATTCGATTGCCCGGGCCACGCGGTTCGCATCCAACTCTTCTGAGTCCAGACGCTCAAGGACGAACAATTTCGAACGGTCCACGTGATACGGTGCAAGCGCGGCATCGGACGATCCTCGAGGCAGACGAATGGTGCCGCCATTTACATCTGCGATAAAGGACTCGTCTTCATCTCCTTGAACAACGCCGCGAACGTACCCGATGTCATGGGTGAGGCACGCCAGAATGAAATTCGCATAATCGTTTGCTGTCGTCGGCCGCAACAGCGCACGTCCGGTTAAGATGTCGTGTCCGGCAAGGGTAACGAGCAATGTATGCTCAATGTTGTGGTACAGGGCGTCGCTGTTACCGATGCACTCCAACGTGAGCTTCGCCGCAAACGGAAGCAGCTCAGTCAAACCGGCATGTGAAGCGCCAAACCGGTCCTTCGTTTCCGCCGTTAGAAACGACCCCAAGGCTTGCGATACCAGTTCCGGAACTGTGATCATTTCAATATCCCTTCAGCTTGCGCAGCAATGATACGTCGAGCACTCGATGTCGGGCAGGGTTGGGAGTATCTAACGATCTCAGCGGAGCAACTCTATAGTAGCCGGCCCCCGCCCGTTGATCTGGATCAATGTAGGCGCCCGGGTCACTGCCCTTTTCGGAAGTGCCGCGCAGGCTATCGAAAGCGTCGGAGGTGAAGCGGAAGTTACGGTTGCGCGTTCCGACTTCCGAGTTGACCCTCAGCAGACATTCCCACGCCAAAGCGCCCTTGTTATTCAATCGTCGCGCCTCATCGCGCAGTGGCGAGCGGATCGCACTCGAGAATGACGGTCGTAGTCTAGCGTCGGCCGCCCATCAGGCGCAGCATCATCATGAACAGGTTGATGAAGTTGAGGTAGAGTGACAGCGCACCCAACACTGCCTTGCGGCCGGCCGAAGTGGTGTCATCGCCGCCGTCGTACATCCCCTTGATCCGCTGGGTATCGTAGGCCGTGAGCCCCGCGAAGACGCCGACTCCGATAATGGAAATCATCCAATCGAGCCCGCTCGATCTCAGAAACAGATTGACCAGGCTAGCGATAATGATGCCGATCAAGCCCATAAGCAGGAACGTTCCAAATCCAGACAAGCTTCGCTGGGTACTGTAGCCCCAGATACTGAGCGCGCCGAAGGCCGCCGCTGAGATGAAGAACACTCTGGTGATCGAGGACTGTGTGTAAATGTGGAAGATGGTCGACAATGAAATCCCGACCAGGGCCGCATAGAGGAAAAACAATCCTCGCGCAGCTTCCACCGACAGCGTGTTGATTCGTGCACTGATAAAGAACACTAGTCCCAGTGGCGCCAGCATTAGCACCCACATCAGCGGACTTTGAAGCAATTCAGGGCCGGTGAACTGATAGGTCAAAAACGCTGCAGCGCCGGTCAAGCCAACGCCGGCGGCCATGTAATTATATACGCGCAGCATAAAAGCGCGAAGGCCGACGTCTATCGCTATGGCGCCGTTTGCGGGGAAGCCCGGCGCAGCTGCATTTCGATCATAGTTCGACATGAGTTGTGTCCTTCTTGAAAGGCTCCTGTGGGAAGTAGCCGACTGTACTCGTGATGTGCGGCTTCATTACCGGGGAGACGGTGCACTCATGATCGCTCCCACGTTTCGGTAACGCCCGGCGAGGTCGCCTCCGCCTTGGTACCGAAGATTGCGCTCATGAACTTGAACAAAAATGCTCATCCCTGAGTCCAACATCCTTCGGTACGTGTTGGGCGGCGCTTCCTAGCCGACAGCGTAGTGGCCGGCCGGTGGCAGCGGTCTTGATCTGGATCAATACTAATTGCTCAATCGCGCCCATTGCCGTTTCGCGATGTCGTTGCCCGCGCGCCGACGAGGCGATCGATTGAGCTGGCCATGTCCGCATTTGGCCCAAGGCCGACATGCAGTGACGTCGGTTTCGACGTCAGCGTCTGAGGCCGACGCGGACGTGACGAATCTATGAGTACAGGCCCTACTTACGCACGCGACGGCGTGTCCGCGAGCGAACTCAGCGCGATGCCGCCGACGATCAGCGCCGCGGCAATCGCCAGCGACAGATCGATCGGCTCGCCAAGCAGCAGCGCCGCGGTCACGATGCCGACGATCGGCGTCCCCGTCGTGCCGAGCGAGGTGGTCAGCGCCGGCAGGCTCTTGTTGACCATGGACATCGCCCAATAGGCCAGCGCGGTGCCGATGAAGCCGGAATAGAGGAACAGCAGCACGAGGTGCGGCGACCATGTCACCGTCGGCGCGCCCTCGGTGATCAGCGCCGTCATCGTCAGCACTAGCGTTGCGACCAGCACCTGCCACAGCAGCAATTGGAGTGGCGTCGCGACCCAGCGGTGCGAGCGGATATAGATGATGTTGGCGGCCCAGCAGATCGCCGCGATGATGATCATGCCGGCGCCGGCGATGACGTGCAAATTGCTCCAGTCCAGCGACGCCGGATTGAGGATCACGCAGAGCCCGGCGAGCCCCAGCGCGACGCCGACCAGCTTCAGCGCGCCGAGCCGTTCGGTCCGCGCGGCGCCGGCGGCCAGCGCGACCCAGAGCGGCGTGGTGTAGCCGAGCACGATGCCTTTGCTGGCCGGCAGATAGCGCAGGCCGGCGGCAACCAGTGTCGAGAAGAACGTCATGTGCAGCAGGGCGACGCTGAGCACCACAGGGACGTCGGCGATCCGCGGAATGATCAGATTGCCGCTGGCGCGCAGGATCACCAGCAGCGCGATCAGGGCGACCCAGCTGCGGATCGATGCGGTCCACAGCGGCGGCACCGCTTCGACCAGCGATTTCGTGACCGACCAGTTGATGCCCCAGGCCAGCACCACGACGACGAACAGGGCGGCGGCCTTGGCGGGGGAGAGTGACTGGTTCACGGCAGAATCCTTGCAGGCGATACCGCTTGTGAATAGGATCGTGCTGGCTCTCTCGAAAGAGCCAGATTTTGGAGAATAAGGGAGCCAGATTGATCCTTGCCGAATTGCTCGCGCTGAAGCGATCGGACGCTGCCGGGCTGGCCGCGCAACTGACCCAGCAGCTGCGCGCGCTGATGGCGAGTGGCGGGATCAGGAGCGGCGCCATGCTGCCGTCGAGCCGCAGCCTTGCGGCCGAGCTTGACGTGGCGCGCAACACGGTGACGCATGCCTATGAGCAGCTGGCGGCCGAAGGATATCTGCGGGTCGCGGCGCGGCGGCGGCCGGTTGTGACCGACGATATCGAAGCGCGCTTCGCCAAACCTGCGCTGGCGCCGAAGCGCGAGGCCGCCCGCAAACCGTTGCTGTCGCCCTGGGCCTTGCAGCTCTCCGATAGCGATTGGCCGCTGTCCTACCAGGCGGATTTCCGGCCGCTCCGTCCCGGGCTTGCGGATGCGCGCGAGTTTCCGCACGAGATCTGGGCGCGCAGCCTGCGCCGCAGCGCGCTGCGTCGCCGCTTCAACGACCAGACTGTGGTCAACCGGTCGAGCTTGCGCGGGGCCTTGCGCGAATACCTCGAAATCAGCCGCGGCGTGCGTGCCGAGGCCGATCAGATCCTGATCCTGCCGACGGCGCAGGCGGCGCTGACGCTGATTGCCGCGACCACCATCGCCGCCGGCGATGCGGTGTGGACCGAGGATCCCGGCTATCCCGGCGCCGCGGCGGCGTTTCGCGCCGCCGGTGCCGACGTCCTCGGTGTCAGGCTCGATCAATGGGGCATGATGCGGATGCGCGCGACGCGCGCGCCGAAGCTCATCTTCGCGACGCCGTCGCATCAGCACCCGACCGGACGGGTGATGCCGGTCGCGCGCCGCACCGAACTGTTGGCTTCCGCCGAGCCCGGCAAGACCTGGATCGTCGAGGACGATTACGACGGCGAGTTTCACTATGACAGCCGCCCGATGCCGGCGCTGCAGGGGCTCGATCGCGAGGGACGCGTGCTCTATCTCGGCACCTTCGCCAAGGCGATGACGGCCGATATCCGCATCGGCTATCTGGTGGTGCCGCCACAGCTGGCACGGACGATGGAGATCGCGCAGCGCCATCTCGGGCTGATCGCCTCCGTGCATGTCCAGGAGGCGCTGGCCGGCTTCATGGCCGATGGGCATTTCCTGGCCCATGTCAGGCGGATGCGGCGCATCTATCGCGCGCGCCGCGACCACCTCGCTACGGCGCTGGCGCGGCAGCTCGGCGAGGTGCTCACGGTCGAGGTCCCGCCTGGCGGCATGCAGCTGATTGCCCGTTTCAAGGATGGCACCGCGGACCAGAACGCCGTGGCGCGGCTGGTGGCCGCAGGGGTCGAGGTGCGCGCGCTATCGAGCCTCGCGCTGGAGCGGCCGCGCGACCACGGCCTGTTGCTCGGCTTCGCCGCCTGGCGCGAGAACGAGATCGGCGCCGCGGTGCGGATCATGGCGAACTGCCTGACCGGCAAGCGCGCGGCGCGTGGGTAGAGGGGTGCTCGCACGATTTCGGAATAATGGAAGAATATCCCTGAGTTGCCCGACGTGTCAAGTTGCCTTGTCGAGCGCCGGTGGCCGCCGGCACCTTTGCATGGGGTTGTTTTCGATATTTTTCAGCGCGCCCCTGCGACGACCCGCAAGCGGGAGGGGGGACGCAGCCGACATGCTGCTACGGCTCGGCCCATCCCGCTACGTCGCGGGCTCACTCCGCCGCCTTGGTGACGATCCGCACCTCCGACGTCAGCGTCTTGTGCACCGGGCATTTGTCGGCGATCTCCATCAGCCGCTTGCGCTGGTCGGCGTCGAGTTCGCCCTCGATCCTGATGACGCGGTCGATCTGGTCGAGCATGCCCTCGCGCGTCTCGCACTCCTCGCAATCCTTCGCATAGATCTTGCTGTGCGTCAGCGTCACCGTGACGCGATCGAGCGGCAGCGACTTGCGGTCGGCATACATTCGCATCGTCATCGAAGTGCAGGCGCCTAACCCGGCCAGCACGAAGTCGTACGGCCCGGGGCCGGAATCCTGGCCGCCGACCGCGACCGGCTCGTCGGCCAGCATGCGATGCGGGCCTGCCGTGACGATCTGCTGAAACTTGCCGGCGCGGGTCTCCTGCACCACGACGTTGCGCGGCGCAGTGCCGGTATCTGCCGCCGGCTGCGGCGCGAGTTCGACGTAGCGTTCGGCCCAGGCGCCGATCACGTCGGCGACATAGGCGGCATCCTGCTTGCCGCTCAGGAGATGATCCGCGCCGGCCAGCGAGACGAAGCTCTTGGGGTGCCTGGCGGCGCTGAAGATATGCGTGGCGTTGTCGATGCCGACGGTGTCGTCGGTCGGCGAATGCATGATCAGCAGCGCCTTGTGCAGCTGCTTCACTTGCGCCATCAGGTTCTGCTCGGCGACGTCGTCGAGGAATTCTCGCTTGATGCGGAACGGGCGGCCGGCGAGCGAGACTTCACCTTCGCCCTGCGCGCGGATGTCCTCGATCCGGTCCTTGAAGAAATGCGTGACATGGACGGGATCGGAGGGGGCGGCGATGGTCGCGACCGCCTTCGCCTCGGGGATTTGACCCGCCGCGGCGAGGATCGCGGCGCCGCCGAGGCTGTGGCCGATCAGGATCGCAGGTGCCTTGCGCGTTTCGCGCAAATGGTCGGCGGCGCGGACGAGATCGGCGACGTTCGACGTGAAGGTCGAATTGGCGAACTCGCCCTCGCTGGAGCCGAGGCCGGTGAAGTCGAACCGCAGCGTGGCGATGCCTTTCGCCGCAAGCGCAACCGCGATGCGCTTTGCGGCCAGCACGTCCTTGCCGCAGGTGAAGCAGTGCGCGAACAGCGCGTAGGCCTTGATCGGCCCGTCGGGCGTGTCAAGCGCGGCGGCCAGCTGATGGCCGCCCACACCGGTGAATTGAAAGCGTTCGTGCGGCACGGGCAGGCTCCATCATCTTGTTGGTTTGTCAGTCGCCAGAATAGCGCTGTTCGGCCCAGGGATCACCGCGATTGTGATAGCCACGGACCTCCCAGAAGCCCGGTGCATCCTCGGTGAGGAATTCGATGCGCTGCAGCCACTTCGCGCTCTTCCAGAAATACAGGTGCGGCACCACGAGCCGCACCGGACCGCCATGCTCTTGCTCCAGCGGCTTGCCCGACCAGCTATGGGCGAGCAGCGCGTCCTCGGCGGCGAAGTCCTCGAGCGGCAGATTCGTCGTATAGCCGTCATAAGAATGCAGCGCGACGAAGCGCGCGTCCTCGCGCGGCTGGCAGGCGGTGAGCAGGTCGCGGGTGGCGAGCCCTTCCCACTGATTGTCGTAGCGCGACCAGGTCGTGACGCAGTGGATGTCCGAGACGAATTGCGTCTGCGGCTGCGCCATGAACTGCTGCCAGGTCCAGTAGATGGTCTGCTCGACCGCGCCGTAGACGTCGAGCCGCCAGCGCTCCTGGGAGATGTTCGGCATCAGCCCGAGATCGAGCACCGGCCAGTCCGCCGTCAGATGCTGGCCCGGCGGCAGGCGCTGCTCCTCCGGGCGGGTGACCTTGCCGGTGAGGAATTTGCCTTCGCGTGCCCAGCGCTGCTTGCTGCGCGTCAGCTTGCTCTCGGGCGGTTCGTTATCGTCGGTCATCGCGTCAGGCCATCATTCGTGGCGATGCATCGCGGAGTCGCGCTTGGTGTCGCGCATCGTCGAATAGATCAGCAGCGACAGGAAAATCATGCCGCTGAGATAGTAGTAGAACCAGTCCTCATGCCCGATGCTCTTGAAGTAAAGCGCGACCGCCGGCGCGGTGCCGCCGAAGATCGACACCGTGATGGCATAGGGCAGGCCGACGCCGAGTGCGCGGACATTGGTCGGAAACAGCTCGGCCTTCACGATCGCGTTGATCGAGGTGTAGCCGGCGACGAAGATCCAGGCGCCGCAGATCAGAAGGAAGGCCATGAACGGCGACTTGGTGTCCTTCAGCGCGGTCAGGATCGGGATCGTCCCGAGCGTGCCGGCGATGCCGAAGAAGATCAGCAGCGGCTTGCGGCCGATTTTGTCGGAGAGCCCGCCATAGATCGGCTGCAGGATGGTCGCGAAGATCAGCGAGCCGAAGATCACGAAGGTGGTCTGGTCCTCGGTGAGACCGACCGACAGCTTCACGAATGTCTGCATGTAGGTGGTGAAGGTATAGAACGCCGCGGTGCCGCCGGCGGTGAGGCCGACCACCAGCAGCAATTCGCGCGGATAGTTCAACAGGCCGACGATCGAGCCCGTCGGCTTGGAAACCTTCTTGGCCTCCTCGAAGGCCTCGGTCTCATGCAGGTTGCGCCGCATCACCGCGGCGACGATCGCGAGCATGGCGCCGATCACGAACGGAATCCGCCAGCCCCAGGCCTTCAGCTCGTCCGGCGTCAAAAACACCTTCTGCAGCAACAGCAGCACGATGATCGCGGTGAGCTGGCCGCCGATCAGCGTGACGTACTGGAAGCTTGAGTAGAAGCCGCGGTGCTTGGGATCGGCGACCTCGCTGAGATAGGTGGCGCTGGCGCCGTACTCGCCGCCGAGGCTCAGGCCCTCGATGATGCGGGCGAGCGCCAGGATCGCCGGGGCCGCGATGCCGATGGTGGCATAGGTCGGCGTCACCGCGATGATCAGCGAGCCGAAGCACATGCAGACCACCGAAAGCGTCAACGACAGCCGACGGCCATAGCGGTCGGCGATGTAGCCGAACAGCCAGCCGCCGAGCGGGCGCATCAGGAAGGTCGCGGCAAACAGCACGGCGGCATTGAGCTGCTGCACCACCGGGTCGCTGTGCGGGAAGAACGCCGGCGCGAAATACAGCGCAAACGCCGTGTAGGCGTAAAAATCGTACCACTCGACGAGATTGCCGACCGAGCCGATGAAGATCGCCTTCACCCGCCGCTCGACGTCGTGGATGTCGAGATGATCGCTCGCGGGCTGAGCGGTTTGTTCGGACATAGCATTGCTCCCGGACTCGTCGGCTCGATTCCGGGGCAAGCTACCTCATTGGGTGACGTGATGTAACCGCTGTCCGGTTCCTTAGGCGTTGTTGCCGAACAGAACAGGCAGTTGACGCGGGCCACGCACCGTGCCTTCCGACCAGGTCACCTTGCCGGCCGGATCGAGCCGGAAATCCGGGATCCGCTTCAGCCATTCCTCGATCGCGACCTGCATCTCCATCCGCGCGAGGTTGGAACCGACGCAGCGGTGGATGCCGAGGCCGAAGGCGGCGTGGCGGTTCTCCTTGCGGTCGATCACCACCTTGTCCGCATCGGGGAACATGGCGGGGTCGCGGTTCGCCGCGGGGAAGGACAGCAGCACCATGTTGCCCGCCTTCACCGGGCAGCCGGAGATCGTGGTCTCCTTCATCACCTCGCGCGCCATCGTCACCGGCGAATAGGCGCGCAGGAATTCCTCGATCGCGGTCGGGATCAGTGCCGGCTCCGCGATCAGGCGCTCGCGATCGGCCGGCGTCTTGGCGAGGTGCCAGAGCGAGGAGCCGATCGCGCTCCAGGTGGTGTCGATGCCGGCGATCAAAAGCAGCCGCAGCGAGCCGAGCACATGCTCGTCGGTGAGCGGCTGGCCGCCGGGACCCTTGGCCCGCAGCAGCTGCGAGATCAGATCGTCGCCCGGCTCGAGCTTGCGCTGCTCGAGATGGGCCACGAAGTAGCCGGTCATCTCGCGTACGCCGTTCATCAGCTCGTCTTCGTTCTTGATGCCGAGCTCGAGGATCTGGTGGATCCATTTGATGAAGAGATCGCCGTCCTTCTCGGGAATCCCCAGCATGTGGGCGATGGCGCGCACCGGGATGTGCTTGGTGTAGCGCGCGGCGGCGTCGCAGTGGCCGTCGGCGATGAAGTCGTCGATCAGCTCGTTGCAGATCGCGCGCACCCGCGGCTCCAGCCGCTTCATTGCGTCCGGCGTGAACGGCGGCAGCAGCACCTGCTTGGCGGGCTTGTGCTCCGGCGGATCGGAGGTGATCGGCGGCGCGCGGGCGGTGATCTCGGGGCGGATGTCGCGCACGATGACGCGGCGCGAGGAGAAGTGCTCGGTGTCGTAGGCGATCTCCTTCACCGCCTGATAGGTGGTCGGCATGTAGCAGCCGAGGAAGCGCTCGGTATGCACGACGGGCGAAGCCGCGCGCAGCGTCTCCCAGATCGGGAACGGGTCGTCGGTCCAGACCGGATCGGTATGGTCGAAATCGTGTACCCAGTCGGAGACCGGGGGATGTTCGGGCAGATAGCTTGCGGACGGGGAATCGGACATCAGCTCGTTTCCTTCTCGTTCGATCAAACGCTGGTCGGCTCAACGGGCGGCGCGCGGCCGTCCCCGGCTGGCCGTCATTCCTCGGTGACTTCGATCGCGATTTCCGGGCAATTGGTCTGCGCGAGCCAAGCCTTGTCCTCGAGCCCGGCCGGGACGGTCCCGTCGCCGACCTCATGGGCGTTGCCGTATTCGTCGAGCTCGAACAGTTCGGGGGCGAGTGATTTGCAGCGGGCGTGACCCTGGCACTTGTCCTGGTCGACGCGGATTCTGAGCTTGGACATGCAAGCGCTCTCCCTCGGCTCTGGCGCATTGTGGGTTGCGCCCGGTTCCTCATTCCAGTTTATGCAAGTTCTTGGCTTGCTTGGGCGGCCGGCCTCTTAACCGGATCACCAAGTTATAGTATATTACATTATCGTCGCGCTTGCGCGTCAAGCGAAAATTCAGCGATCATTGCCGCAATGGGACAAATCGTTCGTAAGCCGTTCAAAACCTACCACCATGGCGACCTCCGCGAAGCCCTGATCCAGGCCGCGTTACGCGAGGTCGAGCTCGGCGGTCCCGAGGCGATCAGCATCAAGGCGCTGGCCAAGCAGCTCGGCGTCTCGCAGCCGGCGCCGTACCGGCATTTCGCCGACCGCGAGGCGCTGCTGGAGGCGGTGACCGCCGAAGCGTTCCGGCAGTTCAACGTGATCATGCGCGAGGCGATCGAGCAGTCGGGCAAGGGCTCGAAGCTGTCGCGCTTTGCCCAGGCCGCGCTCGCCTTCGGGCTCGAGCGCCACGGCATCTACCGGCTGATGTTCGCGTCGCGCACCATGGCCTGCGCGCCCAACGGCAGCGAGCTGCACACCGCGGCGATGGATACGCTGGCGCTGCTGATCGAGTCGTTCGAGGCGCCGGCCGTCGGGCTCTTGCGCGAGCGCCAGGCGCTGAAGATCTGGGCCGGACTGCACGGCATCGTGATGCTCGCCGAGCAGGGCCTGCTCACCGGCGAGTCCGCGCAGATCAGCCGCGAGGAGTTGCTGGACGAAATCGTCGAGCAGACCAAGGCAGCACTCACGGTGGCGCTGCAGGCGACGGAGGATAGGGCGTAGGCTTCGCGACTTGGGGCCGCATCAACAAATTCATCACCTCATCCTGAGGAGCTTGCGCAGCAAGCGTCTCGAAGGATGAGGCCACAGACCGGGCCTCATGGTTCGAGACGGCGCTGCGCGCCTCCTCACCATGAGGAAAAAGCCTTACTTCGGCGGACGCGGATCGATCGGCGTGGTGCCGCGCACGCCCAGAATGTCCTCCAGCACTTTCGCGCCGGCCAGCAGCTGCGCTTCGGCACGCGGCTTTGCGACCATCTGCAGGCCGACCGGCAGGCCCGAGGCGGTGAAGCCGCAGGGCAGCGACAGCGCCGGACAGCAGGCCAGCGTAATCGCGTAGACGATGCCGAGCCATT
The DNA here is from genome assembly GCF_029952935.1 of Bradyrhizobium sp. Mp19. NCBI lineage: Bacteria > Pseudomonadati > Pseudomonadota > Alphaproteobacteria > Hyphomicrobiales > Nitrobacteraceae > Bradyrhizobium > Bradyrhizobium sp. Mp19. The sequence goes on along the minus strand of NZ_JASAUT010000004.1, from coordinate 150,616 downwards.
CGACGTAATTGTCGAACTTCTTGCCGTCGCACTCGGCGACATAGCGGTTCTCGACCGGGAACGGCGCCACGATGGTCGCGGGCGCCAGCAGCAGGTCGTACTTGTCGAAGAATTCGAGCGCACGCGCGGTCATCGCGACGCGCTGCGCCTCGGCGCGTTCGAGCTTCTCGACCGTGAGCTTCAACCCTTCCTCGATGTTCCAGATCACCTCGGGCTTCAGCAAATCGCGCTTGGTGCGCAGCAATTCGGCCTTGCTGATCGCGAAATCGAACGCGCGCAGCACGTGGAAGCATTCATGGGCTTCGCGCAGATCGGGATGCGCCTCCTCGACGATCGCACCGGCTTCCGCAAACCGCTCCGCCGCCTTGCGGGTCACAGCCCTGACCTCGGGATCGACCGGCGTGATGCCGAGATCGGGCGAATAGGCGATGCGCTTCGGCTTCTGGTTCGAACGCGCCGCCGACAGGAATGAGATCGGCAGTGCGGGCAGCGACAGCGGATCGGCGGCATGCTCGCCGCTCATCGCGTCGAGCAGCAGCGCGAGGTCCTCGACATTGCGCGCCATCGGTCCCTGCACCCCGAGGGTACGGTCGACACCGAACTTCGGCGTGTGCGCGACGCGGCCGATCGACGGCCGCAGGCCGACGATGCCGCAGAAGCTCGCCGGGTTGCGCAGGCTGCCGCCCATGTCGGAGCCGTGTGCGAGCCACGCGGTGCCGCTCGCAAGGGCCGCGGCGGCGCCGCCGGAGGAGCCGGCAGCCGAGCGCGATGTGTCCCAGGGATTGCGGGTCGGACCGAACACTTCGTTGAAGGTGTTGGCGCCGGCGCCGAATTCCGGCGTGTTCGACTTGGCGTAGATCACGCCACCGTTCTGTTCGAGGCGCTCGACCAGGATGTCCGACTTCGCGGGGACGTTGTCCTTGAAGATCGGCGAGCCCAGCGTGGTCAGCACGCCGGAGACGGCGGTGAGATCCTTGATCGGAACGGGAAGGCCCGCGAGTAGGCCGCGCTCGCTGACAGGTTTCTGCATCAGGGCCTTGGCGTGGCTGCGGGCGCGGTCGAAGCAGAGCGTCGGCAGTGCGTTCACCTTGCCGTCCACCTCGGCGATACGCGTCTCCAGCACGTCGAGCAGATCGAGCGGCGTGACGTCACCGGCCTTCAGCTTTTCGACGACGGTACACGCCGTTTCCTTCACCAAGCCATGATCAGCCATGCGCCGTTGCTCCTATGCCTTCTGTTTGCTTGTGCTGTAGAACATTTCCTGCCGTCGTGGCAATGCGACGTGAACGGAAGGGGCAGGGATGGCAGCGTTGTTTTCCGCGCTGGACTGGCGCGCGATGAGCCAGCAGGAGCGCGATCTCGGTCTGAACAACGGCGTTGCCGTCAAGCGCAGCGCCGAGATCGCTGCGGGATGGGAGCAGCGCTCGGCGGCACTGCGGCAAAAGCACGCCGGCCATCTCGACCTCAGATACGGCCCGCGCGAGCGCAACCGGATCGACTTCCTGAAAGCTCGCGACGGCGCGCCGACGCTGCTGTTCATCCACGGCGGCTACTGGCAGACCCGTGCCAAGGAGGTGTTCACGATCTTCGCCGAGGGGCCGATGGCCCATGGCATCAATGTCGCGCTGATCGGCTATACGCTCGCGCCGGATGCGACGCTCGATGACATCGTCGCCGAGATCCATGCCGGCATCGACTTTCTGGCCGGGCAGTTGCCCGCGCTCGGGGCCGCTGCCGAGGGCATCGTGGTGTCGGGCTGGTCGGCCGGCGGACATTTGACATCGATGGCGCTGTCGAACGCCCATGTCCGGGCCGGCATGGCGATCTCGGGTATCTACGACCTCGAGCCGATCAGGCATTCGTACCTCAACGAAAAGCTCAAGCTCGACGAAGCGGCGTCGCGGCGCAACTCGCCGATGATGGCGGAAGGCGGCACGGCAAAGCCGCTGTCGCTGGTGGTCGGCAGCGCCGAATTGCCGCTGCTGCGCAAGCAGACAGCCGATTTCGCCGGCCATCGCGCCCGTTACGGCTTGCCGGTGACCTATGAGGAGATCGCCGGGGCCGATCATTTCTCCATCATGAACCAGATGCTGGCGCCGCAGGGCCGCATCACGACCCTGATCCGGCAGCTGTTCGAGCGGACGGCGAGTTGACGTCATCCTGAGAGGCTGTGACGCTTTCGCCGCCGTCATTGCGAGGAGCGATAGCGACGAAGCAATCCATTTCTCCGCTTGCGGCGCGATGGATTGCTTCGCTTCGCTCGCAATGACGTGGATGGAGCGACGCGTACTATCACCGTCATCCTGAGGTGCGAGCGGAGCGAGCCTCGAAGGATGACGTAGCCCGTGGCCCATCCTTCGAGACGGCCGCTTTGCGGCCTCCTCAGGATGACTGTGAAAGAAGTGGCGCGATCGGGATTAACCCCACCCCGACGTCAGCCCGCCATCCACGGTATAGATCACGCCGGACGTATAGCCGGCGCGGTCGGACGCCAAAAACGCCATCAGGTCGCCGATCTCGCGTGCATGTGCGGGCCGGCCGAGCGGCAGGCCCTTCTGGAATTCCTTGTAGCGGTTCTCGTCGCCGAACTGGTTCCTGGCGCGGGTCTTGAGCAACGTGACGTGGCGGTCGGTGCCGACAGGGCCGGGATTGATGCCGACGACACGGATATTGTCGGCGAGGCTCTTGCCGCCGAGCGCGCGGGTGAAGGCCATCAGCGCCGCATTGCCGGCGCTGCCGCAGATGTAGTTGGCGTCGAACTTCTCGCCGGCCGCGCCGATGTCGTTGACGATCACGCCGCCGCCGCGCGCCTTCATCTGGGCGTAGATCGCGCGCGTCAGATTGACGTAGCCGAACACCTTGAGCTCCCAGGCATGCCGCCAGGTCGCCTCGTCGATCTTGTCGATCGAGCCGCCCGGGATGTCGCCGGCATTGTTGACCAGGATATCGATGTCGGCGGCCTCCTTTGCCAATCGCGCCAGATCTTCGGATTTGCGCAGGTCGACCACGCTGATCGCCGCGTCGATCTGATGCGCCGAACGGAGCCGCTCGGCCAGTGCCTTCAATTGCTCGCCGTTGCGGGCGGCGAGCAGCAAATTGGCGCCTTCCTCGGCAAAGGCTTCGGCGGCGGCCGCGCCAATGCCCTTGGAGGCGCCGGTGATCAGGACACGCTTGCCGCGCAGATGCAGATCCATGGGATGTCTCGCTTGGTATGAGGAGTGGGGTGTCGGCGAATTTGGTGGGGCAGGGTCGCGCCGCGGTCAACACTGCACTGCAGCGTTGCGCTCGCGCGAAGTTTGGTCCATTGCAGGACCATCAGAATAGGCGGCATTGCCGGCCGGGCAAATCACAAGGGTGTTCTCGATGAGCAGCGCAAAGAAGCAGTATCGGATTGCGGTCATTCCCGGCGATGGCATCGGCAAGGAAGTGATGCCGGAGGGCCTGCGCGTCATCGAGACGGCGGCGAAGAAGCACGGCGTCGACGTGAAGTTCGACCATTTCGACTTCGCCTCCTACGACTATTACGAGAAGCACGGCGAGATGATGCCGGCCGACTGGAAGGACAAGATCGGCAAGCATGACGCGATCTATTTCGGCGCGGTCGGCTGGCCGGCGAAAATACCTGACCATATCTCGTTGTGGGGGTCGCTCATAAAGTTCCGCCGCGAGTTCGACCAGTACGTCAACCTGCGCCCGGTGCGGCTGATGCCCGGCGTGCCGTCGCCGCTGGCGAACCGCAAGCCCGGCGACATCGATTTCTGGGTGGTGCGCGAGAACACCGAGGGCGAATACTCGTCCGTCGGCGGCCGCATGTTCCCCGACACCGACCGCGAATTCGTCACGCAACAGACCGTGATGACCCGCACCGGCGTCGACCGCATCCTGAAATTCGCATTCGATCTGGCGCAGTCGCGGCCGAAGAAGCATCTGACCTCGGCGACCAAGTCGAACGGCATCTCCATCACCATGCCCTATTGGGACGAGCGCGTGGAGGCGATGGCCAAGAAATATCCCGGCGTGAAGTGGGATAAGTACCACATCGACATCCTGACCGCGAACTTCGTGCTGCATCCGGACTGGTTCGACGTCGTGGTCGGCTCCAATTTGTTCGGGGACATTCTTTCCGATCTCGGACCGGCCTGCACCGGCACGATCGGCATCGCGCCGTCGGGCAACATCAATCCGGAAGGCGATTTCCCCTCGGTGTTCGAGCCGGTCCACGGCTCGGCGCCTGACATTGCCGGGCAGGGTATTGCCAACCCGATCGGCATGATCTGGTCGGGCGCGATGATGCTGGAGCATCTCGGCGAGAAGCAGGCAGCTAGCGCCATCGTCGGCGCGATCGAGCGCACGCTCGGCGAACGCACGCTGCGCACGCGTGATCTCGGCGGCAATGCCGACACCACGGCGTGCGGCAAGGCCGTCGCGGAGATGGTGGATTAGTTCGCGCCGTCAATCACGGGGTCGTCCTGGCGAAAGCCAGGACCCATTACCCCGAGTGCTTGTTGTATTGCTGGTTCTTATCACCGCCCTGCGCGATGACGCAGGCCGGTGGTAATGGGTCCTGGATCGCGCTCGCTACGCTCGCTTGTCCAGGACGACGTCGTTTCCCAGTCTGCGTAGGGCGGGGTAGCCACCTACGGTCACTGTCGTCCCTGCGAAAGCAGGGACCCATAACCACAGGGTCTTGTTAGGGGCTCACTGTGGCCCCAGTTTTTGTAACAAAGTAGAGCGGTGGTTATGGGTCCCGGCTCGCGCTTCGCGCGGCCGGCACGACGGTGAAATTACCCCTTCACGATCCTGCGGCAGTGCTCCCACGCCGCGCGGATCAAATTCTCGCTCGCCTCGGGCGTGCGGAAGGCGGAGTGCGCCGACAGTGTCACGTTCGGGATCCTGGTCAGCGCATGATCCTTCGGCAGCGGCTCGATGTTGTAGACATCGAGGCCGGCGTGGCGGATGTGGCCCGAGTTGAGCGCATCGATCATCGCCTGCTCGTCGACGATGGCGCCGCGCGCGGTGTTGATCAGCACCACGCCCTTCTTCATCTTCGCGATCTTGTCGCGCGTGATCAGGCCGCGGGTCTCGTCGTTCAGCAGCAGATGGATCGAGACCACGTCGCTGCTCGCCAGCACGGTGTCGAGATCGACGAATTCGACGCCCGGATGGCTCTTGGGCGACCGGTTCCAGGCGATCACCTTCATGCCGCTGCCGAGCGCGATGCGGGCGACCTCGGCGGCGATGCCGCCAAAGCCGACGAGGCCGAGCGTTTTGCCGGTGAGCTGCATGCCGTCCTCGCGCAGCCAGTTGCCGGCGCGCATCTCGCGGTCCATCTGCGCGATCACGCGCGCCGACGACCACATCAGCGCGATCGCCGATTCCGCGACCGCGGTGTCGCCATAGCCCTTGATCAGGTGCACGGAAATGCCGAGCTCGGCGAGCTCTTCCGGGTTCATGTAGCTGCGCGCGCCGGTGCCGAGGAACACGACATGCTTCAGGCCGGCGCACTTCTTCGCAACATCGGTCGGCAGCGCGGTGTGATCGACCACCGCGATCTCGGCGCCGTCGAGCACAGCCGGATAGTCCTCGGACTTGATGTCGGGGTTGCGGTTGATCCGCATTTTTGGATCGCCTGACTTTTCCAGGCGCTCCGTGATGACAGCGAGCGATTCATTGGCGTCGACAAACACTGCGCGCACGAAAGCCTCCATCGAGGGGAGAAAGGAAGATCAGGACGCGACGCCGGCGAGCGCCAGCACCGTATGCATCAGGACATTGGCGCCGGCGGCGCAATCGGTCTGCTTGGCATCTTCCAGCTCATTATGGCTGATGCCGTCCTTGCAGGGCACGAACACCATTGCTGCCGGCATCACCGTGTTGAGGTTGCAGGCGTCGTGGCCGGCGCCCGACGTGATGCGGCGGTGCGAATAGCCGAGCTGCTTCGCCGCGTTCTCGACCGCGTCGACCAGCTTAGGATCGAAATGCGTCGGCGCCTTGCGCCAGACGAGATCAAGCTGCACCTCGACCTTGCGTCGCGCGGCGATCTCGCTCACAGCGGCACGCAGGTCGCGATCCAGCGCATCCATGATCGCGGCATCGGCGCTGCGGCAATCCACCGTGAAGGCGATCTCGCCGGGGATGACGTTGCGCGAGGGTGCGGCGATCACGGCCTCGCCGATGGTGCCGACTGCCTTCGGGCCGTGCTTCTTCGCGATGCTCTCCATCGCCAGCACGATCTCGGACAGCGTCGCCAGCGCATCGCGGCGCAGCGGCATCGGGGTCGAGCCGGCATGGCTCTCGAAGCCGGTGATCTTGCCGTCGTACCACAACACGCCCTGGCCGGAATCGACCACGCCGATGGTCTTGTTCTCGGCCTCCAGGATCGGGCCCTGCTCGATATGCAGCTCGACGAAGCTGGTGAACTTCTGGCGGCCGACCGGGGCGTCGCCACGATAACCAATCGTGTCCAGCGCCTGCGCCACCGTGACGCCCTCGGCGTCCTTGCGCGACAGGATGTCGTCGGTGGTGAAGTCGCCGACATAGGCGGCCGAGGCCATCATCGCCGGCGCAAAGCGCGAGCCTTCCTCATTGGTCCAGTTGCAGATGCAGATCGGCAGCTCGGTCTCGATCCCGGCATCGTTGAGCGTGCGCACCATTTCGAGCGCCGCCAGCGTGCCGAGCACGCCGTCATATTTGCCGCCGGTCGGCTGGGTGTCGAGATGCGAGCCGACGCCGATCGGCGGCTTCGACATATCCCGTCCTTTCCGCAAGCCGAACATCGATCCGAGCGCATCGACCTGCACCTCGAGGCCGGCGTCCTCGCACGCCTTGCGGAACCAATCGCGCACCTGCTTGTCTTCGGCGCTCAGGGTCAGCCGCCGCACACCGCCCTTGGGCGTTGCACCGAACTGCGCGGTTTCGTGGATGGTGCCCCAGAGGCGGGCGGAATCGATCTGCAGGTTGGTGGCGGCTCGGCTCATGTCGTCAGTCCATTTTTATTTTCGTCATTCCGGGGCGATGCGTCAGCATCGAACCCGGAATCTCGAGATTCCGGGTCTGGTCCTTCGGACCATCCCGGAATGACGTTCGATTATCCGGCAATCGTTCAATGACGCGCCACTCTCGCGCCGTCAACCGCCACGCTCGCCTGCGCGATCTGCCTGGCGAGATTGGCGACGCGCTCGATGGCGACCGCATCGGGCGAGGCGAGCCAGCTCGCGGTGAAGGTGAGGGGCGGCAGCTTGAGGTCGGTGTCGAGCAGTTGCAGCCGCCCGTCGGCAAGCTCGTTCTCGACGATCGCCGCCGGGATCACCGCGATGCCAAGCCCTTCATTGGCCATGTGGATCACGGTCGCGAGCGAGGTCGAGGCGTGCAGCCGGATCGGCGGCAGATCGGGGGCGTTGAACAGCGCGCGCACGGTCTCGTAGGGCTGGGTCTTGCGCGGAAAGGTGATGATCGGAAACCGCGCCAGGTCCTGCCGCGCCACCGGGCCGTCGCCGAGGCCGAGCGCCGGGCTCGCCAGGAAACCGATCGGGTAGTCGCACAGCACATGGTTGTGCGCGCCGGACGCCGAGACCGGCCCAAGCACGAAGGCGAGCTCGATCTCCTGCGCCAGCAGCCGCGCGGTCAGATTGGGCGTGATGTCGACCTCGATCTCCAGCGACAGGTTGGGGTAGACCTCGTTGACGCTCTTGACGAGGCGCGGCAGCCAAGTGTGCACGATGGTCTCCGCGACACCGAGCCGCAGCGCGCCGCGCATCGCCGAGCGGTCGCCGACCTCGGCCATCATCTCCGAACGCAGGCCGATCAGCTTCTCGGCATAGATCATCATCAGCCGTCCACTCGGGGTCGGCGAGGCCGCCCGGTGGTCGCGGTTGAGCAGCTTGACGCCCATTTCGCGCTCGAGCTGGGCAATGCGCTGGGAGATCGCCGGCTGGGTGGTGTTGAGCCGCTGGGCGGCGCCGCGGAAGCTGCCGAGTTTAACGACCCAAAGGAATGTCTCGATCGAGCGGAAGTCCGCCATTGGAAGCATTTTCCCGATCGATAAATTTGCTTTATCGATTTTGATTAGAAAGGACGATTAGACATTATATCACGCTTGGTGTTGGTTTGTCCTTGTCGAGATTATGGGCAGGAGAATCCCATGACTGTTTTTGCGGCAGTGCAGCGATCTCAAGGGGAGCCGGTGCTGGCGAGCGTCGAGGCGCGCCGCGCCTGCCGTGACGGCGTGGCCTCGGCCACAACAGCCGGTCTCGCCAACGGCTTCGTCCAGGGCAATCTCGCGATCCTGCCGGAAAAGCTCGCCGGCGCCTTCCACCGCTTCTGCCAGCTCAATCCGAAGCCGTGCCCGATCATCGGCATGTCCGACGTCGGCGATCCCCGCATTCCGGCGCTTGGCCTCGACCTCGACATCCGCACCGACGTGCCGCGCTACCGGGTCTGGCGCGACGGCGAGGTGGCGGACGAGCCGGCCGACATCACCAAATACTGGCGCGACGATCTCGTCACCTTCGTGCTCGGCTGCTCCTACTCGTTTGAAGAGGCGCTGCTGGATGAGGGCCTGCCGATCCGTCACATTGAACGCAATCTGCGTGTGCCAATGTACCGGACCAATATCGCCTGCAGCCCGTCGGGGCCGTTCGCGGGACCCATGGTGGTGTCGATGCGCCCGTTCAAGCCGGCGGATGCGATCCGCGCGGTGCAGATCACCTCGCGCTTTCCGTCCGTGCATGGCGCGCCGGTCCATCTCGGCCATCCGCATGCGATCGGCATCAAGGATATCGCCAAGCCCGATTACGGCGATGCGGTACCGGTCGCCGACGACGAAATCCCGGTGTTCTGGGCCTGTGGCGTCACGCCGCAATCGGTGATCGCAAGTGCGAAGCTGCCGTTCGCGATCACGCATTCGCCGGGCCTGATGCTGGTGACCGATCTCAGGAACAAGCAACTCGCTGTGCTCTGAATAGGCAATTCGTGCAATTCATTGAGGCTTTACTGCGCGCTACAAGCGTCACATCGATGATAACAAGCTGACCAAGGGGAAATTTCGATGACGATCTCTCGCCGTAACGTGTTGCTGGGTGCCACTGCCGCCGCGGCGCTCGGTCCGATGGCCGCGCGCGCGCAGGCCAGTGAAGTGGCAATCGGCGTGATCTATCCGCTCTCGGGCGCCAGCGCCCAGATCGGCGTCGACGCGCAGCGCGCGTTCGAGACCGCGGCAGACATCATCAACAAGAATTATGATTTCGCGCTGCCGCTCGCCAAGGGCGAGGGCCTGTCCGGCCTCGGCGGCGCCAAGGTCAAGCTCGTGTTCGCCGACCACCAGGCCGATCCGCAGAAGGGCCGCGCCGAAGCCGAGCGCCTGATCACGCAGGAAAAGGTCTGCGCCGTGATCGGCACCTATCAGAGCGCGGTCGCCGTCACCGTCAGCCAGATCTGCGAGCGCTACGGCGTTCCGTTCCTCTCGGCCGACAATTCCTCGCCGAGCCTGCATCGGCGCGGCCTGAAATACTATTTCCGCGCCTCGCCGCATGACGAGATGTTCTCGACCGCGATGTTCGACTTCTTCGATGCGATGAAGAAGAAAGGCCAGAAGATCGAAACGCTGGCGCTGTTCCACGAGGACACCATCTTCGGCACCGATTCTGCGAACGCGCAGACCAAGCTCGCCGGCGAGCGCGGCTACAAGATCGTGGCCGACATCAAGTACCGCGCCAACTCGCCGTCGCTGACCGCCGAGGTGCAGCAGCTCAAGGCGGCGAATGCCGACGTGCTGATGCCGTCGAGCTACACCACCGACGCGATCCTCCTGGTCAAGACCATGGCCGAGCTCGGCTACAAGCCGAAGAACATCATGGCGCAGGACGCCGGCTTCTCCGAGAAGGCGACCTATGATGCGGTCGGCGACAAGCTCGAGGGCGTGATCTCGCGCGGCAGCTTCTCGCTCGACCTGGCGCAGAAGCGGCCGATGGTCGGTCTGATCAACGAGATGTACCGCGCCAAGTCCGGCAAGGACTTCAACGACTATTCGTCGCGCCAGTTCATGGGCCTGATCGTGATGGCGGACGCCATCAACCGCGCCAAGTCGACCGACGGCGAGAAGATCCGCGAGGCGCTGGTCGCCACCGACATGCCGGGCGATCAGACCATCATGCCGTGGCGGCGCGTCAAGTTCGACGAGATGGGGCAGAACAACTTCGCCGATCCGGTGCTGTTGCAGTACTCCGCGAAGAACTTCGTGACGATCTTCCCGGAACAGGCCGCCGTCTCCGAGGCGATCTGGCCGATGAACAGCTGATCGGTCGGGCGCCAGAGCGTCCGTTCCGATTGTATCGGAACGGAGCTCTGGATTCTTGTTGCGACGCGTTTTCCTAGCGCGAACCGGTATTTACTTCGCTCGAAAACGCTATTGAGGGGACAGACGGCGGTGACAGCCGAGACCATTATCCAGAGTTTGGCGAGCGGCCTGTTGATGGGGCTGCTCTACGGACTGATCGCCGCAGGCCTCGCATTGATCTTCGGATTGATGGACGTCGTGAATTTCGCGCACGGCGAGTTCCTGATGATCGCGATGTACGCGACCTTCTTCCTGTTCGCGTTCTTCGCGATCGATCCCTTGCTTTCGGCGCCGCTGGTCGCCGCGGCGCTGTTCGTGTTCGGCGCGGTGGTCTATCTATTGATCGTCCGCTTCGCGATGCGCGCCAAGGCCAATGCCGGCATGGTGCAGATCTTCTCGACCTTCGGGCTTGCGATCGTGATGCGGGGGCTTGCCCAGTTCTTCTTCACGCCCGACTACCGCAGCGTCACCAACTCCTGGGTCGGCGGCAAGACGGTGTCGATTGCCGGCATCTATCTGCCGGAGCCGCAGCTGATCGGCGCGATGCTGTCGATCGCGGCCTTCGTCGCGCTCTACTTCTTCATCAATCGCACCGATTTCGGCCGCGCGCTCGAGGCGACGCGCGAAGACGCCGGCGCAGTGGCGCTGGTCGGTATAGACAAGAACCGGGTGTTCGCGCTCGGCTGGGGCCTCGGTGCGGCGCTGGTCGGCCTCGCCGGCGCCATCATGGCGATCTTCTTCTACGTCTATCCCGATGTCGGCGCGTCGTTCGCCCTGATCGCCTACGTCACCGTGGCGCTCGGCGGCTTCGGCAGCGTGTTCGGCGCCTTTGCCGGCGGCATCATCGTCGGCCTGGTGGAGGCGACCACCGCGCTGATCCTGCCGCCGTCGCTGAAATCGGTCGGCATCTATGCCGTTTACCTGCTGGTCGTCTTCATCCGCCCGCGTGGCCTGTTCGGATCGATGTGATGGACACCCAGTTCGCCCAACGCCGCAGGCGTGACCTGATCGTGGCGCTTTGCCTCGCGGTGATCGCCGCGCTGGTGCCGCTGTTCGTCAAGGACGTCTACGTCCAGAACATCATGGTGCTGACGCTGATGTACGCGGCGCTGTCGCAGAGCTGGAACATCTTGTCCGGCTATTGCGGACAGATCTCGCTCGGCCATGCGCTTTATTTCGGGCTCGGCGCCTACACCACCGCGCTCCTGTTCACCAAGTTCGGCGTGCTGCCGTGGTTCGGCATGCTGGCCGGCGGGGCGATCTCCGCATTAATCGCGATGGCGCTCGGCTATCCCTGCTTCCGCCTGCGCGGGCATTATTTCGTGATCGCGACCATCGTGATCGCCGAGATCGCCTTGCTGTTGATCCAGAACTGGGATTGGGCCGGCGCCGCGCTCGGCATCGACATCCCGGTGCGCGGCGACAGCTGGCTGAAATTCCAGTTCACCCGCTCGAAGCTGCCTTACTTCTATTTCGCGCTGGCGCTGGCCTGCGTCGCCTGGTTCGTCACCTGGTGGCTGGAGGATTCCAAATGGGGCTATTGGTGGCGCGCGGTGAAGGACAACCCTGACGCGGCCGAAAGCCTCGGCGTGGTCGTGTTCAATTCCAAGATGGGCGCCGCGGCGGTCTCGGCCTTCCTCGTTGCGGTCGGCGGCAGCTTCTACGCCCAGTTCGTCTCCTACATCGATCCTGAAAGCGTGATGGGCTTCCAATTCTCGCTGCTGATGGCGCTGCCCGCGGTGCTTGGCGGTATCGGCACCCTGTGGGGGCCGGTGCTCGGCGCGGTCATCCTGATCCCGCTCACCGAGCTGACGCGCTCGTTCATCGGCGGCTCCGGGCGCGGCGTCGACCTCATCGTCTACGGCACGCTGATCGTCGTGATCTCGCTGGCGCTGCCGCGCGGCCTGGTCAGCGTGTTCTCCCTGCGCAAGGGAGCTGCACGATGACGGCGCTTCTGGAAACGCGCGGAGTTTGGCAGCGCTTCGGCGGCCTCGTCGCCAACAGCGATGTCTCGATTTCGGTCGGGCGCGGCGAGATCGTCGGCCTGATCGGCCCGAACGGCGCCGGCAAGTCGACGCTGTTCAACCTGATCGCGGGCGTGCTGCCGCCGACCCAGGGCTCGATCATCTTCGACGGCGAGGACGTGACCAAGCTGCCGGCGGCGGAACGCTGCCAGCGCGGCGTCGGGCGCACCTTCCAGGTGGTCAAGAGTTTTGAGACCATGACCGTGATCGACAACGTCATCGTCGGCGCGCTGATCCGCAACACCAAGATGCGCATCGCGCGGCAGAAGGCCTATGAGGTGCTGGAGTTCTGCGGCCTTGCCGCGCGCGCCGACAAGCTGGCCGCCGACCTCGTCCCGTCGGAGAAGCGCCGGCTCGAGGTCGCCCGCGCGCTCGCCACCGAGCCGAAGCTGCTGCTGCTTGACGAAGTCCTCACCGGACTGACGCCGGTCGAGGCACAGACCGGCGTCGAGCTGGTGCGCAAGGTCCGCGCCACCGGCGTCACCGTGCTGATGGTCGAGCACGTGATGGAGATCGTGATGCCGCTGGTCGACCGCGCCATCGTGCTCAATCTCGGCAAGGTGCTGGTCGAGGGCAAGCCGACTGAGGTCGTCCGCAATCCGGAAGTCATTTCTGCCTATCTCGGGGATCGTCATGCTGTCGGTGCGTGAAGTCACCACCGCCTATCAGGGCCTCGTCGCGATCTCCTCGGTGTCGATCGACGTCACCAAGGGCGAGATCGTCTGCGTCGCCGGCGCCAACGGTGCGGGCAAATCGACGCTGCTCAAATCGATCGCCGGCGCCGAGCGGCCGCGCGCAGGGACCGTCACCTTCGACGGCAAGCGTATCGATGGCCAGCCGCAGCACGTCATCACATCAAGCGGCATCGCTTACGTGCCGGAGAACCGCCGGCTGTTTCCGCGGCTGTCGGTGCGCGACAATCTGCGGCTCGGCAGCTATCTCTATCGCAGCCAATCCGACCGCGACGCGCCGCTCGATCTGGTGTTCAAGCTGTTCCCGCGACTTGGCGAACGGCTCGACCAGCGTGCCGAGACCTTGTCCGGCGGCGAGCAGCAGATGCTCGCGATCGGCCGCGCGCTGATGACGCGGCCGCGGCTTCTGATGCTCGACGAACCGTCGCAGGGCATCATGCCGAAACTGGTCGACGAGATCTTCCAGGCCGTGAAGCGCATCCGCGACGCCGGCATGACGGTGCTGATCGTCGAGCAGCGCATGGCCGAATGCCTCGAGATCGCCGACCGCGCCTACATCCTGCAGACCGGCCGCGTGCTGATGCAGGGCACCGCCGCCGAGATCAGCGGCAATCCGGATGTGCGCAAGGCGTATCTGGGGCTGTAGCGACGGAATATCTCCACGCACACCGCCGTCATCCCCGCGCAAAGGCGAAGCCTTTGTCGCTGGAGGTGCGCGCCTCTTCGGCGCGCCTCGAAGGATGGCCGCAGGCGCGCTTGTGGCCCATCCTTCGAGGCTCGCTGCGCTCGCACCTCAGGATGACGTCAGTGTTTGCGGCGGGAAGCCATGGTTGATGCCTGGCTATCGATCCAGCCCACTGATCCTACTTGTCCTTGCCCTCTTCGACCTTCTCGACCTTGGCGGCGAGGTCCGGCACGCGGCTGACGCGGTAGGTCGCGTTGCTGCATGTCAGCGTCCAGGCCTCGTTGTCGGGCTTGGAGAGCTTGTCGTCCCGCTCGGCCTTGAGCGGCTTGTCGCAAGGATAGCCCTGCGCGCGCAGCTGGGTTGCCAGCATGCCTTGCAAGGTCTCTTCGGTCCGTGCGTCGGACGCCGCAAGGCCAACGGCGAACGGAACCGCTAACGCCAAGCCTGTGAACCTCATCATGACTGTCTTCCGCATATCGATCCTCCGCTTGATCTAGTGAGGGTGATCCGGCAGCACGAGCCCGAACGTCCTGGTCAAATCCGCCACCTGGTCGGGCGACAAATAGCGCGGGTTCAGCCCGCGCAGCAGCAGATAGAGCTTTGCGGTTTCCTCGAGCTCCTCGGTCGCGAACACGGCCGCTTCCAGCGTATCGCCCGACACGACGGGCCCATGGTTGGCGAGCAGCACCGATGAATATTTCCCGGCCAGCCCACGGATCGCGTCGGCAACGGCCGGATCGCCGGGGCGATAATAGGGCACCAGCGCGGTCCGGCCGCACTTCATGACATAATAGGCCGTCATCGGCGGCAGCGCGGCGCGCGGGTCGATTTCGGGCAGCATCGAGAGCGCGACCGAATGGGTCGAGTGCAGGTGCACCACGGCGCCGGCCGAGGCGCGCGTCTGGTAGAGCGCGGTGTGCAGCGGCACTTCCTTGGTCGGGGCGTCGCCGGAGACGAGCCGGCCGTTGCCGTCGAGCCGTGACATTTTCGCCGGATCGAGGAAGCCGAGCGAGGCGTTGGTCGGCGTCACCAGCCAGCCGCCGTCGTCGAGCCGGACGCTGATATTCCCCGAGGACCCCGGCGTCAGGCCGCGCTCGAACAGCGAGCGGCCGAAGCGGCAGATGTCCTCACGAAGCTTTGTTTCGTTCATCCGGTTTCGCTCGTGGCGCCATCTTTGGCGCTATCCGTTTTCCGCTTTGTCTCATGCTTTGGCAGCGCGGCCAAGCCGTGATAGGCAAGCAGCAACGAGCATGAACCGGACCCGGCCGGCCGCGCTGGCGCAAAGTGGCAGCCGGTTTTCCGAAAAGGTCGTGTTCAAACAACTAAAAATGTTCAGGGATCGCCATATGTCCAGTTCCGCAACATCACGTGTCGCCGTCATCGGGCTGGGTTCGATGGGATACGGCATGGCGACCTCGCTCAGGCGGGCCGGTTTCGAGGTGACCGGCTGCGACGTATCGGCCGATGCGGTGGCGCGCTTCGTCGCCGACGGCGGCAAGGGCGCCAGGTCGCCGGCCGAGGCGGCCCGGGATGCCGACATCGTCGTCAGCGTCGTCGTCAACGCCGCGCAGACTGAAGGGATCCTGTTCGGCAAGGACGGTGTCGCCGAGACGCTGGCCAAGGACGCGGTCTTCATCTCGTCGGCGACCATGGACCCCGATATCGCGCGGCGCCTCGCAAAACAGCTCGAGGTGACCGGCCGGCATTATCTCGACGCCCCGATCTCCGGCGGCGCGCAACGCGCGGCGCAGGGCGAATTGACAATTCTCGCCTCCGGCAGCGCGGCGGCGTTTGCGAAGGCGCGGCCGGCGCTGGATGCGATGGCGGCAAAACTCTACGAGCTCGGCGATGCCGCGGGGCAGGGCGCTGCGTTCAAGATGATCAACCAGCTGCTGGCCGGCGTGCATATCGCGGCCGCCTCGGAGGCGATCGCCTTTGCCGCCAAGCAGGGCCTCGACATCCGCAAGGTCTATGAGGTGATCACCGCCTCCGCCGGCAATTCCTGGATGTTCGAGAACCGCATGCCGCATGTGCTCGACGGCGACTATGCGCCGCGCAGCGCGGTGGAGATCTTCGTCAAGGATCTCGGCATCATCCAGGACATGGCGCGCAATGCACGCTTCCCGGTGCCGGTCTCGGCTGCGGCCTTGCAGATGTTCCTGATGACGGCGGCCGCCGGCATGGGCCGCGACGACGATGCGTCGGTGGCGCGGATGTATGCGCAGGTTACCGGCACCAAGCTTCCAGGCGAGAAATAAGAGGATCTTGCAATGCCCCGTTTTGCCGCCAACCTCACCATGATGTTCAACGAGGTCCCGTTCCTCGACCGCTTCGAGGCGGCGGCGAAAGCGGGCTTCACCGCGGTCGAGTTCCTGTTTCCTTACGACCATCCGGCCGAGGAGGTCGGCAAGCGGCTGAAAGACAATGGGCTGACGCAGGCGCTGTTCAACTTGCCGCCGGGCGACTGGAACGCAGGCGAGAAGGGGTTTGCCGCGCTGCCCGATCGCTTCGCCGACCTCCAGCAAAGCCTGAAGACCGCGCTGCCCTATGTGCAGGCGACCGGCGTCAAGCGGGTGCATCTGATGGCGGGAATAGCCGACCGCAGCGATGCCAGGGCGGTCGCCGCGTTTCGCAAATCGGTCGCCCATACCGCGGAGTTCTTCGCGCCGCACGGCCTCGACCTCGTGATCGAGCCGATCAATCCGCGCAACGTGCCCGGCTACTTCCTCAACGACTTCATCTTCGCGCGCGATCTGATCAACGAGCTTGGTATCGCGAACCTGAAGCTGCAGTTCGACATCTACCACTGCCAGATCATCCATGGCGACGTCACCATGCGGCTGCGCGAAATGATGCCGATCATCGGCCACATCCAGATTGCGTCGATCCCCTCGCGCAACGAGCCTGACGGCGAGGAGCTGAACTATCCGTTCCTGTTCGGCGAGCTCGACCGGCTCGGCTATGGCGGCTTCGTCGGCTGCGAATACAATCCGCGCGGCAAGACCACCGACGGTCTCGCCTGGTTCAAGCCCTATGCCGGAGTGAAGCCGTGACATCAGCCGGAAAACTGTCTCTTGGCTGCGTCGCCGACGACTATACCGGCGCCTCCGACCTCGCCAACACGCTGACCCGCGCCGGCCTGCGCACGGTGCAGACCATCGGCGTGCCTGCGGACGATCTCGCGCTGCCCGAGGTCGACGCCGTCGTGGTGTCGCTGAAGAGCCGCTCGATCGAGGCCGGCCTCGCCGTGACGCGTTCGCGCGCAGCGGAGGCCTGGCTGCGCGGCCGCGGCGCCAAACATATCCTGTTCAAGATCTGCTCGACCTTCGATTCAACCGATGCCGGCAATATCGGCCCCGTGATGGACGCGCTGCGCGCCGATTCAAGGGATGCCATCGTGCTGGTGACGCCGGCATTCCCGGAGACCGGCCGCACCGTCTACCAGGGCAATCTGTTCGTCGGCTCGGTGCCGCTGAACGAGAGTCCGCTGAAGGACCATCCGCTCAACCCGATGCATGATTCCAATCTGGTTCGCGTGCTGGCGCGGCAAAGCACGACCAAGGTCGGCCTGGTCGATCTGGCGACGCTGAGCCGTGGCGCGGACGCCGTCCGGGCAAAGCTCGCCGAGCTCACGCAAAGCGGCATCGGCGCCGCCATCGTCGATGCGGTGTTCGACCGCGACCTCGAGACTATCGGGCAGGTCGCGCTGGAACACCGTCTTTCGGTCGGCGCTTCCGGGATCGGGCTTGGCCTGGCGCGGGCGCTGGTCGCCGCGAGCAAAGCCAAACCGGACACCGCGGATGCGATGCTGGCGACGCCGGTCGGCGGCGCGGCGGCGTGCCTTGCCGGCAGTTGCTCGCAGGCGACCTTGCGCCAGATCGCCAACGCCGAGAAGGTGATGCCGGTCCTGCACCTCGATCCCGAGCGGGTGGTCGCCGGCAAGGACGAGGCGCAGCGCGCGCTCGCCTGGGCCAGGGACCGGCTCGGGGCGGGGCCGATCCTGATTGCGAGCAGCTCGACCCCGGATGAGGTGGCAGCTGTGCAATCCCGTCATGGTCGCGATGCAGCCGGGCATGCCATCGAACAGGCGATGGCCGACATCGCGGATGGTCTGGTGCAGTCGGGCGTGCACAGGCTGGTGGTCGCCGGTGGTGAAACTTCGGGCGCCGTGGTCGATCGCCTGCGCATCCCTGGATTCCTGGTCGGTGTGGAAATCGCCGCCGGCGTGCCGGTTCTGCGAGCAGTCGGCGCCGGGAGAGGCGAGATGGTGCTTGCCCTGAAATCAGGCAATTTCGGCGGGCCGGAGTTTTTCTCGGATGCGCTGGCATTGATGCCTTGATGCGGCTGGCGCGCGTCATGCCACGGCGTCGAACAGCGTCTCAGTAGTTCAACGGGGGACCAAATTAACCCTACTTAAGGAGGGGGGCTGGCTTTGATGTCTGCGGCGTCCCGCCGCGCCCCCAGCCATTCGATCGGGCTTCGCGAGCCCGATATCAAGAGACCCCACGATGTTCGCCAAATTCTCGATCCGCGCCAAGATTATTGCCGTGGTTGCGTTCCTGCTTGTCGCGATGACCGGCATGGGCCTGCTCGCGGTCGTGAATTTACGGTCGATCAACGCCAACACCGTCGACATCACGACGAGCTGGCTGCCGAGCGTGCGTGCGCTCGGAGATCTGCGCGCCGGCGTCATCACCTATCGCAACGTGATCCGCGAGCACATGCTGTCCGAGACGCTGGAGGACAAGCTCGCGCAGGAGAAGACCCTTGCGTCCGTGGTCGAAGCCAATACCAAGGTCCGCGCGACCTATGAACCCCTGATCGCATCCCCCGAGGAGCGCGCGCTCTACAATCAATGGGTCGATGTCTGGACCCGCTACAAGAAGGGCACCGAGGAGGTGATGGCGCTGTCGCGCAGGGATGTCGGCAAGACCCAGCACGAAGCGCATGAGCTGAACGCCAAGACCGTGAACAAGATCGGCCTCGAGGCCGACGAGATCCTGCGCAAGGACATCGAGCTTAACAATGCCGGCGCCGACAAGGCGGCGCAGGAGGCGGCAAACAGCTACGCGTCTGCCGTCATGCTGCTTGCGATGATCCTCGGCGCCGCCATCATCGTCGGCGTCGGCGTCAGCTTCCTGATGATCCGCGACGTCTCGGCCGGCATCGCCTCGATCGTGAGCCCGATGCAGGCGCTGGGCCGCGGCGACCTGACCGCAAACGTGCCGCATCAGGGCGAGAAGACCGAGATCGGCGCGATGGCCGATACGCTGCAGGTGTTCAAGGAAGCCCTGGTCGCCAAGAAGGCGGCCGATGAAGCCGCGGCTGCCGACGCCGAAGCCAAGATCGAGCGCGGCCGCCGGGTCGATACCATCACCCGCAATTTCGAACAGATGATCGGCGAGATCGTGCAGACCGTGTCGTCGGCCTCGACCCAGCTCGAAGCCTCTGCCGGCACGCTGTCGTCGACCGCCCGGCGTTCGCAGGAGCTGACCACGTCGGTTGCCGCCGCGTCCGAGGAGGCCTCGACCAATGTCCAGTCGGTGGCGTCGGCGACCGAGGAGCTGTCGTCGTCGGTGACCGAGATCAGCCGCCAGGTCCAGGAGTCGGCACGGATGGCCGGCGATGCCGTCGGCCAGGCGCGCACCACCAACGATCGCGTCAGCGAGCTGTCGAAGGCCGCCGCGCGGATCGGCGACGTCGTCGAGCTGATCAACACCATTGCCGGCCAGACCAATCTGCTGGCGCTGAACGCGACCATCGAGGCGGCGCGCGCCGGCGAGGCCGGCCGCGGCTTCGCCGTGGTGGCGTCCGAGGTGAAGGCGCTGGCCGAGCAGACCGCCAAGGCGACCGGCGAGATCGGCCAGCAGATCGCCGGCATCCAGACCGCGACCCAGGAGTCGGTCGGCGCGATCAAGGAAATCTCCTCGACCATCGAACGGCTGTCGGAGATCTCGTCCACCATTGCCGCCGCGGTCGAGGAGCAGGGCGCGGCGACGCAGGAAATCTCCCGCAATGTGCAGCAGGCGGCGCAGGGCACCCAGCAGGTCTCGGCCAACATCACCGACGTCCAGCATGGCGCCAACGAAACCGGCTCGGCGTCGAGCCAGGTGCTGTCGGCGGCCCAATCGCTCTCGGGCGACAGCAGCCGCCTCAAGGTCGAGGTCAGCAAGTTCCTCGACGCCGTCCGCGCCGCCTGATCCGGCGGCGCCGCCCGGGCGGCCGCCATCCTTCGCGTAACCGATGCCGACGTGGTGGGCTGACCCGGCCCACCACGTTTTACATTTTCGCAGAGCAGCGATGCATTAAGCTCGCGTCGGCCGAAATGGCGTCCTCAGCCGGCTCGCATTCGCAGCAGAGCCGTCTCTTTTTGACGACGATCCGCGCGCGATCGGCGGCACAGCACCCGGCATGGCCGATCGGAGCGCGCAGCCTCACGTACTATGCCGAGGAAGTGAAAGCCGCCGCGGCTCCGCGGGTTGGCGTTTTGCCCGCCATCGGGTAAATCGGCCGCTGCGGAACGGCTTTTGCAATGTCGATTCCTCTGCCTGGGCGGGCTTCATTTCGGGAATGCTTGTTTTATGATCGCACTGGTCCGTATCGCGCTGAGCCGGCCATATACTTTCGTCGTGCTCGCGATCCTGCTGCTGATTATCGGACCGCTGGCGGCGTTGCGCACGCCGACCGACATCTTCCCGGACATCCGCATCCCCGTGATTGGCGTGGTCTGGCAGTACACCGGCTTGCCGCCGGACCAGATGTCCGGCCGTATCACCACACCGTTCCAGCGCGCGCTGACCACGACCGTCAACGACATCGAGCACATCGTCGCCAATTCCTATAACGGCGTCGGCATCATCAAGATCTTTTTCCAGCCCAACGTCGACATCCGCACCGCCAATGCGCAGGTCACCGCGATCTCGCAGACCCTGCTCAAGCAGATGCCGCCAGGCGCGACGCCGCCGCTGATCCTGAACTACAGCGCCTCGACGGTTCCGATCATCCAGGTCGCGCTGTCGGGCGAGGGCCTGACCGAGCAGAACCTCGCCGATATCGGCATCAACCAGCTGCGCACGCCGCTGGTCACGGTGCCCGGTGCGGCGATCCCGTATCCGTTCGGCGGCAAGCAGCGCCAGGTCCAGATCGACCTCAATTCGACCGCGCTGCAGGCGCGCGGCCTGTCGGGCCAGGACGTTGCCAACGCGCTCGCCGCACAGAACCTGATCACCCCGGTCGGCACGCAGAAGATCGGCAATTTCGAATACACCATCAACCTCAACAACTCGCCGCTGCGGCTCGAGGAGCTCGGCGACCTGCCGATCAAGCAGGTCAACGGCGCGATGGTCTATGTGCGTGACGTCGCCTCGGTCCGCGACGGCAACCCGCCGCAGACCAACATCGTCCATGTCGACGGCAACCGCTCGGTCTTGATGATGGTGCTGAAGGCCGGCGCCACCTCGACGCTCGATATCATCTCCGGCATCAAGCAGAAGGTGATCGAGGTCAAGGACCAGATGCCGGATGCGCTCAAGATCGGCTTCATCGGCGACCAGTCGGTGTTCGTCCGCGGCGCGATCACCGGCGTCGCCTTCGAGGGCGTGATCGCCGCGCTGCTCACCAGCATCATGATCCTCTTGTTCCTCGGCAGCTGGCGCTCGACCGTCATCATCGCGGTGTCGATCCCGCTGTCGGTGCTCGGGGCCATCATCATGCTGTCCCTGATCGGCGAGACGCTGAACATCATGACGCTCGGCGGCCTCGCGCTCGCGGTCGGCATCCTGGTCGACGACGCCACGGTGACGATCGAGAACATCAATTATCACCTCGAGCAGGGCAAACCGGTCGAGCAGTCGATTCTCGACGGCGCCAACCAGATCGTGACGCCGGCCTTCGTCTCGCTGCTCTGTATCTGCATCGTGTTCGTGCCGATGTTCTTCCTCACCGGCGTGGCGCGCTTCCTGTTCGTGCCGATGGCCGAAGCGGTGATGTTCGCGATGATCTGGTCTTTCATCCTGTCGCGCACGCTGGTGCCGACCATGGCGAACTATTTGCTGCAGGCGCATGTGCATCATGAGGGCGCGCCGCCGAAGTCGCGCAATCCCCTGGTCTGGTTCCAGCGCGGCTTCGAGGCGCGGTTCGAGCGCATCCGCGGCGGCTATCGCGGCCTGCTCGCGATGGCGCTCGGTCACCGCACGGTGTTCGTGAGCTGCTTCCTCGCGGTGGTCGTGGCGTCGTTCCTCTTGGTGCCGTTCCTCGGGCGCAACTTCTTCCCGTCGGTCGACGCCGGCAACATCCTGATGCATGTCCGCACCCAGGTCGGCACCCGCGTCGAGGAGACCGCCAACCAGCTCGCCGACATCCAGAAGGCGATCCGCAAGCTGGTGCCCGGCGAGATCGAGACCATGACCGACAACATCGGCATGCCGATCTCCGGCATCAACATGACCTACAACAACACCGGCGTGATCGGTCCGCAGGACGGCGACATCCAGATCCGCCTGAAGGAAGGCCACAAGCCGACCGAGGAGCATGTCCGCACACTGCGTGAGCAATTGCCGCGGCTGTTCCCGGGTACCAGCTTCGCGTTCCTGCCGGCCGACATCGTCAGCCAGATCCTGAACTTCGGCGCGCCGGCGCCGATCGATTTGCAGATCCGCGGCGCCAATCTCGATGCCAACTTCGCCTATGCCAACAAGCTGCTGGCCGGGATCAAGCGCATCCCCGGCATCGCCGATGCGCGGATCCAGCAGTCGCCGAACAATCCGACCTTCAACATCGACGTCGACCGCACCCGTGCGCAATATGTCGGCCTGACCGAGCGCGACGTCACCAACTCGCTGGTCGTCAACCTCGCCGGCTCCTCGCAGGTGGCACCGACTTATTATCTCAATCCCGATAACGGCGTGTCGTATTCGATCGTGATGCAGACGCCGCAATACCAGATCGACTCGCTGAGCGCGCTGCAGACGCTGCCGATCACCGCGACCGGCAACACCCAGGCGCCGATCCTCGGCGGCATCGCCGACATCAAGCGCGCGACCTCGAGCGCGGTGGTGTCGCAATATGACATCCAGTCGCTGGTGCAGATCTACGCCACGACGCAAGGCCGCGATCTCGGCAGCGTCGCGACCGACGTGCGCAAGCTGATCGCCGACACCGCCAAGGAGGTGCCGAAGGGCTCGTCCGTGGTGCTGCTCGGCCAGGTGCAGACCATGAACTCGGCCTTCACCGGCCTCTTGTTCGGCCTGCTCGGCGCCGTCGTCTTGATCTACTTCCTGATCGTCGTGAACTTCCAGTCCTGGTCGGACCCGTTCGTGATCATCACCGCGCTGCCCGCCGCGCTCGCCGGCATCGTCTGGATGCTGTTCACGACGGAGACCACGCTGTCGGTTCCGGCGCTCACCGGCGCCATCATGTGCATGGGTGTCGCGACCGCCAACAGCGTGCTCGTGATCAGCTTCGCCCGCGAGCGCTATGAGGAACTCGGCGATCCCGTCGCGGCGGCCCTGGAAGCCGGCTTCGTCCGGTTCCGCCCGGTGCTGATGACCGCGCTCGCCATGATCATCGGCATGGCGCCGATGGCGCTGGGGCTGGGCGAGGGCGGCGAGCAGAACGCGCCCCTGGGCCGGGCCGTGATCGGCGGCCTGATCTTCGCCACCTTCGCGACGCTGATGTTTGTTCCCGTGGTATTCAGTATGGTACACAAGAAGCAAGGCGCCAAAGCCGCCGCCTCATCGGAGATTCCGCATGCCGCCCACTGAACAGCGCCCCCCGGTCTCACGCCGGAAGCTGGGCATCTTCGGCGTGGTGGCCCTGGTCGGGGCGGGCCTGATCGTCGGCACCGGGATCCGCGCCCGTGAGGAACAGGACACACGGCTGAAGGAATGGACCGACGACCAGGCCATTCCGACCGTTGCGGTGGCGCTGCCCAATGCCAGGGCGCTGAGTCCCACGATCGACCTGCCGGGCCGGCTCGAGGCTTATTCCCGCGCGCCGATCTATGCCCGGGTGTCCGGCTATCTGAAGAACTGGGACGCCGACATCGGCGCCCGCGTCAAGGCCGGCCAGGTGATCGCCGAGATCGAGGCGCCCGACCTCGACCAGCAATTGCTGCAGGCGCGCGCCGATCTCGCCAGCGCCCAGGCCTCGGCCAAGCTCTCCGAGGCCACGCTGAACCGGCGCAAGACGCTGGTGGCCTCGAACTTCGTCTCCGCCCAGGAGATCGACGAGCGTACCGCCGACCTCTCCAACAAGAACGGTGCGGTCAAGGCCGGCCAGGCCAATGTCGAGCGGCTGGAAGCGCTCGCCGGCTACAAGAAGATCACGGCGCCATTCGACGGCGTGGTGACCTCGCGCGATACCGACGTCGGCGCGCTGATCAACGCCGGCGGTAACTCGGGCCCGGCGATGTTCACGATCTCGGACATCACCAAGCTGCGCGTCTATGTCAACGTGCCGCAGAATTACGTCCCGGCGATCAAGATCGGTGCCAAGGCCACGCTGGCACTGCCGGATTACCCGAACCGCACCTTCCAGGCGACGGTGGAAGCATCCTCGCAGGCGGTCGATGTCGCCTCCGGCACGACGCGGATGCAACTCGGGCTCGACAATTCCTCCGGCGAATTGATGCCGGGCAGCTATGCCAGCGTGAAGCTCAACCTGCAGCGTGAATCCACGCCGCTCAGCATTCCCGCCAGCGCGCTGATCTTCAACAGCAGCGGCCTGCGGGTCGCAACCGTCGGTCCTGACGACAAGGTGCTGTTCAAGACCGTGAAGATCGGCCGCGACCTCGGCAAGGAGATCGAGATCGCCACCGGTCTCGCGCCCGACGACCGCGTCATCACCGCCCCGCCGGACGGACTCGCCGACGGCGACCATGTGCGCGTCACCGGTGCCGGCGCCAAGGGCAAACCGACCACGGCGTCCGAAAAGCAGGACGTGAAGGGGTAGGGGAGGACGGGTAAGTTCGTTCCTGCCTCTCACCTCAAGCCGCTTGCTCTGCCGTCATCCTGAGGTGCGCGCCCTTGCGCGCCTCGAAGGATGACGGCGGATTTTGCGGCGTGGCAGGAATTGTCAGCCCACCCGCCATTCCAGCATGCCGTCACCTGCTGTGACGATGTCGCCTGTAGTGCCGACCGGCGTGCGATCCATGTCCTGCAGATAGGCCAGCGTTGCTGTGTCGCTGGCCGGGATGCGGCCGAGCGTGCGGCGGCCGTCCTCGGTGCGCAGCATGGTGACGCCATGCTCGACCTCGCCATTGGCGCGATAGATCACGGTGAAGGCCTCGACCTTGCCTTTTCCCGCGGCCTCGGCGGTGAAGTCGGGCACGTTGCGCCTGTTGCGGTCGGCCTCCGCCTGCACGCTGGTATCCTGCTTGAGCCCGGCCGTCGACGCCGCGCGCGACAGCACGAGGCCATGATGCTTGGTGACGAAGCCGCCCTGGCCGTAGAGCAGGCCGAGCGTGCCGCCGCTTCGCAATTTGCGCACCATCGCGCAGGCCGAATGCGTCATGTAGGTGTTGAGCGGCGCGCCGAAGAACGTGAGACCGCCCGTCACGGTCGGCTGCACGTCGGCACCGAGGCCGAGCGTCCGGCGCGCCATCTTCGGCACGCAGGGGAAGCAGCTATAGAGCTCGATCGCGTCGAACTTTTTCCCATCGCCGCCGACGAGATCCATCACCGCCTTCAGCACCGCGGTCTGCGCGTGGCTTTCGACGAACTGATCGCGGATCAGATAGTCGCGCGGCTCTTCCGCCGAGGCGCCGCCGAGCGGATAGATCAGCTTGTCCTCCGGCACGCCGGCCGCGCGCGCTTTCGCGAGGCTGGTCAGGATCAGCGCGCCGCCCATGTTCACCGTCGGGTTCGCCACCATCAGCTTTGTATACGGCCAGGCGATCATCCGGTTGTCGGGCGTCGCGGTGGTGATCTCCTCGCCGGTGAACGTCTTCTTCAGCCACGAGTTCGGATTGTCGCCGGCAACGCGCGCATAGGTCGACCACAACTCGCCCGATTCCCTCAGCGCCTCGCGCGGCGTCTGGCCCCAATGCGCCGACGTTGCGGACTCATAGAGCGGATAGACCGTGATCGGCCTGAACACGCCGAGCGCAACGGCCATCGGCTTCTGGAACGCGGCGCCGCGCTTCGGCTCCTCCACGTCGTGCGCGAACGGCGTCCACGGCAGCTCCACGCCGGCGCGCTGCGCCTTGGTCGCGGTCGACTGCGCCTCCGCGCCGCAGACCACGGCGACGCTGCATTCGCCGCGCGCGATGCGCTGCGCCGCCTCATGCAAATAGCGGATCGGGCTCTCGCCGCCGACCGGGCCGTAATAGAGATGCGAAGGCTGAATGCCGAGCCGCTGCGCCAGCTGCTTCTCGGGATCGCGGTAACGCCAGCTCAGGAAGTTGACGACGTCGAGCGACTGCAGGTCGGAGAGCAACCTGGCGCCGCTGTCCGCCTCGGCGCGCTTCAGCGCCTCCTCAAGCAAGGTGAGCGGCTCGAGGCCGGCGGCGATGTCCTTCGGACGATCGACGATCTCGCCGACACCGACGATGACGGGAATGCGGTCTTCCGGGATGTGAGATGTGGTCATTTTTTTCTTGCTTCACTTTCTAGGTCTTCGCCACGCCGTCACCTTCGAGGCGCGCAAGGGCGCGCACCTCCAGCGACAACGGCTTCGCCGTTGCGCGGGGGTGACGGCTACGGGCACACCGTCATCCTGAGGAGCGGCCACTTGGCCGCGTCTCGAAGGATGAGACGTATTCGATCACTCCGCCACCAGCGCGTTCATGTGCTCGACGGCCTCGACAAATTCTTCCTTGAACTCCTGCACCACGGCGCCGGCGGATTTCACGCTGTCGACCAGGCCGACGCCCTGGCCGACGAAATAGCTGACGAGATCGCGCGCCTTCTCATTGCCGGCCGCAGCAGCGCGGTCGATGGCGTTGAAAGCGTCGCGGCTGATGATGCTTTGCAGCGGCATCGGCAGCGCGCCGGGGCTTTCCGGCGAGCGGTCCCACGCGTCGGTCCAGACCGAGCGGAGCTGCCGCGCCGGCTTGCCGGTGCGGCCCTTCGAGCGCACCGCATCGCGCGAGGAGGCCGCGATCATCTTTTCGCGGAAGATCTCCGAGGTCTCCGATTCCACCGTGGCCAGCCACACCGAGCCGGTCCACGCGCCGGCCGCGCCCATCGCCATGCAGGCCGCCATCTGGCTGCCGGTCATGATGCCGCCGGCGGCGAGCACCGGGACGTCGCGGATCTTTTTGACCGCCTTGATCACCTCGGGCACCAGCACCATGGTCGAGACCTCGCCGCAATGGCCGCCGGCCTCGGTGCCCTGCGCGACTAGGATATCGACGCCGGCCGCGACCTGGCGCAGCGCATGCTCCTTGGAGCCGACCAATGCTGCCACCGGCACACCATGCTTGCGGCCCATCTCGATCATCGCCTTCGGCGGTACGCCGAGCGCATTCGCGATCAGCCTGATCGGATGCCGGAACGAGACCTCGAGCAGTTGCAGCGCGGTCTCGGCGTCGAACGGCTGCGGCTGGTTGTCGGCGACGTTGCGGCTGGTCAGCTCGATATCGTATTTCTTCAGCAGATTGCGGGTGAAGTCGCGATGCTCCTGCGAGACACGTGCCTCGAGGCTCTTCCAGGTGACGTTCTTCTCGCCCGCGGTCGAGATGTTTTCCGGGATCAGCACGTCGATGCCATAGGGCTTGCCGTCGACATGCGCGTCGATCCACTTCAACTCCTGCTCCAGCGTCTCCGGCGAATGCGCAGTCGCGCCGAGCACGCCGAAGCCGCCGGCGCGGCTGACCGCCGCCACCACGTCGCGGCAATGGCTGAAGGCGAGCAGGGGGAAGTCTATCCCCAGCATGTCGCAGATCGGTGATTTCATGGACTGGTTCTCTCCCGGCGGCTGCTTCTTGTGCTTGTTGGCGTCAGCCCCTGCAACGCTAGCGCATCACGGTCAGTGAAGCCAAGCGGGTTTCGGCCGCGGCGATCTTGCGTGCAGGCGCTGCTCCGGCTGCATCCCTCGCGGTGCATTCCGCTGGATAGAAAATGCGATCGCGCGGGGTGGGCAAAGTGCAGCCCGCGCACCATCTAGTGCGGACATGGGATGGGCACGGCGGCCGCCGCGCCACCAGGCAAGAACATGAATCGGGAGCCAACGACGTGAATGACATTTCTGCCTACGAGCCGCCGAAAGTCTGGACCTGGAACAAGGAGAGCGGCGGGCGCTTCGCCAGCATCAACCGGCCGATCGCCGGTCCCACCCACGACAAGGAACTGCCGGTGGGCCGCCATCCGCTGCAACTCTACTCGCTGGCGACGCCGAACGGCGTGAAGGTCACCGTGATGCTCGAAGAGCTGCTGGCGGCGGGTCACAAGGGCGCGGAATACGACGCCTGGCTGATCAAGATCGACGGCAACCAGTTCGGCAGCGGCTTCGTCGCGGTCAATCCGAACTCGAAGATCCCGGCGCTGATGGACCGCAGCGGGAAGGAGCCGGTCAGGGTGTTCGAGTCGGGCTCGATCCTGGTGTACCTCGCGGAAAAGTTCGGCGCGTTCCTGCCGACCGACGTCAAGACCCGCGCCGAAACCTTCTCCTGGCTGTTCTGGCAGATGGGCGCCGCGCCCTATCTCGGCGGCGGCTTCGGGCATTTCTATGCCTATGCGCCGACCAAGATCGAATATGCCATCGACCGCTTCGCGATGGAGGTGAAGCGCCAGCTCGACGTGCTCGACCGCAGGCTCGCCGACAACGAGTATCTCGCGGGCGATGTCTACACCATCGCCGACATGGCGGTGTGGCCCTGGTACGGCAGCCTCGCCAAGGGGCTGCTGTACGGCGGCGGCGAATTCCTCTCGGTGCAGGACTACAAGAACGTGCAGCGCTGGACCGATGCGATCGCAGCACGGCCGGCGGTGAAGCGCGGCCGGATGGTCAACCGCACCTGGGGCGAGCCGTCGAGCCAGCTCCACGAGCGCCATGAGGCCAGCGATTTCGAAACGAAGACGCAGGACAAGGTCGAGCAGGCGGCATCGTGACGAAACGCGTCATGGCCGGGACAAGCCCGGCCATGACGAATGACACGCTTTGCCAAGCCGCCCTGCGATCACCCCAACAAATCGTCATATTCCGGATGCTTCTTCATGAAGCCCTGGATGAATTCGCACTTCACCACGAGTTTGATGCCTTGCGCGCGCACCGCATCCAGCGTGGCGCGGGCGAGCTTCGAGCCGATGCCGCGGCCGCCGAGCTCCGCCGGCACCTCGGTGTGAACCAGCGTGATCGTGTCCGGTGTCTTGCGGTAGACCACGAAGGCGGTGGCGCCATCGACGGCGAGCTCGAACCGGCTCTGCGCCTCGTTGTCGCGGAATGTTTCGCTCATTGTCTCGTCCTCGTTATTTCGTCTTTGCGCCCTCGGCCGCGGGAAACACCACGCGGTCGTCGGTGCGGCAATAGCGGTCGGCGAACATGCGGCCGATCGGGTGGTAGCGCTCCATGTGGACGCGCATCGCGTCACGGTCCCACAATTCGTCGCGGATGTGGAAGTGGATGCCTTCGCCCATGATGAGCTGGCGGTCGCCATTGACGTCGATCAGCTTCCAGGTCTTGCACTCCATCGCGAACGGCGCCTCGGCGAGGCGAGGGACTGAGATCTTGCTTGAGGGCGCGAGCTTCAGGCCGAGATAATCGGGCTCGCCGATCTCGGGCGGGAAGTCGCCGGAGGTCTCATGCATCGCGCGCGCCAGCGGCTCGTCGGTCAGGTTGACCACGAATTCGCCCAGCCGCTGGATGTTGACCAGGGTATCCTTCTCGCGGCCGTCCGGCCTGCGGTTGACCGCGAACATGCAGAGCGGCGGATCCTCGCAGAACACGTTGAAGAACGAGAACGGCGCCGCATTGACGACGCCGTCGGCGCCGAGGCTCGTCACCCAGGCGATCGGCCGCGGCAGCACGAAAGAGGTCAGCACCTTGTAGCGTTCGCGCTGGCTCAGGTCGCTGGGGGAATATTCCATAATGGTCATTCCGAAAGGCGTAGGGCGGGTTGGCGCAAGGGTAACCTGCCGCCGACGGTTCGGAAAGCAAAAGGCGGGTTACGCTTGCGCGCACCCGCCTTGCAGACTTGCTTCCTTACCTCGCCCCGCTTGCGGGGAGAGGTCGTATCGCATCGAAGATGCGATACGGGTGAGGGGGAGCCTCCGCGAGTCCTTCTCTCACCGTCTTCGAGGAGGCAGCCCCTCACCCCAACCCTCTAAGAGCGAGCTGCGCTCGTCTCGACCCCGCGAAGAGCGGGGAGAGGGAGGAGGAGAAACTACGACATGCTCAGCTCGTGGCGGCCGACCACCATCCAGTGCACCTCGTCCGGACCGTCGGCGAAGCGGAGATGGCGGACGTCCTGGTACATTTCGCCGAGCGGGGACCACTGCGAGATGCCGGTGGCGCCGTGCATCTGGATCGCCTGGTCGATCACCTTGCAGGCGCGCTCGGGCACCATGGCCTTGACCATCGAGACCCAGACCCGGGCTTCCTTGTTGCCGAGCACGTCCATCGCCTTGGCCGCCTTCAGCACCATCAGCCGCATCGCTTCGATCTCACAACGCGCCTGGGCGATGATCTGCATGTTGCCGCCGAGATGGGCGATCTTCTTGCCGAAGGCTTCGCGGGTCAGGCCACGCTGCACCATCATGTCGAGCGCCTTCTCGGCCTTGCCGATGGTGCGCATGCAGTGATGGATGCGGCCGGGGCCGAGGCGGACCTGCGAGATCTCGAAGCCGCGGCCTTCGCCGAGCAGCATGTTCTCCTTCGGCACCTTGCAATTGTTGAAGCGCAGATGCATGTGGCCGCGCGGCGCATGGTCATGGCCGAACACGTGCATGGGCCCGAGGATCTCGACGCCGGGGGTGTCGATCGGCACCAGGATCTGCGATTGCTGCTTGCTCGGCGCGGCGTCGGGATTGGTCTTCACCATCACGATCATGATCTTGCAGCGCGGATCGCCGGCGCCGGAGATGTAATACTTCTCGCCGTTGATCATCCACTCGTCGCCGACCAGCTTCGCGGTGGTCGAGATGTTCTTGGCGTCGGAGGAGGCGACGTTCGGCTCGGTCATCGCATAGGCCGAGCGGATCTCGCCGTTGAGCAGCGGCTTCAGCCACTTCTCCTTCTGCGCCTTGGTGCCGACGCGCTCCAGCACCTCCATGTTGCCGGTGTCCGGCGCCGAGCAGTTCATGGTCTCGGAGGCCAGCGGGCTCTTGCCGAGCTCGGCGGCGATGTAGGCGTAGTCGAGGTTGTTGAGGCCGTCGCCGGTTTCGGCGTCGGGCAGGAAGAAGTTCCAGAGGCCGACTTCCTTGGCCTTGTCCTTGGCCTTCTGCAGGATCGCGAGCTGCTCGTCCGTGAAGCTCCAGCGGTTGGTCTTCTTCTCGCCGGCGCGATAGAACTCGACCGACATCGGGTCGACCGTGTCGCGGATGAACTGCTTCACATGATCGTAGAGCGGGCGGACCTTGTCCGACATCCGCAGGTCATTGAGCTCGTCGCCCGGATTGAGCGTGTAGTTCGTGGTGCGCGGCACATAGGCATGTTTCACTGTCTTTTCTCCCTCGCGAAGGCGCGTTTCGCGGCGAACAATAGACGCGCGCGGCGCCAAGCGCGAGCACCGATTTTTCGATCGCCCCTACCGCATCGCGGAATTTCGCGACGGCGTTTCAAACGTTGTTTGAACGCCGCCGCGGACGACGCTCGGATCGTCAGACCATCCGGTGCATCGCGCAGATCTTGTTGCCGTCGAGATCGCGCAGATAGGCAAGGTAGAGCTTCACGCCAGAACCTTCCCGTACACCCGGCGGGTCCTCGCAAGGCTTGCCGCCATTGGCGACGCCGGCCGCGTGCCAAGCCTCGACCTGCTCCGGCGAAGAGCAGGCAAAGCCGATCGTGCCGCCATTGGCATGCGTCGCCGGTTCGCCGTTGATCGGCTTGGACACCATGAAAATGCCGGCCTTGGTGAGGTACATGATGCGGTGACCGTCGACCCGGGCCGGCCGGACATCGAGCGTGCCAAGCAGCGCATCATAGAACGCCTTGGCCTTGTCCAGATCGTTGGTGCCAACCATCACGTGTGAAAACATCTGAAATATCCTCCCTGCTTGTTAAAAGCCGCCTCATTGCGTCCCTTGCGGCTCAAACGCTAGCAGCAGTTTTGCCACGACGGAAGCGACGCTGCGTCGCGCGTTGCTCTACCCGTCACTCTGCGGCCGTCATTCCGCGCCACGCAACTGCGCATCCCCGCGCGACGCTGCGATCGGCGCCGGGCTTTCCCTGTGCCCTCTGCTTTGGAGGAGGCAAGTAGACGCAAGACTTGGACGCAGCAGCGCCGCAAGGATGTGGATGCATGATGATTCACAGGCCGCGCCACATACTCGCTGTCGTCCCGGGCAAGCGCAGCGCGACCCGGGACCCATAACCACCGTTGCACATTGGGTGAGACGCTATGGCCCCAGCCTGCTTCGACAACCGCGCCCTGTGGTTATGGGTCCCTGCTTTCGCAGGGACGACATCAGTGTTGCGGCAAGAGCCAACTCAGAACGCCGTGTACCCGCCGTCGATCACAAAACAATCCGCCGTATGATAGGACGACGCCTTGCTCATGATGTAGACGGCGATGCCGCCAAAATCGCTCGGCTCGCCGAAGCGGCGCACCGGGATTCGCGGCATCACATTGGCGACGAATTTGTCGTTGGCCATGATGCCGGCGGTCATGTCGCTCTTGATCCAGCCGGGCAGGATCGCGTTCGCGGTGACGCCGTGGCGCGCGAGCTCGACGCCGAGTGCGCGGCACAGCGCGTTCAGCGCCGCCTTGGTGCCGGCATAGTGCTCGTTGCGCGCGGTGCCGAACAGCGAGGCGAGGCTCGAGGTCGCGACCAGCCGGCCGAACTTGTCGCCGGCCTCGGCGCGGTCGGTCATGTGGCGTGCCGCAGCCTGGAATACGTGAAACACGCCGTCGAGATTGGTCGCGAACATCTTGCGCCATTCTTCCTCAGTGCGGTCGATGAAGGCTCTTCGTCCGCCGCCGCCGATGCCGGCATTGGCGAAGCAGCCGTCGACGCGGCCGAAGGTGTCGAGGGTTGCCTTCATCGCGGTCTTGACCGAGCCGGGATCGCTGACGTCGCAGAATTGCGTCGCGACCTTGCCGGGGCCGGCCTTCATCGAGGCCGCGGCGTTGGCGTTTTTTTCCGCGTTGCGGCCCCAGATCGAGACGTTGCAGCCGGCGGCGTTCAGCGCCTGCGCGATGCCGAGGCCGATGCCGCCATTGCCGCCGGTGATGACAGCGACGCGGCCGGTGAGATCGAAGATGCCACTCATTGGGGTTTCCATTTGGTTTGGTGCGCGCTAATCACGCGTTCACGGATGGGCTTGCCGCCGACCATGGACAAGCCCGGCACAAAAATCAAATATGGGTCGAAGCATCGACCTACCGCGGTACCAACCGCCGAAACAAGGTGAAGAGGAAACCATGCAGTTCAAGCACGTCACGCTCGACTTCGACGGATCGGTCGCGATCCTCAAGCTCGACCACCAGGAAGTCATGAACGCGGTCTCGATCGACATGCTGGGCGGGCTTGCCGAGGCGCTCGATGCGATCGACGACAAGCGTGACGAGGTGCGCTGCCTGGTGATCACGGGCGCGGGCCGCGCCTTCTGCACCGGCGCCAATCTGCAGGGCCGCAACCAGCAGAAGCCCGGCAAGAGCAATGCCGGCGCGGCGCTGGAGACCGCGTTCCATCCGTTCCTGCGCCGATTGCGTAAGCTGCACTGTCCGATCGTGACGGCGGTGAACGGGCCGGCCGCCGGCGCCGGCATGAGCTTCGCCCTGATGGGCGATCTCATTCTGTGCGCGCGCTCGTCCTATTTCCTGCAGGCATTCCGCCGCATCGGTCTCGTGCCGGATTGCGGCTCGACCTGGCTGTTGCCGCGGCTGATCGGCAAGGCGCGCTCGGTCGAGCTGTCGCTGCTCGGCGAGCGGCTGCCGGCCGAGAAGGCGCTGGAGTGGGGTCTCGTCAACCGCGTCTATGACGACGCCTCGCTGATGGAAGAAACCATGAAGCTCGCGCACGATCTCGCCAACGGCCCGACGGTGGCGTTGTCGCTGATCCGAAAGCTCTATTGGGACAGCCCGGAAAATACCCTCGAGGATCAGCTCAATCTGGAATTCGAGTCGCAGCGCCTTGCAGGTAGTGCCGAGGATTTCAAGGAAGGTGTCACCGCATTCCTCGAGAAGCGGCCGGCGAAGTTCAAGGGCAAATGATCGAGACCGAGCTCACCCGCTGCGTCGCCTCGTTTCATCCAGGCGCAACCGGCGTCACCGGCGCCGCAAAGCTCTCCGGCGGCGCCAGCCAGGAGACCTGGACGTTCGACATCGTGCACCCGAACGGCAATGTCGGCGCGATCCTGCGCCGCGCGCCGCCGGGCTACGGTGCCGCGCCGGGCCGCGCCGCCGGCCTCGATGCCGAGGCGACGCTGATGCAGCTCGCGCATGACGCGGGCCTGCCGTCGCCGAAGGTGATGCATGTCTTGAGGCCGGAGGACGGCCTTGGCCGCGGCTTTATCATGGCGCGGGTCGAAGGCGAGACCATCGCGCGGAAAATTTTGCGCGACGAGGAATTCGCCGGCGCGCGGCCGATCCTCGCGCGCCAGCTCGGCCGCGTCATCGCCGGCATCCATGGCCTGCCGCAGGCGAAATTGCCCAAGCTGCGCGGCCTGACGGCGACCAAGGAGATCGAGGATCTCGCCCGCGAGTATCACAGCTTCAACTGGCCGCGGCCGGTGTTCGAGCTGGCGCTGCGCTGGCTGCGCGATCACGATCCCGGTCCGTCGTCCGAGGTGACGCTGGTGCACGGCGATTTCCGCCACGGCAACCTGATCATCGGCCCCGACGGGGTGCGCGCGGTGCTCGACTGGGAGCTCGCGCATACCGGCGATCCCATGGAGGATCTCGGCTGGATCTGCGTCAACTCCTGGCGCTTCGGCGAGATCGACAAGCCGGTCGGCGGCTTCGGCACACGCGAAGATCTGTTCGCAGGCTATGCAGAAGCCGGCCGCAAGGCCGACCCCGACCGCGTGATGTTCTGGGAAGTGATGGGCACGCTGCGCTGGGGCGTGATGTGCTGCGGCATGATGCAGCGCTTCCGAAGTGGCCCGGACCACTCGATGGAGCGCGCGATGATCGGGCGGCGCGCGTCGGAGACCGAGATTGATCTGCTTAGGCTACTCGCACCGAGAGGTCGTTGAGATGCAGGACGAACCGACACCCACCGAACTGATCAAGGCCGTCGCCGATTTCCTGCGCGGCGAGATCGCGCCTGCGATCAAGGGGCACAACGGCTTCAAGCTGCGCGTCGGTATCAACGCGCTCGATCTGGTGACACGCCAGCTCGCGCTCGCCGAGGCCGGCGATGCGACCGAGGCCGCGCGGCTGAAGCAATTGCTGGGCGCCGACGGAACGCTGATGGAGCTGAACCGCGCGCTGTCGGAGAAGATCGCAGGTGGCGAGGTCGATCTGAAAACGCCAGGACTATCGGAGCATCTGTGGCAGACCACGCTGGACAAGCTCGCCGTCGACCAGCCGAACTACGCATCCTACAAGCGGGAACTCGGAAAATAGGATGGCTAGAGCGAAGCGAAACCCATCGGGACGCGCGGCAAGCGCTGATGGGTTTCGCTGCGCTTCAACAACCTCGCCGTCGTCCCGGCCTAGTGCGCAATTGCGCACGGGGGCCGGGACCCATAACCCCAAATCTCACTTGTGGTGCGATGCTGGGGCTACAGCCTTTCATCCACAATTCACATAGATGGTAATGGGTCCCGGCCTTCGCCGGGACGACGAGGGGAGACAGGCATGCGCTCACTCCCCCGCCATTGAGGTGTGGACGAAGTCTTTACCGCCCCAGCCACTTCGGCGGGCGCTTCTCCGAAAACGCCTTCGGTCCCTCGATGTAATCCTGTGAGGCGGCCATCGCCTTCACCGCCGGATACTCGCGCTGCTCCGCCAGCGCCTGCTCGAGCGAGACTTCGAGGCCCTTCTGGATCGCCTGCTTGGAGGCGCGGATCGACATCGGCGAGTTCTTGGTGATGGTCTCGGCCCAGCGCTCGGCGGCTGCCAGCGCCTCGCCCTGCGGCACCACCTCGTTGACGAAGCCGAGTTCGAGGCCTTCCTTGGCGCTGACATGGCGCGCGGTCAGGATCATGCCCGTGGCGCGCTTCAGCCCGATCTGGCGCGGCAGCCGGTGCAGGCCGCCGGCAAGCGCGGCAAGGCCGACGCGCGGCTCGGGCAGGGCGAAGGTCGCATTCTCGGATGCGATGATCAGGTCGCAGGCCAATGCGATCTCGAACCCGCCGCCCATCGCGACGCCGTTGACGGCGGCGATGATCGGCTTGTCGCAGTCGAAGCGGGTGGTGAGGCCGGCAAAGCCGCCCTTGTCCCAGCCGCGCTTGCCGCCGGCGGCCTGCCATTTCAGGTCATTGCCGGCGCAGAACGCCTTGTCGCCGGCGCCGGTGACGATCGCGACCCACTGCTCGGGATCGGCGGAGAAGTCGTCGAACACCTTGTTGAGCTCGAAATGCGCGTCGATATGCAGCGCGTTGTAAACCTCGGGCCGCGACAGCGTCACGATGGTGATGGGACCCCTGCGCGTCACCTTGGAGAATTTCAGATCCATGTTTGCTCCCGTCGATTTTCTGCGGCGAAGAATATTGCTCATATCCTAGCGCCTGCGCGGCGTTCCGTGCCATCCAATTACGCAAGGCGACCGCGCGCGCAAGCCTCGCTCACCTGCTTGACTTGGCGACAGGCTTCTCACCTTAATCGATCCGAACGCGGATGCGCGACAGCGTCTAGACGCAAAATCAGAATCAACAATATTTCCGGGAGAGACCGCCTTGGATTTCAATCTGCCGGCTGACCTGACAGCCTATCTCGCCGAGCTCGATCGCTTCATCGAACGCGAGATCAAGCCGCTGGAAGAGGCTGATGACAACATCCGCTTCTTCGACCATCGCCGTGAATGGGCGCGCACCGACTTCGACAAGGGCGGCCTGCCGCGCCATGAATGGGAGCTGCTGCTGCGCAAGGCCAAGAACCTGGCCGATGCGGCCGGCCATCTGCGCTTCGCGATCCCGAAGCGTTACGGCGGCAAGGACGGCTCCAACCTCTGGATGGCCGTCATCCGCGAACACTTTGCCTCAAAGGGTCTCGGCCTGCACAACGATTTGCAGAACGAGCACTCGATCGTCGGTAATCTGCCGATCGTGACCATGCTCGACCGCTACGGAACCGACGAGCAGAAGGCGATGATCGACGGCTCGATCACCGGCAAGTACCGCATCACGTTTGGTTTGACGGAGCCCGAGCACGGTTCCGACGCCACGCATATGGAGACCAGGGCGGTGCAGGCCACGCGTGACAACGTCAAGGGCTGGATCATCAACGGCGAGAAGATGTGGACGACAGGCATGCATGTCGCCACCCACTGCGCGCTGTTTGCCCGCACCTCCGGCAACGACGGCGACGCCCGCGGCATCACCTGCTTCCTGGTGCCGGCGAAATCGGCGGGCGTGAAGGTCGAGGAGTATATGTGGACCTTCAACATGCCGACCGACCATCCGCGGGTCAGCTTCACCGATGTGTTCGTGCCTGAGGACGCGCAGTTCGGCGAGGTCGGCCGCGGACTGTCGCTGGCGCAATGCTTCGTGCACGAGAACCGCATCCGCCAGGCGGCGAGCTCGCTCGGCGCTGCGGTCTACTGCATCAATGAGAGCGTGAAATATGCCCGCGAGCGCAAGCCGTTCGGCAAGGCGCTGGCCGAG
This sequence comes from Bradyrhizobium sp. Mp19, assembly GCF_029952935.1. Lineage (NCBI taxonomy): Bacteria > Pseudomonadati > Pseudomonadota > Alphaproteobacteria > Hyphomicrobiales > Nitrobacteraceae > Bradyrhizobium > Bradyrhizobium sp. Mp19. The sequence goes on along the minus strand of NZ_JASAUT010000004.1, from coordinate 113,014 downwards.
AATCAGGCGATCCAGTGGCCGCTGGTCGAGCTCGCGACCCAGGCCGAGATGCTGCGGCTGTTGATCCGCAAGACCGCCTGGGAGATGGATCAATTGACCCAGGCGCAGGTCGAGCACACGCTGTCCGACCGGGTCTCGATGTGCAATTTCTGGGCAAACCGTCTGTGCTGCGAGGCCGCTGACCGCGCGATGCAGGTGCATGGCGGCATGGGCTATTCGCGCCACAAGCCGTTCGAGCACATTTATCGCCATCACCGCCGCTATCGCATCACCGAAGGCAGCGAGGAGATCCAGAAGCGCAAGGTGGCGGGCTTCCTGTTCGGCTACATGGGAGCCGGCAAGCACTGACGCAGAGGAGGCGGCATGAGCATGGAAGGTGGATGCACCTGCAGAAACGTCCGCTACCGCCTGACCGGCAGGCCGCTGATCGTGCACGCCTGCCACTGCACCTGGTGCCAGCGCGAGACCGGCACCGTGCATGCGCTCAACGCGATGTACGAGGCCGAACGGGTCGCGCACATCGCGGCCGAGCCCGAGATCGTCGACACGCCGTCGGCGAGCGGCAAGGGGCAGAAGATCGCGCGCTGCCCCATCTGCAAGGTCGCGGTGTGGAGCAATTACCCGGGCGCGGGACCGGCGGTGCGCTTCGTCCGCGTCGGCACGCTGGATGATCCGAGCCAGTGTCCGCCGGACGTCCACATCTTCACGTCGTCGAAGCAGCCCTGGGTGACGTTCCCGCCGGGCGCGAAAGTGTTCGCTGAGTATTACGATCGGAAAGAGGTCTGGCCGGAGGAGGCGCAGGAGCGCTGGGGCATCTTGCGGGAGAAGATGAAGAAGGCGTGATGCGTGTCTCGCTCCATCGTCGTCCCTGCGAAAGCAGGGACCCATAACCACAAGTGGCCGTTGATGGAGAGGGATGTGGCCCCAGTATCGCACCACCACGAACAGCGGTGGTTATGGGTCCCGGCTCGCGCGGAGCCTGTCATCGGGCGGCGCTTCGCGCCGACCCGTTGGCTTGGCCGGACGACAGAGAGGGCTAGTTCACCTGCCGGTCCTTGCCCGCCCAATACGGTTCACGCAGGCTTCGCCGCAAAATCTTGCCCGACGGGTTGCGCGGCAGCGCCGGGATGAAGTCGACCGATTTCGGCGTCTTGTAGCCGGCGATCCGTTCGCGCGTGAAGTTGATGATGTCGGTCGCGGTCGCGGTTTTTCCCGGCTTCATCACCACCACCGCCTTCACCGCCTCGCCCCATTTGTCGTCGGGAATGCCGATCACGGCGGCTTCCGCCACGTCCGGATGGTCGCACAGCGCGCTCTCGACCTCGGCCGGATAGATATTCTCGCCGCCGGAGATGATCATGTCCTTGATGCGGTCGTGGATGTAGAGATAGCCGTCCTTGTCCATGTAGCCGGCGTCGCCGGTGCGCAGCCAGCCGTCACCGTCGATCGTGCGCGCGGTGGCCTCGGGCAAATTCCAGTAGCCGGCCATGTTGGAGCCGGAGCGGGTGGCGATCTCGCCGACTTCGCCCGGCGGCAGCGGCTTGCCATCCGGATCGAGGATCGCGAGCTCGATGCCGGGCAACGCCTTGCCGGCCGAGCGCATGCGATCGAGCCCCTCGATGTGATCCTCCGGCGGCAGCGCGACGATGGTGCCGGTGGTCTCGGTCATGCCGTACATCTGCACGAAGCCGCATTTGAAGACCTCGATGCACTCCTTCAGCAGCGCCGCCGGAATCGGGGAGGCGCCATAAAGCATGTATTTCAGGCGGGAGAAGTCGACCTGCCGCGCGCGCGGCTGCCGCACCACGAATTGCATCGCGGCCGGCACCATGAACAGCTTGGTGATGCCGGACTGCTCGAAGAAGTCGAGCACCTTGGTCGGGTCGAACTCGCGCGCGATCACGCCGCGGGCGCCGTGATAGAGCCCCATCACGCCCCAGCCGGAGCCGCCGATGTGGAAGATCGGCATCGCGACCAGCGAGACGTCGTCGGTGGTCCAGCGGTTCCATTCCGGCTTCTCGGCCTCGTTGCCGCTCTGCACGAGGTTGAGGAAATTGGCGTGCGACAGCATCGCGCCTTTCGGCTTGCCCGTCGTGCCCGAGGTGTAGAGCTGGATTGCGATGTCCTTTGGCTCGATCGCAACGCGCGGGTCGTCGCCGCCCTGCGCATCGCGCCAGGCGAGAAAGTCGGGCCATTCCGGCGCGCCGCCTTCGGTCGTGATAATGGTGCGGACGCTCGGCAGCTTGTCGCGGATGTTGCGCGCCTGCGTGACGAATTCGGGGCCGACGAACAGCACGGGGGCCTTGCAGTCGTCGACGATGAAGGCGACCTCGGGGCCTGCCAGGCGCCAGTTCACCGGCGCCATCACCACGCCGGCCTTCATCGCCCCCATCAACAGCTCGAAATAGAAGTCGCTGTTCTTGCCGAGATAGGCGATCCGCTCGCCCTTCTTGACGCCCATCGCGATCAGCGCGTTGGCGACGCGGTTGGTCTTGATGTCGAACTCGGCGAAGCTGGTTTGCCGTCCCTCGAATTCATAGGCCAGCGCAGCGCCGCGGCTTTTGGCGCGCTCGCGCACCATGTCGGCAAGATTGGTCAGCTTCGGCGCGTCGGACATGTTTCCCCCGTGACGTCTTGTTTTGGTTGCGCGGAGTGTGGCGGCATCCGGCAGCAAAGACAATACGGAGGGGCGTCCACGATCCATCCACATCGTCGTCCCGGGCAAGCGAAGCGCGACCCGGGACCCATAACCACAGGATCGAGTTGTCGAGTGCGCTGTGGCCCCAGCGTGCTCGGTAGCTTTGAGCGGTGGTTATGGGTCCCTGCTTTCGCAGGGACGACAGTAGTGATTGAGGAGCAAGCGCGGGCTTCAGCCCCGCGCCGCGCGGTCCTTTTCGTTCTGGGCCTTGATCGACTCGCGCGCCTTGGTCCAGTCGTCGTCGCTCCAGTCGCGCAGCTGGTAGAAATTGCCGCCCATCGCGAGCGCCTGCGCGCCGTCCATGGCGATGGTCTCGCCGTTGATCCAGTCGCAGCCGCCGGAGATCAGGAACACGGCGAGGTTCTGCAATTCCTCCATGGTGCCGACGCGGCCCATCGGGTTCATCGCCTTGGTCCGCGCGCCGGCCTCGTCACCGGGCTTGATGCGCTTGCTCATGCCCTCGGTCGGGATCTCGCCGGGCGCGATGGTGTTGAGGCGGATGCCGTGACGGCCCCATTCGATGGCGAGCGACATGGTCATGGCGTGGATCGCCGACTTGCTCATCGCCGACGGCACCACGTAAGGCGAGCCGTTGCGCACCCAGGTCACGGTGATCGACACCACGTTGCCGCGATGGCCGCCAGCGATCCAGCGCCGGCCCACCGCGTGCGTCACATAGAAGGTGCCGTGCATTACGATGTTGGCGACCGCATCGAAGCCGCGCGGCGACAATTCTTCCGAGCGCGAGATGAAATTGCCGGCGGCGTTGTTGATGAGATCGGTGAGCGGACCGCTGGTGGTCCAGATCGCCTCGATCATCTCGTCGACCGCCATGGCGTTGCGGATATCGACGCCGTGGCTGACCACGCGCCCGCCATGCTCGGCCATCAGCTCGGTTGCGGTTTCATCGCAGACGCTCTTGCGGCGGCCGCAGATATGCACCTCGGCCCCGAGCTGCAGGAACCGCGAGGCCATGGACTTGCCGAGGCCTGTGCCACCACCGGTTACCAGTATGCGCCGCCCGGCAAGAAGCTGATCAGAGAACATCGTTTCCTCCACGGGGGTTGTCAGTTAATTGGTCGATTGACTAAAAGCGGACAACGGCCTTTCTGTAAAGCGCCAACAAGGAACAGCGGAGGAGATTTCAATGGAAGATCGCGTTTCGATATCGATTTCGGACGGTATCGCCGATGTCCGCCTGGTGCGGGCGGACAAGATGAACGCGCTCGACGCCGCGATGTTCGAGGCGTTGGTGGCCGCAACCGACCGGCTTTCCAGGGAAAAAGCCGTTCGGGTGGTGGTGCTGTCCGGCGAGGGCCGGGCGTTCTGCGCCGGGCTCGACATGGGCCGTTTCGCCGCCATGAAGGACGGCGGTAACGGAGTGCCGGGCGGCGAAAAGCGCGATCTCACCATCCGCACCCACGGCAAGGCCAATTTCCCGCAGCAGGCGGTCTGGGGCTGGCGCCAGCTTCCGGTGCCGGTGATCGCCGCGGTCCACGGCGTCGCGTTCGGCGGCGGCTTCCAGCTCGCGCTCGGCGCCGACATGCGCTTCCTCTCGCAGGATGCGCGGATGTCGATCATGGAGATCAAATGGGGCCTTGTGCCCGACATGGCGGGCACGCCGATCCTCGCGAGCCTCGTGCGCGACGACATCCTGCGCGAGCTCACTTATACCGGCCGTATCTTCTCGGCGCAGGAGGCCCAAAGTTACGGCCTTGCCACCCGCGTCTGCGACGACCCGCGCGCCGCGGCGCTCGAGGTCGCGCGCGAGATCGCCGGCAAGAGCCCGGATGCGATCCGTGCCGCCAAGCGCATGCTCAACAATCTGTCGGTCGATCCGGCGGCCGCGCTGCTCGCGGAATCCGTCGAGCAGCAGAAATTGCTCGGCAGCCCGAACCAGACCGAATCCGTGCGCGCCAATCTGGAGAAGCGCGCGCCAAGGTTTGCGGATGCGGGCTGACACGGCAGTCATTCCGGGGCGATGCGCAGCATCGAACTATGGTGCGCAATTGCGCACCGGAGAATCTCGAGATTCCGGGTTCGCGCTCTGCGCGCCCCGGAATGACATTTAACCCGACGAAAGATCGGACAACGACAATGGAAACGTCCCAGCCCTTCCTCGGCATCGTCAGCGGCGGTCGCCGGCGCGATCACGCTGCAGTGGCCGAGCGCGCCGACCGTATTGCCAGCGGCCTCAACGAACTCGGCGTCAAGCCGGGCGACAGCGTCTGCATGCTGATGCGCAACGACATCGCCTTCATCGAGGCTGCCTATGCCGCGATGCGACTCGGCGCCTATGGCGTGCCGATCAACTGGCACTTCAAGCCGGACGAGATCAACTATGTGCTGACGGATTCCGGCACGCGCGTCCTGATCGGTCATGCCGACATGCTGCATCCGCTGCGCGGTGCGATCCCGCCCGGTGTCATCGTGCTCGGCGTGCCGACGCCGCCGGAAATCCTCGCCAACTACAAGATCAATCCCGACCATCTGGCGACACCGGATTTCGCGATCGATTTCGAAGCCTGGCTCGCGCAATTCCCGCGCTACGACGGCCCGGTGGTGCCGCAGCCGCAGAACATGATCTACACCTCGGGCACGACAGGCCATCCGAAGGGCGTGCGCCGCTTCGCGCCGACGCCGGAGCAAACCGCCAATGCGGAAGCGATGCGCGCGATGATCTACGGCCTGAAGCCCGGCGCACGCGCGATCCTGCCGGGACCGCTCTACCATTCCGCGCCGAATTCCTTCGGTTTGCGCTCGGGCAAGCTCGGCGGCGCGCTGGTGCTGATGCCGCGCTTCGACGCGGAGGAGTTTCTGCAGCTGATCGCGCGCGAGCGAATCGATACTATCTTCATGGTGCCGACGATGTTCATCCGCCTGATGAAGCTGCCAGAGGAGGTGCGCCGGAAGTACGACATGTCGTCGCTGCGCCACATCATCCATGCCGCCGCGCCCTGTCCGCCCGATGTCAAGCGCGCCATGATCGAATGGTGGGGGCCGGTGATCTACGAGTTCTACGGCTCGACCGAGTCAGGCGCGGTCACCTTCGCCAATTCCGAGGACGCGCTGAAGAAGCCCGGCACGGTCGGAAAGATCTCGCCCGGTGCCGAGCTGCGCTTCGTCGGCGACGACGGCAAGGAGGTGCCGCAGGGGCAGATCGGCGAGATCTATTCGCGGATCAAGGGCAATCCCGATTTCACCTATCACAACAAGTCGGAGAAGCGCGCCGAGATCGACCGGCAGGGATTCATCACCTCGGGCGACGTCGGCTATATCGATGCCGACGGCTACGTCTTCATCTGCGATCGCAAGCGCGACATGGTGATCTCGGGTGGCGTCAACATCTATCCGGCCGAAATCGAGGCGGTGCTGCATGCCGTTCCCGGCGTGCACGATTGCGCGGTGTTCGGCATTCCGGATGCCGAGTTCGGCGAGGCGCTGATGGCGGTGGTCGAGCCGCAGCCAGGCGTCGTGCTCGACATCGCCTCCGTCCGCGCCCAGCTGAAGACTGCGCTCGCCGATTACAAGGTGCCCAAGCACATCGAGATCCAGACCAACCTGCCGCGTGAAGATTCCGGAAAAATCTTCAAGCGCCGGCTGCGCGATCCGTATTGGGAGCGGGCGGGGCGGCGGATCTAGCGCCACAAAACTCGCCGTCGTCCCGGGCAAGCCAACGGGTCGGCGCGAAGCGCCGCCCGATGACAGGCTCCGCGCGACCCGGGACCCATAACCACGGATGTCCCCGTTGCGGGCTGTGGCCCCGTCCGATCCCAACCTCGGATATCGGTGGTTATGGGTCCCTGCTTTCGCGGGGACGACGGCAGTGGTGCACCGCCACCAAGTTCATCTTGCGCTGCGGCAAAAAAAGCGCACACTCGGGAGGAGCCGGGCAGCCTCCGGAGTAGCGAAGCCATGTCTCCCCAGGTAATGCCTCCCCAGACCATGCCGTCCGAGACGGAAATCCGCGCCAAGCGTGCCGCAGAGGTCAGCCTTCTGGAAGCGACTGCGCAGGAGGAGGATGCGCGGCTCCGGAACGACATCCGCCTCTTGGGGCGCGTCCTCGGCGACACCGTGCGCGACCAGGAAGGGGCCGACGTATTCGACCTGGTCGAGCGCATCCGCCAGACCTCGGTCCGATTTCATCGCGACGAGGACAAGCTAGCGCGGCGGGAGCTGGAGGGCATCCTCGACGGCATGTCGATTGCCGAGACGCTGCAGATCGTCCGCGCCTTCAGCTATTTCTCCCACCTCGCCAACATCGCTGAGGACCAGAACAACATCCGCCAGATGCGCAGCCGCGGCCCGAGCGGAGCGCCGCGGCCGAGCACGCTGGAACAGACGCTGGTGCATGCCCGCCAGGCCGGCATCAGCCCGGCCGATCTGCGCAGCTTCTTCAGGAGTGCACTCGTCAGCCCGGTCTTGACCGCGCATCCGACCGAGGTCCGCCGCAAGAGCACGATGGACCGCGAGATGGAGATCGCCGATCTGCTCGACCGCCGCGAGCGGTTGCAGATGACGCCAGACGAGAGCGACGCCAGCGACGAGCAGCTGCGCCGCGCCGTGGTGACGCTGTGGCAGACCAATCTGTTGCGCCGGACCAAATTGACCGTGCTCGACGAGGTCGCCAACGGCCTGTCGTTCTACGACTACACCTTCCTGCAGGAAGTGCCGCGGCTGCATTGCGCGCTGGAGGACCGCCTGAACAAGGAGGGCGGCGAGGCCGGTGAACTCGCATCCTTTCTCAGGATGGGAAGCTGGATCGGCGGCGATCGCGACGGCAATCCCTTCGTCACCGCGGAGGTGATGCGCGGCACGCTGCGCCTGCAGTCGAGACAGGCGCTCAACTTCTACCTCGAGGAGCTGCATGCGCTTGGCGCCGAATTGTCGCTGGCGGCGCATCTCGCCGACGTCTCGGACGAGCTGCGGAGCCTCGCCGAGCGTTCGCCCGACACCTCGCCGCATCGCAGCGGCGAACCGTATCGTCTGGCCGTATCGGGCATCTATGCAAGGCTTGCGGCGACGGCCTCTCGGCTCGAGGTCGAGACTACGCGGCCGCCGGTCGGCAAGGCCGAGCCGTATGCGAGCGCCAAGGAATTCCAGGCCGATCTCGACGTGCTCAACCGCTCGCTGATCGCGAACAATTCCAGCGTGATCGCGCGCGGCCGGCTGCGGCTGTTGCGGCGGGCGGTGGATTGCTTCGGCTTCAATCTGGCGCGGCTCGACATCCGCCAGAACTCGGCGGTGCACGAGCGCACCATCGCCGAGCTGTTCGATACCGCCAATCCAGGGATGTCCTATCTGGCGCTCGGCGAGGACGCCCGCGTCAGCCTGCTGCTCGCCGAGCTGCGCAATGCACGGCCGCTGGCCTCGCCCTTCGTGAAATATTCCGAGGAGACCCAAAGCGAGCTCGCCGTGTTCCGTGCCGCGGCCGAGGCGCATGCCAGGTTCGGGCCGGAAGTGATCTCCCAATGCATCATCTCGATGTGCCAGGGCATGTCCGACATGCTCGAGGTCGCGGTGCTGTTGAAGGAGGTCGGGCTGGTCAATCCATCCGGCCGCAGCGCCGTCAACATCGTGCCGCTGTTCGAGACCATTGAGGATCTGCAGGCCTCCAGCGGCATCATGGACCGCATGCTGGTGCTGCACGATTATCGCAAGCTGGTCGACAGTCTCGGCAGCGTGCAGGAGGTGATGCTCGGCTATTCCGACAGCAACAAGGATGGCGGCTTCGTCACCTCGGGCTGGGAGCTCTACAAGGCCGAGATCGGCCTCGTCGAGGTGTTCGAGCGCCACGGCGTGCGCTTGCGATTGTTCCACGGCCGCGGCGGTTCGGTCGGCCGCGGCGGCGGGCCGAGCTATGACGCGATCATCGCGCAGCCCGGCGGCGCCGTGAACGGCCAGATCCGCATCACCGAGCAGGGTGAGATCATCTCGTCGAAATATTCCAATGCCGAGGTCGGCCGCAGCAACCTGGAAATCCTCGCCGCGGCGACGCTGGAAACCAGCCTGCTGCAGCCGCGGCAGAGCGCGCCGCGCCCCGAATATCTCAAGGCGATGGAGGAAATTTCCGCGCTCGCCTTCAAGGCCTATCGCGGCCTCGTCTACGAGACCGAAGGCTTCGCCGATTATTTCTGGGGTTCGACCGTCATCAACGAGATCGCGACGCTGAACATCGGCAGCCGCCCGGCCTCGCGCAAGAAGACCCGCGAGATCGAGGACCTGCGCGCCATCCCGTGGGTGTTCTCCTGGGCGCAATGCCGGCTGATGCTGCCGGGCTGGTATGGCTTCGGCAGCGCGGTCGAGAGCTGGATATCCGGGCATCCCGAGCAGGGCATGGCGTTCCTGCAGGAGCTCTATCGGGAATGGCCGTTCTTCCGCACACTATTGTCCAACATGGACATGGTGCTGGCGAAGAGCTCGATCGCGATCGCCTCGCGCTATGCCGAGCTGGTGCCCGACGTCGCGTTGCGCGAGAAGATTTTTGGCCAGATCCGCCGCGAATGGCACCTGTCGATCGAGACGCTGCTCGACATCATGGGGCACGACCGGCTGCTGCAGGGCAACCCGCTGCTGGAGCGCGGCATCCGCAACCGCTTCCCTTACATGGATCCGCTCAATCACGTGCAGGTGGAGCTGCTCAAGGAGTATCGCGCGCAGAACCCGGACGAGCAGGTGCTGCGCGGGATTCAGATCACGATCAACGGGATCTCGGCGGGGCTGCGGAATAGCGGCTAGCTACGTTGTCGTCCCGGCGAAGGCCGGGACCCATAACCACGACCGGAGTGTCGTGAACGATGTGGGCCCCAGCTTTCTTCAACAACCAACTGCAGTGGTAACGGGTCCCGGCCTTCGCCGGGACGACGGTTAGATCAACAGTTATGCGCACCCCTGGTCTCGACATAGACCGCGTAGAGCGACTGGCTTGCGGTCATGAACAGGCGGTTGCGCTTCTTGCCGCCGAAGGTGAGGTTGGCGCAGGTCTCCGGCAGCAGGATCTGGCCGATCCGCTGGCCGTCGGGCGCAAACACCTGCACGCCGTCATAGCCCGGTCCGACCCAGCCGGCGCCGACCCAGATATTGCCGTCGACGTCGACACGCAGGCCGTCCGGGAAGCCTGACTTGCCGTCTAGCGTCATGTCGATCAGCGTGCGCGGGTTGGAGAGCTTGTCGCCGTTGAGGTCGTACTGCCAGACGATGTTCTTGGCGTTCGGGTAATGCGTGGTGCCGGTGTCGCAGACATAGACCTTCTTGTAGTCGTGGCTGAAGGCGATGCCGTTCGGCTTGAACGGCTCGTCGGCGACCTTGGTGATCTGGCCGGTCGCAGCATCGATGCGATAGACCGCTTCCTTCTGGTAGGGCTGCTTCGATCCGGTGTTGGCCAGTTGGCCCTCATAGATCGAAATCGCGCCATAGCCGGGATCGGTGAACCAGATCGACTTGTCGTTGGGATGCACGACCATGTCGTTCGGCCCGTTGAGCTGCTTGCCATTGGCCTGCTCCGCCAGGGGCGTGACGGTTCCGTCGTGCTCGTAGCGCACCAGCCGCGTGCGCTCGGCGGTGATCTGGCGGCCCTCGAAATCGAAGGTCGAGCCGTTGGCCTCGTTCGACGGCTTGTGGAATTGCTCGGAGATGTGGCCGTCATCGTCGAGATAGCGCAACTGCCGGTTGGCCGGGATATCGCTCCAGACCAGATACTGGCCCTGCGCGTTCCAGGCCGGGCCCTCCGCCCACAGGCAGCCGGTGTAGAGCCGCTTGATCGCGGTGTTGCCGACCTTGGCCTTGAAGCGCTTGTCGTCGATCACGACGATGTCTGGATCGGGATAGCGCTGCGGTTCCGCGTTGGGGCCGAAGTCGCGCGCTGCGGCATCGGATGCGGCCATCGCGGTTGCAGCAAGCGCGGTTGCGCCGCGCAAGATTGTCCGACGGTCGAACGCCTTCGCACCGTCGCCCTCGTGTTTCTGAATGTTGCTTGGATTTGTCACGAAAGTCCTCCCAGGCTTTTTTGTTATCGGGAGGACGATCATACCCCCGCAATTCTGGCACAATGCGGGCACGCCATGATGAAACAACCAAAGAGTGTGTCGCCCCCGCTGTTTCGCGGAGGCGACTGGTTCATAAAACTGTCAGATCGGATCGGAGGATCAGATCAAGTTCAGATCGGATCCCAGGTGAAGACGTCGGCCGAGCGGTCGAGCTTGGCGAACGATCCCTTCAGCGCCGGCATGCCGTGTTCGGCAATGGTCTCGGGCGTCCAGCCTTCGCCGCGATGCACCGAGCGCACCGGACGATGCTGGCCGAACAGGAAGATCTCGTTCATGCGCACGCCGAAGATCTGTCCGGTGACGTCCTTGGCCGCGTCCGACAGCAGATAGGCGCAGACCGGCGCGATCTTCTCCGGGCCCATCTGCTTGATCTTCTCGACGCGCGCCTTCTCGGCGTCGGTCTCGGTCGGGATGGTGCCGATCATGCGGGTCCAGGCGAACGGCGACACGCAGTTCGAGCGCACGTTGAAGCGGCCCATGTCCAGCGCGATCGATTTCGACAGGCCGACGATGCCGAGCTTGGCGGCGGCGTAGTTGGCCTGGCCGTAATTGCCGATCAGGCCGGACGTCGAGGTGAAGTGCACGAACGAGCCTGACTCTTGCTCGCGGTAGATGCGTGCCGCGGCGTGGCTGACATAGAACGAGCCCATCAGATGTACCTTGATGACGGCCTCGAAGGCTTCCACGCTCATCTTGTGGAAGATCATGTCGCGCAGGATGCCGGCATTGTTGACGACGCCATCGAGCCGGCCGAAATGGTCGGTCGCGGTTTTCACGATCTTGCTGGCGGGGATCGCTTCCGCCACCGACTCGAAATTGGCGACCGCGGTGCCGCCCCGCTTCTTGATCTCCTCGACCACCTCCTCGGCGGGCGCGGCGCTCGAGCCGCCGCCGTCGGCGGCGCCGCCGGGATCGTTGACCACGACCTTGGCGCCTTCCGCCGCGCAGAGCAGCGCGATCTCGCGGCCGATGCCGCGGCCCGCGCCGGTGACGATGATGACTTTATCCTGCAGTGATTTTGCCATGTCGGTTCTCCTGGTTTGCTCTCCGTCATTCCGGGATGGTGCGAAGCACCAGACCCGGAATCTCGAGGTTCCGGGTTCGCGCTTCGCGCGCCCCGGAACGACGGAGCTGTTACTTCTCGTTCGTAAAGATGATCGTGCCACTTGCGGCGAACATGCCGCCGACGCCGTGACAGACCGAGATCTTCGCGTTCGGCACCTGCGCCGGCGCGATGCCGCGCATCTGCCGCACGCTCTCCTGCAGCGCGTACATGCCGTACATTCCGGAGTGCATGTAGCTGAGGCCGCCGCCATTGGTGTTGAGCGGCAGCTTGCCGCCGGGGCGGGTATTGCCGTCGGCGATGAACTTGCCGGTCTCCTCGTACGGCATGAAGCCGAGGTCGCCGAGGCCGTAGAGCGGCAGATGCGCGAAGGCGTCGTAGATCATCAGATGATCGACATCCTTGTGGGTAATGCCGGCCTCCTTGAAGGCGAGGGGGCCCGCCACCTTGAAGGCGCGCGATGAGTCAAACGTCTTCATCTGGCTGACCATCGGCGTCTCCACGCTCTCGCCGGTGCCGAGAATGTAGACCGGCTTGTTCGGAAAATCCTTGGCGCGGTCGGCCGAGGCGAGGATCAGCGCGCCGCCGCCGTCGGTGACAAGGCAGCATTGCAGCAGCCGGAACGGATAGGCGATCATCCGCGAGTTCAGGACGTCGGCGACCGTGATCGGATCCTTCATGGTCGCGCGCGGATTCTTCGCCGCCCATTCGCGCTGCACGACGGCGACCATCGCAAGCTGCTCATGCGTGATGCCGTGGGTCTTCATGAAGCGCAGCACGGGAATCGGGAACATGCTCGGCGGCCCGTAGACGCCGAACGGCGATTCGAACTGGCCGTTGAGGCTGTCGGGCGCGGTAAAGCGCGGCTGCTTGCCGATCATCGACTTGCCGCTCTCGGCATGGGTGATCAGCACGGTCTTGCAGAGGCCGGCCTCGATCGCGGCGGCGGCGTGGCGGACATGCAGCATGAAGGAGCAGCCGCCGACCGAGGTGCCGTCGACCCAGGTCGGCGTGATGCCGAGATAATGCGCCATTTGCTGCGGGGTCTCGACCGCGGTGGCGAAGCCGTCGATGTCGGACAGCTTCAGGCCGGCGTCCGCGATCGCATTCAGCGCCGCGTCCGCGTGCAGCTGGATCTGCGACATGTTCGGGATGACGCCGAGTTCGGTGGTTTCGGCCGCGCCGACGACGGCAACCTGGTTCCTGCGCATCACATTACCCCTTTGCCGGACGGAACAAGGGAAGGGTGATCTTGTCGTCGAGCGCCTCGAAGGCGACCTCGAGCCGCATGTCGAGCTCGAGCGCTTCCGGCGTCTGCGGACAATCGATGATGTTGCTCATCATGCGCGGGCCTTCGTCGAGCTCGACGACCGCGATCGCATAAGGCGGCGTGAAGCCGGGCGCTGCGGGACGGTGGTTGATGACGTAGCTGTAGAGCTTGCCCTTGCCGCTGGCCTTGAAGATCGAGACCTTGCGCGAGGCGCAGGAGGGGCAGAACGGCCGCGGCGGAAAGTAGACATTGGCGCAGGCATCGCAGCGCTGCAGGCGCAGCTCGCCGGCCTTGGTGCCATCCCAGAAATGCTGGGTCTCCGGTGTCGGCTTTGGTTTCGCGCGCGCGGGCTCGGCCATGTCTGATGTCTCCTCCCGAAATTGTTACGATCTTGATGCGACATTGAACCAAGGCCCGTCAACGGTCCATCCATGCTCCGCGCAGCGGCCTGTGTCCCGCGCATGCCGCATATTCCGCCCCTCGCACAATTGCTAAGGCCGCGATGCTTGTGTCGCTCCGATCCGGCGCGTAGAAGGGCCGCGTCCAAGATACGTCAAGACACGTTCAAGATAGCCGGGAGGAACATATCATGCTGAGGATCATCGGCGCGGCACTCGCTGCCAGCCTCGCATTTGCTACGCAGGCAATGGCCGCCGACGCACCGTCGGAGATCAAGATCGGCACGCTCTATGCGTCGTCGGGGCGCTACGCCTCGATCTCGATGCCGGTCTACAGCTCGTTGAAATTGTGGGTCGAACAGAAGAACGCCGAGGGTGGCGTGTTCGTGAAGGCGTTCGACAAGAAGATCCCGATCAAGCTCGTCTCCTATGACGACCAGAGCAACACCGCGACCGCCGCGACGCTTTATAATCAGCTCGTCACCCAGGATAAGGTCGACCTTCTGGTCGCCGATTCCGGATCGGTGCTGACGGCGCCCGCGGTCGCGATCGCGCGCGACCACAAGATGTTCCTGTTCGACCAGACCGGTACCGGCGCGAGCTTCTTCTCCAAGGACAATCCCTACATCGCGCTGATGGCCGATCCGGTGTCGACGGTGTGGCCGAAGCCGGTCGCTGACTTCATCAGCCATGACGGCCTGGGCCTCGGCATCAAGAAGGTCGCCATCCTCTATTCGACCAACGAGTTCACCGGCACCCAGGCCAACGCGTTCCGCAAGTTCGTCAAGGAGTCCGGCGCGCCGATCGAGATCGTCTATGACCAGGGCGTTCCGACCGAGACCACCAACTACAACGTCATCATCAACAACATCAGCAACGCCAATCCGGACGCGGTGATCCATTTCGGCTATGCGCCGAACGACATCGCCTTCCTGCGCAACGTCCAGGACGTCGGCACCAAGTTCAAGATGCTGTTCGCGATCTATGCCGGCCTCGAGACCGAATTGCTCGAGAAGAATGTCGGCGCCAAGGGCCTCGAGCACATCTGGACCTATGTGCCGCCGTCCGAATTGGACTATCCCGTTAATTTCGGGATGAACATGAAGGATTTCCGCGCCGCCTGGACCAAGAAGTACAACGACGGCAAGATGGAGTTCGGCTTCAACGCGGTGGCCGGCTACACCACCGCGCTGGTGATCGAGAAGACGCTGTCGGTTGCGACCAGCCTGGACCAGATGGAGCTGCGCCGCGCGGTGTTCTCGCTCAGCGGCCAGCTCAAGACGCTGGACGGCACCTTCGCGCTGGACGAGACGGGCGGCCAGATCGGTGAATTGACGCCGCTCGGCCAGCTCACGGTCGACGAGCACGATCACATCAAGTTCGTCTCGATCTATCCGCACGAGACCGCCACCGGCAAGCCGATCTATCCGGCGCCGTGATGCAGGTGAGTGCGGCGGGCGTAACCTTCGGCGGCGAGCGGTAGCATGACCTATGCGCTCGTTGCCGGCGTGCTGTTCGGGCTGTATTTCAGCCTGGTCGGCATCGGTCTCAATCTCGTGTTCGGCGTCATGCGCATCGTCAACCTTGCGCATGGCGACATCCTGATGCTCGGCGCCTTCATCGCGCTCGGCGTGGTCGGCATCGCCGGCATCGACCCGCTGTTCGCGGTGCCGCTCGCCTTCGTGGTGTTTGTGCTGGTGGGCGTGCTGCTGTACTGGGTGCTGGTGCCGCGGCTGCAGGGCTCGGCCAATCCGGAAATGCTATCGATCATCCTGTTCTTCGGCTTGTCGCAGGTGATCGAGGCCGTCACCACGATCTTCGCCGGGACCAGCGAGCGCTCGATCCAGAGCCGGCTGCTGGGCACCGTGTTCACGACCATCAAGGTGAAGTGGTTCGGCGGCAAGGCGGGCGGCGCAGGGCCGATCCAGATTTTCGGCCAGGGCTTTCCTGCGCCCTGGGTGATCGCGGCCATCACCAGCCTGATCGCGATCGCGCTGGTCTACCTCTATCTCTATCACACCCGGCTCGGCACCCTGACGCGCGCGGTGATGTCGCGGCGCGACGAGGCGTTGGCGACCGGCATCGATGTCGATCGCGTCTCGGCGGCGGCGTTCGGCATCGGCCTCGGGATCGCGGCGGTCGCCGGCGTGTTCGCGCCCTTCATGTTCGGCTCGGTGACGCCGGCGTTCGGCGCCGACGCGACCGTGACGTCGTTTGCGATCGTCGTGCTGGGTTCGCTCGGCAATCCGCTCGGCACCGCGCTCGGCGGTGTCGTCTACGGTCTCTGCTACATGCTGGTGCAGACCTATCTCAGTTCCTGGGCCGACCTGCTGCCCTATGTGTTGTTGATCGTGATCCTGTTGTTGCGCCCGAGCGGTCTGCTCGGAAGGCGGGTGCGCGTTGCATAGTGCATCGAAGCACCTGCTGTTCATCCTGGCGCCGTTGGTGGTGGTGTTCGCACTGCTGCCCGGCGTCTATCAAAACCATCTGCTGCTGTTCAACTTCGTGATCTTCCTGATCCTCGCGCAGGGCGTGAACATCATCTATGGCTTCACCGGCTATCTGCCGTTCGGCTATGTCGGCTTCTTCGGCGCCGGTGCCTATGGCTTCGCCATCATGGTGATGCATCTGCAGATGCCCGCACCGCTCGCCGTGCTGGTCGGCGGCGTCGTGGCGGTTGCGCTCGGCCTGTTGCTGACGCCGCTGCTGCGGCTGTCGGGCGCGTATTTCGCGATCGCCAATCTCGCGGCCTCGCTCGCGGTGCTGCACTTCGTCGCCAACCCGGCGCTGGAAGGCATCACCAAGGGCCCCTACGGCGTCTCGCTCACCGGCACCTTCAACCCGACCCACGCCTACTATGCCGCCGTCGTCGTGATGGCGCTGACGGTCGGCGCGGTGGTCTATCTGAAGAACTCGCCGTTCGGGCTGGCGCTCCAGGCGGTGCGCGAGGATGCGGTGTCGGCCTCGATGGCCGGCGTTAATATTGTGAAGATGCGGGTGATTGCCTGGCTCGCCTCGGCGCTGGTCGCCGGCCTCGCCGGCGGCATCTACGCCTGGTACGTCTCGGTGTTCTATCCGGACAACGTGTTCTCCGGCGAGTTCAGCATCTTCGCGATCGTGTTCGCGCTGTTCGGCGGCGTTGCCACCATCACCGGCCCGATCGTCGGCGTGCTGATCCTCTACGGCATCTACAATCTGATCGGCTTTACCACGCCGCAATATTTCCAGCTGATCTATGGCCTCCTGATCATGGGCCTGGTGCTGTTCCTGCCCGCAGGACTGGTGTCGCTGGCAACCCGCAGGGGGTGGCATGTCCCCTGAGAAAACCCCGATCCTCAAGGTCTCGAAGCTGGTGAAGCGCTTCGGCGGTTTCCATGCGCTCGACGGCCTCAGCTTTCACGTCGTGCCGGGCGAGATCCTCGGTTTGGTCGGCCCGAACGGCTCCGGTAAGACCACGGCGATCAATGTGATCTCCGGTCTCTATGCGCCCGACGGCGGCGAGGTCGTGTTCGACGGTGCGTCCGCCGGCGGCGTCGCCTCGCACAAGCTCGTTCACCGCGGCATCAACCGCACCTTCCAGGTGCCGAAGCCGTTCCTGTCGCTCACGGTGCGCGAGAACATCCAGGTGGCGCTGGCCTATGGCGGCGCGACCGGTGCGCCGTCGATCGCCGAACTGCTCGAGGATTTCAGGCTGAAGGAGGTTGCCGACCGTCCGGCCGCCGATCTCAACAGCGCCCAGCAGAAGATGCTCGATCTGACCCGCGCGCTCGCCACGCGGCCGCGGCTGCTGCTGCTCGACGAACTCGCGGCCGGCCTCAACCCGGCGGAACTCGACTGGATCGCGGGGCGCATCAAGGTCTTGGCCGCGACCGGCATGGCGATCATCGTGGTCGAGCATCTGATGGGCTTCATCGAGCAGATCACCGACCGCGTCATCGTGCTCAATGCGGGCAAGGAGATCTTCGAGGGCACGTTGGCGACCGCGGTACGCGAGCCGCAGGTGATCGAGGTATTTTTGGGAGGCGAGCATGCCCACTGATGCGGTGCCGCTTCTGGACACCAGGGGCGTCGATGCCGGCTACGGCACCATGCAGGTGCTGTGGGGCGTCGATCTCGACGTCCGCCCCGGCGAGACCGTGCTGCTGCTCGGCGCCAACGGCGCGGGCAAGACCACGTTCCTGAAGTCGCTGGTCGGCCTGATCGAAGCCCGCAGCGGCCACATCAAGCTCGGTGGTGAGGACATCACCAGGATGCGCTCGTCGGACCGCATGAAGCGCGGCATGACCTACATGTCGGAGCTTGCGGTGTTTCCCGACCTGTCGATCGAGGAAAATATCCGCGTCGGCGCGCAGGCGCTGGGCCATGCCAACCCGGGCGCGCGGGTCGACGAATTGTACGGCCTGTTCCCGGTGCTGCGCGACAAGCGCCGCGATCCGGCGTCCAGCCTGTCCGGCGGTCAGCGCAAGATGCTCGGCATCGCCAAGGCGCTGTCGGCCGAGCCGAAGCTGCTGGTGATGGATGAGCCCTCGGCCGGGTTGTCGCCGCTGTTCGTCAAGGAGGTGCTGCGCGCCTTGTCGAGCCTGCAGGGCCGCGGGCTGGCGCTCTTGATCGCCGAGCAAAATATCGGTTTTCTCGAGATTGCCACCCGCGTATTCGTGCTGGAAGGCGGGCGGATCCGCTTCTCCGGCACGGTTGCCGAGATGAGCGGCAATGAAGAGCTGCACCGCGCGTACTTCGGATTGAAGTGATGCGAGGTCGGGGGCTGGCACACACTGGAAATCCGCCCCAGTTCGCGCAACAATCGGTGCAAGCCATGAAGTGCAAGCCGTGAAGTGAAAGCCATGCCCAAGAATCCGACACTCGCCTCCCTTGCCGCCGATCTCGCCAGCGGCGCGACCTCTGCCCGCAAGCTCGTCGAGCAGTGCATCGCCAAAATCGCTGATCCCTCGGGGGAGGGCCAGCGCACCTTTATCCATGTCGACCGCGACGCCGCGCTGGAGGCCGCCGATGCCATGGACCACCTGCGCAAGGCCAATGCCGCGCCGTCGCCCTTTGCAGGCATTCCGGTCTCGATCAAGGACCTGTTCGACATCAAGGGGCAGGTGACGCGCGCCGGCTCCCGGGCGCTGGAGGATTCGGCGCCGGCGGATGCCGATGCACCGGTGGTGGCGCGGCTCAAGCGCGCCGGCTTCGTCGTGATCGGCCGCACCAACATGACCGAGTTCGCCTATTCCGGCATCGGCATCAATCCGCATTACGGCACGCCGAAGAGCGCCTGGAACCGGAGCGTCGGCCACGTGCCGGGCGGCTCGTCCTCGGGGGCGGCGGTCTCGATCGCCGACGGCATGGCGTTCGGCGCGCTCGGCACCGACACCGGCGGCTCCTGCCGGATTCCGGCCGCCTTCAACGGCATCGTCGGCTACAAGCCGACGCAACGCCGGATTCCGCTCGATGGCGGCGTGCCGCTGTCGTTCACGCTCGACAGCTACGGCCCGCTGGCCAATTCGGTGGCCTGCTGCGCCGCGCTCGACGCGGTGCTCGCCGACCAGCCGGTGACGCCGCTCACGCCGCGCCCGGTCAAGGGCATGCGGCTCGCGGTGCCGACCACGGTCGCGCTCGACGACCTCGATGAGGCCGTCGCGAAAACCTTCGAGCGCGCGCTTGGCGCGCTGTCGCGCGCCGGCGCCTTGATCGATCGCATGGAGGTGCCCGAATTGCTCGATGTCGGCGTCATGAACACCAAGGGCGGCTTTGCCGCCGCCGAAAGCTATGCCTGGCACCGCTTCCTGCTGACCAGCAAGGGCGACATCTACGATCCGCGCGTCGCGGTGCGCATCCAGCGCGGCGAGGGCTTCCCGGCCGCCGACTATATCGATCTGCTCAACGCGCGCCGCTCCTTCATCGCGCGCACCGAGAAGCGGATCGCGCCCTACGATGCGATGGTGCTGCCGACCACGGCCAACCTGCCGCCAACGATCGCCAGCCTCGCCGACGACAAGGCGTTCGCCACCGAGAATTTGCGCGCGCTGCGCAACTGCACGCTGATCAATGTGCTCGACGGCTGCGCGATCTCGCTGCCCGCGCATCGCGAGGGCGAGGCGCCGGTCGGCCTGATGCTCGCCGCCGCGGGCGGTTCGGATCGGCGCATTTTCGAGCTCGCTGCCGGAATGGAGACCGTGATCCGTGTTTGATCTCACCTTCAATGTCGACGACAAGGGCGTCGCCACTCCGCTCACACTGGAAATCAGGCAGGCCGTGATCGCCGGCTGGACCGGCCGCGATCCGGTGGCGCGCGACAAGCATATCGCCGAGCTCGAGGCGCTCGGCATCGCACGGCCCGCGACCACGCCGATCTACTACCGCTGCTCGGCGCGCCGGCTCACCTTCGCCGATGCCATCGAAGTCTGCGGCGAGGATTCGAGCGGCGAGGTCGAGTTCGTGCTGATCGGCTGGCAGGGCCGCATCTTCGTCGGATGCGGCTCCGACCACACTGACCGCAAGGTCGAGAGCTACAGCGTCACGGTGTCGAAGCAGATGTGCGACAAGCCGATGGCGTCGGAGCTCTGGGAGCTCGAGGATGTGATTGATCACTGGGACCAGCTCGTTCTGCGCTCCTGGGCCACAATCGGCGGCCAACGCGTGCTCTACCAGGAAGGCACGCTGGATCACATGCTGCCGGTGAAGGACCTGATCGCGCGCGGCTTCGACCAGGGTGCGCTGCCCGACGGCTGCGCCATGTTCGGCGGCACCTTCGCCGCCAAGGGCGGCATCCGCCCGGCCAGCCGCTTCGAGTTCGAGCTCGAAGACCCGGTGCTGAAGCGGAAGATCGGCCACGGCTACGATGTGGTGACGCTGCCGGTGAGGGGCTGACCTTTCACCGCGCACCGCTGCGTCAGAGCCGACCGAGACCTCTCCACGCGTCGTCCCTGCGAAAGCAGGGACCCATACGCCGCGGCCTTCGGAAAGGGCACGCGGCCAGACGGCTTTCGAACAACCAGCAGCTGTGGTTATGGGTCCCGGCTTTCGCCGGGACGACACCGCAATTGTGGCGGCGTTCTCGGCATATTTCGATCGGAAATCGGGTGGCGCGGGCCGCAATCAGGGGCCAGATTCCGTCCCATGACAGCAACAGCCAAAACAATCACCCGTCCACCCACCGGTATCCCGGCCCGCGTCGACGCGCTCGACTGGGACCGGATCACGACCGATCTCGACGGGCTGGGCTGCGCCGTCCTCAACGGCTTGCTGACGCCTGAGGAATGCGATGCCATCGCGGCGCTGTATCCCGACGACAGCCAGTTCCGCAGCCGGATCGTGATGGGCCGCCACGGCTTCGGCCGCGGCGAGTATAAATACTTCTCGTATCCGCTGCCGGACCTGATCGCGGAGCTGCGGCCGGCGCTCTATGCGCGGCTGACCGCGACAGCCAATCGTTGGAACGAGACGATGGGGATCGAGATCCGATATCCTCCGTCGCATGCGGCGTTCTTGAAGCGCTGCCATGATGCCGGACAGACGCGGCCGACGCCGCTGCTGCTGCAATATGGCGAGGGCGACTACAACTGCCTGCACCAGGACCTCTATGGCGAGCACGTGTTTCCGATCCAGGTCGCGATCCTGCTGTCGCAGCCGGGGCGCGATTTCAGCGGCGGCGAGTTCGTGCTGACCGAGCAGCGGCCGCGGATGCAGTCGCGCCCTGAGGTGGTGCCGCTCACCAAGGGCGATGCGGTGGCCTTTGCCGTGCATCATCGCCCGGTGCAGGGGACGCGCGGACCGTATCGTGTCAATCTGCGCCACGGCGTCAGCCGGATTCGCTCCGGCCACCGCCACACCGTTGGTGTGATCTTCCACGACGCGAAGTGAGTGCGAGAGAGGCGTGGCCGCTGATCTGTTCGAGACAATTGGCGATGCACGGCCGTCGCGCGAGACGATCGCGGATGGCGCGGTGCTGCTGCGCGGCTTTGTCCGGCCGTTCGAGGCCGAGCTGATCCCGGCATTGCGTGTCATCATCAAGCAGGCGCCGTTCCGGCATCTGATCACGCCGGGCGGCCACCGCATGTCGGTGGCGATGACCAATTGCGGCAGCCTCGGCTGGGTCTCCGATCCCAGCGGCTATCGCTATGATCCGATCGATCCCGACTCGGGACAACCCTGGCCTGAAATGCCGGAGGTGCTGCGCAGGCTTGCCGCCGGCGCCGCTGATGAAGCCGGCTTCACCGGCTTCGCGCCGCAGGCCTGCCTGATCAATCGCTACGTCGCCGGCGCAAAACTGTCGCTGCATCAGGACAAGGACGAGCTCGACTACCGCGCGCCGATCGTGTCAATCTCGCTCGGGCTGCCGGCGATCTTCCTGTTCGGCGGCCTGAAGCGCAGCGATACGCCGCGCCGCTATCGACTCGAGCATGGCGACGTTGCGGTGTGGGGCGGCCCGTCACGGTTGTTTTATCACGGCGTCGCACCGCTCGCCGACGGCGAGCATAGCGTGCTCGGCCGCCAGCGCATCAATTTGACCTTCCGCAAGGTGCGCTGACTCCCCTCCCGCAAATCGGGCCGGTGGTCTAGACTTGGCTCATGACCACCAAGGCCGACCGCGCCGTCAACCGCACCGGCGTCTATCTCGCCGTGCTGCAGCTCGTGTTCACGCTGGGCTGGACCACCTATCTGATCTATCTGCCGAAGCTGTGCGCCGATGTCGGCATCGCGCCGGCGACCGTGATCCTGATCCTGATGATGGATCAGGGCATCTTCACCATCACCGACACGGCGATGGGCATGGCCGCCGACAGGATTTCGAGCCTGGTCGGCCGCCTTGGCTTGTTCGTCGGCATCCTCGCCGCGATCTCCTGCGCCGCCTTCATCGCGCTGCCTTACGTCGCCGGCACCGGGCCGGGGGCAAAGGTCTGGCTGATCGTGTTGATCGTGATCTGGGCCGTGACGTCGTCGGCCTTGCGTGCGCCGCCGCTCACGCTGCTCGGCAAGTATCGCGCGCAACCCTCGGTGCCGTTCCTCGCTGCGCTGGCGATGCTGGGTTATGGCATCGCGGGCGCGGTCTCGCCCTATCTTGGCGTCGTGCTGCGCAACCAGGATGCGCGGCTGCCGTTCGTGCTGTCGGGCGTCGTGCTGCTGCTGACCGCGCTGGCCTTCTCGGGGATCGAGCGCCGCATCGCGGCGGAGGCGCAGCCGGCGCGGCTTGCGCCCCCGGCCAAGCGGCTCGGCGCGGTGCCGATGTTTTTGATCGGATCGATGGTGCTGCTCTCGCTCGGCTATCAGCTGCACTTCAACATCAACAGCGCGCCGTTCTATTTGCGCTTTGCCAGGCCGGGCGATTTGCAATGGCTGATGCCGGTGTTCTGGATCGGCTTCAACATCGCGATGTTTCCGGCGAGCATTGTCGTCAAGCATCGCGGCGGCCTGATCGTGATGGGCATGGCGGGGCTGCTTGGCGCATTCGCGATCGTCGCCGCGGAGATCGCCGGAAGCCTCAATGGCCTGATCGTGGCGCAATTCATGGCGGGGGCCGCTTGGGGCTGCATGCTGATGAGCGCGGTGTCCGCGGCGCTTGCGATCGGGGAGACCGGCGCGGAAGGCAAGGTCACCGGCCTCGTCTTCTCGGCGCTGGCGCTCGCGACCTTTGCGCGGATGGCGGCCGTCGCCGGCGGCCTGCAGAAGATGCCGGACTACGCGCCGCTGGTGCACTGGGCGCCGGTCGCCTGCTGGTCGGTCGCCGGCGCCGGCCTGCTCGTGATCGCCGCGTCACGGCTGCAACGCGGCGCGAAAGCCGCCTAGCTAGACTAGTTGTTCCGCGCCGGGTGGATGAACGCCCAGGGGCTGACTTCCGAATCCGTCGGCACTTCCACCGAGATTACGTAAGGCCCGCCGTCGGCCAGCGCCTTCTCCAGCACGGGGCGGAAGTGATCGGGCGAGGTGACGCGCGCGGCGCCGACGCCGAAGGATTCTGCAAGCTTCACGAAATCCGGATTCACCAGGTCGGAGGCGACGACGCGGCCGTCGAAGCGCTCGCGTTGGTCGCGGCGGACATTGCCATAGGCGTTGTTGTTGAAGACGAGCGTCACCACGCCGATCTTGAACTGCACCGCGGTGGCGAGTTCCTGCACGCCGAACATGAAGCCGCCGTCGCCTGATATCGCGACCACCGGCTTGTCCGGGTTGGCGACCTTGGCGCCGAGCGCGGTCGGGAAGCCCGAGCCGAGCGTGCCTTGATAGCCCGAGGTGACGAAGGTTCGCGGCTCATAGATCGGAAAGCCGTACCAGGAGGCGAAACCGACCTGCGACAGCTCGTCGGTGACGATGGCGTTGGCCGGCAGCACCTCGCGCAGGATCTTCAGATACGCCATCTGAGGCTGGATGCGCTGGATTTCCTGCTCGGTAGCCGCGGTCGCCTCGCGGATCGCGGCGCGACGGCCGGAGGTCTTGCGGTAGCCCACCTTGCGCACGGCGGCGACGAGATCGGCGGTGCCGGCCCTGGCGTCCGCGATCACACCGGCATCAGCCGGCCAGCGCCGCAGCTCGACCGGATCGATGTCGATGCGCACGCATTTCAGTCCGGCCGGCTGGTAGGGCCAACGCGACATGGTCGGCAGCTCGAGGCGCGTGCCGATGCCGATCATCAGATCGGTCTTCGGCCAGAGCTTGTAGGCCGAAGCCATGGTGAGCCCGAGTTCATGCGCGTTGGAGACGATGCCGCGGCCGCTGCGGAATGCGACGACCGGCGCGTCGATCATCTCGGCCAATTCGAGGATTTCCTCGCGCGCCTCGATGGCGCCGCTGCCGACGAAGATCATCGGCGCCTTGCTGCCGGCGATCAGGTCGGCGGCGGCCTTGATGCGGTCCGGGTCGGGCTGCGGCGCCGGCAACGGATCGAACGGGTTGACGGGCGCGACCTGAGTGCGCTGGGTGAAGACATCCCACGGCATCTCCAGCGAAGCCGGGCCGCGCCGGCCCGACAGCATCTCCTGGAACGCGCGCGACACCAGCGCGGGCGCGTTATCAGGGTATTCGATCCGGTCGGCCCATTTCACGAAGGTGCGCAGCGTCGCGAGCTGGTCCGGCATCTCGTGCAGATGGCCGCGGCCCTTGCCAAGGAATTGCGTCGGCACCTGACCGGTCAGGCACAGCACCGGCTCGTTGCAGCCGAATGCGGTGAGCAGCGCCGCGGAGGCGTTGAGCACGCCGGGGCCGGGCACCACGCTGAACACGCCGGGCTTGCCGCTGGAGCGCGCATAGCCGAACGCCATGTAGCCGCAGGCCTGCTCATGCCGGGCGCCGATCACCTTGATCTGGGCCTGGTGGAAGGCATCGAACAGGCCATAGATCTGCGCGCCGGGCAGGCCGAACACAGTATCGACGCCGTGGGCGACGAGGCCGTTGACGATCGCTTCGCCGCCGGATGTTGAGGTCATGGCACTGTCCACTTTGCTTTCGAGGTTAGGTGGCTTCGTCGACGACGCTGTTGCGCAGAATGCCGACGCCTTCGGCCTCGACCTCGACGACATCGCCGGGCTTCAGATAGCGCGGCGGATCGAATCGCGCACCTGCGCCGGTCGGGGTGCCCGTGACGATGA
Source organism: Bradyrhizobium sp. Mp19 (assembly GCF_029952935.1). NCBI lineage: Bacteria > Pseudomonadati > Pseudomonadota > Alphaproteobacteria > Hyphomicrobiales > Nitrobacteraceae > Bradyrhizobium > Bradyrhizobium sp. Mp19. The sequence goes on along the minus strand of NZ_JASAUT010000004.1, from coordinate 87,958 downwards.
TGTCGCCGGGAGCCAGCGTCGTAAAGCTCGAGATGTAGTTGATGAGGTAGCGGAAGCCGAAGATCAAGCGCGAGGTGCGGTCGTCCTGGCGGGTCTCGCCATTCACCCGCGTGGTCAGGTGGATATCGGCGATCTGTGCTTCGCTGGTATAGGGCACGATCCACGGGCCGAGGCTGCCGGTGGAATCGAAGTTCTTGCCCTGGGTGACGTTGAACTTGGCGTGGCGCACCCAGTCGCGGATGGTGCCTTCGTTGCAGAGCGTGATCGCGGCGATGTGATCGAGCGCGGCGCTCTCCGCAATGTGCCGGCCGGCCTTGCCGATCACCAGCACCAGCTCCCCCTCATAGTCGAGCTGCGGCGAGATGCGTGGCCGCACCACGGGCGTGTTGTGGCCGACGAAGGAGCGCGGCACCCGCAGAAACATGCTGGGATACTTCGGCGCGTCCGAGCCGTCCTTGTATTCGGCATTGCGGTCCGGGTAGTTGACGCCGATGCAGATGATCTTTTCCGGCGCCGGGATCGGCGGCTGCCACGCGACTGCGTCGAGCGCATGGTCGGGCGCGCGCCTGGCGGCATCCTCCACGAGCCTGCTCAGCGCGCCGGCGGCGATTGCTTCGCGTAGCGTCGGATAGTCCTTGAAGCGCGACGAGAGGTCGACGATGCCGGTGTCGGTGACGGCGCCATAGCTGGTGGCGCCGTTGGCGGAATAGGTGGCGAGGCGAGGGGCTGACATCGGAAATCCATTCATTGGTGTCGTCCCGGCCTAGTGCGCAGTTGCGCACGGGGGCCGGGACCCATACGCCGCGGCCATCGGAATGGGTACGCGGCCAGACATTCTTTCGGCAACCCTATTCGGTGGTTATGGATCCCGGCTTTCGCCGGGACGACGAGGGGATGGAATCTTGTTCACTAGTCCGCAACCAGCACGTCGGCGACGAAGCGCGGCTCGCGCACCGCCTGGCCGGCGAAGGTCGAGCCTTCCTCGAACCAGGAGCGCGGCGCCGGCGCGCCCCACAGCGTCTGGCGGCGCGGATCGCGCAGCGACCAGCGCAGCGGCTCATGGTCGTGATCGCCGGTGAAATAGTCGCTGGTGTAGAGCTCGATGCGGTGGCCGTCGGGGTCGCGGATGTAGAGGAAGAAGGCGTTGGAGATGCCGTGCCGGCCAGGGCCGCGCTCGATGTTCTTGAGGAAGCCGGAGGAGGCCATCACGTCGCAGAGATGCACGATGTTCATCGCTGTCGGCACCCAATAGGCGATGTGGTGCAGGCGCGGGCCACGGCCGTTGGTGATGGCGAAGTCGTGGACGTTGCCCTTGCGGTGCATCCAGGCGGCAGCGATGCGGCCGTTGTCGCCGTCCTCCTCGGCATATTCGGTGAGGCGGAAGCCGAGCCGGGCGTAGAAGTCGACGGTGTCCTGAACCTCGGCGGCGAACACGTTGAAATGGTCGAGCCGCTGCGGATGGCAGCCCTTGTAGAGGTCGTAGCGCCGCAGCAGATGCGGGCGTTTCTCCATCGTGGCGTAAAGCTCGATCTGGAAGCCGAACGGATCGGTGAATTGCAGCGTGCGGCCCTGGAACGGCTGGTCGACGAAGGCGTAGGCGATGCCGTTCTCGGAGAAGAAGGCAGCGGCCTTGTCGAGGTCGCCGTCATTGCCGACCTTGAAGCCAAGCCGGTTGCAGGCCGCTTTCGGCGCCTTGCGCAGCACCACCGAGTGATGCTGGTGCTCCTCGCTGGCGCGCAGATACACCGACTTGTCGTCGCGGTCCTCGATGTGGAGGCCGACCGTCTTCTCGTAGAAGGCGGCGCTCTTGTCGAGATCCGTGACGTCGAGCACGGCATGGCTGCAGCGGATGATGTTGAACGGCGGATCGAAAACATGCGTCGGAACGGGCATCGGTGTTTCCCCTCAATTTTATCGTCATTCCGGGGCTCGCGAAGCGAGAACCCGGAATCTCGAAGTTCCGGGTTCGACGCTGCGCATCGCCCCGGAACGACGGCTGGCTAAATTCCCAGTTTCTGAATCTTGTGCGTCCCACGCGCGAGCGAGACGTGCTTGGTTTCCATGTAGAAGTCGAACGAATAGTCGCCGCCGTCGCGGCCGATGCCTGACGACTTCATGCCGCCGAACGGGGTCGGCAGATGGCGGACGTTTTCCGAGTTGAGCCAGATCATGCCGGCTTCCAGCGCATCCGCCACCCGCAGCGCGCGGCCCATGTCGCCGGTCCAGACATAGCCGGTCAGGCCGTATTGCACGCCATTGGCGATCCCGATGGCCTCAGCCTCGTCCTTGAACGGGATGACGGTCAGGAACGGGCCGAACACCTCTTCCTGCGCGACGCGCATCTTGGCGTTGGCGCCGGTGACCAGCGTCGGCTGCACATAGTGGCCGCCGCCGGGGCCGTCATGCGGCTGGCCGCCGACTGCGATCGTCGCGCCGTCGTTCTTGGCGACGTCGAAATAGCTGCACACCTTGGCGAGATGCCGCTCATGGATCAACGGCCCGATCTCGGTTGCGGGATCGAGGGGGTGACCCACCTTCAGCGCCTTCACGCGTTGGGTCAGTTTCTCGATGAACTTGCCGGCGACGCTCTCCTGAACCAGCAGCCGGCTCGACGACGTGCAGCGCTCGCCATTGAGCGAGTAGATCATGAACACGACCGCATCGAGCGCGCGGTCGAGATCGGCGTCGTCGAATACGATCACCGGGTTCTTGCCGCCGAGCTCGAAATGCACCCGCTTCAGGGTCGGTGCGCCCTGCGCCATGATCGCCGAGCCCGTCGCGCTTTCGCCGACGAAGCCGATCGCCTTGATGGCGGGGTGCTCGGTCAGCGCCTTGCCGGCCTCTTCGCCGAAACCATGCACGGTATTGAGCACGCCGTCGGGGATGCCGGCCTGTTTTGCGAGTTTGACCAGCAGATCGGCGGTTACCGGCGACCATTCCGCCGGCTTGTGCACCACGGTGCAACCCGCGGCGAGGGCGGGTGCGATCTTCCAGGTCGAGAGCATGAACGGCGTGTTCCACGGCGTGATCACGCCGACCGGGCCGATCGGCACGCGGGTCGAGATGTTCCAGTGCTCTTCCGAGGGCGTGTTGAGGCCGTCGCGGGCCTCGCCGCATTTGTCGGCGAAGAAGCGGAAATTCTCCGCGGCGCGGATCGCGGCCTTGGCCATGAAGCGGTGCGCCTGGCCGGTGTCGATGCATTCGAGCACGGCGATGTCGTCGGCTCGCGCCTCGATCGCATCGGCGACGCGATGCAGCAGCTTGCGGCGCTGCGCCGCCGGCATGTCCCGCCAGGCCTTGAAGGCCTTGGACGCCGTGGCCGCGGCACGGTCGATGTCTTCGGCATTGCCGCGTGCGACCGTGGCCAGCACCGTGCCGTCGATCGGCGATTTCGTCTCGAAAGTCTGCCCGGAGGCCGCAGGCACGACCTTGCCGTCGATCACATGGCCGATGCCTTCGGCTTTCAAGCTTGCAAGCAGCGGGCCGGCGCGATCGCGGTTGGCCTGGAATACGTCGGCTGACGATTTCGGGGTGGCTTTATCCATTGACCGTCTCCACCTTCAGTGCGTCGTGGATGTTGTTGCGTTTCCAGCTGGTGTCCTTGTCGTTGATCTGCATGTCGAACGACAACGCGAATTTGCTGTTGGCGAAGACCGGATCGAGATGAGCCGAGAGCGCGTTGAAGATGTGCTCGCCGGCCTTCTTGCGGGTGGCGAGATCGCGGCCTTCGCCGAGCCGCAGCACCATGTCGAGGAAGCCGTAATTCTTGCGGCCGTCGGCGATCGCATAATGCTCGCATCTGACGGCGCGGACGCGGATGCCGCCGAGCGGGAAGATGCCGGTCTCGACCGCGGCCTTGCGGACCAGTTCGACCGTCGCGCCCATGTCGACGAGATCGTCGAGATTGGCGGAGTATTCAAGCGTGAAATGCGGCATGCAGCGCTCCTGCTGAAGGCGTCAGGCGAAGTAGCAGCTTACGGAACCGTACGGTCCGTAGTCGGCCTGGATGGTGTCGCCCTTGCGGGTCTCGATCGGACGGATGAAGGAGCCCGCCAGCACGACCTGGCCGGCCTCCAGCGCCAGTCCGTTCGGCGCGATCTTGTTGGCCAGCCACGCCACCGCGGTCGCCGGATGGTTCAACACGCCGGCGGCCAGACCGGTTTCCTCGAGCTGACCATTTCGGAAGCACAGCGCGCCGATCCAGCGCAGGTCGGCGTCCAGCGGGCGGATCGGCCGGCCGCCGAGCACGATACCGGCATTGGCGGCGTTGTCGGCGATGGTGTCGAAGATCTTCCGCGTCGCCTTGGTCTCGGGATCGACGCGCTCGACCCTGGTATCCAGGATCTCCAGCGCCGGTACCACGAAATCGGTGGCGTTCAGCACGTCGAACAGCGTGCAGTTCGGCCCGGCCAGACGATGCTTCATCACGAAGGCAAGCTCGGCCTCGACGCGGGTGGCGATGAAGCGGTCGCTTGGCACCAGGCCGCCATCGGCGAAGAACATGTCGTCGAGCAGGATTCCGGAATCGGGCTCGTCGATATTGAGCGCGCTCTGCATCGCCTTCGAGGTCAGGCCGATCTTGTGGCCCTTGACGACGCGGCCCTGCGCCACCTTCATCTCGACCCAGGCCTTCTGAATCGCGTAGGCGTCTTCGAGGGTGATGCGGGGGTATTCCAGCGAGAGCTGGCGGATTTGCTTGCGGGTCTTTTCCGCGCCGTCGAGCCGTTCGGCGGCAGCGCGGATATCGTCCTTGGAGAGGGCCATGCGTGCTACACAAAAGTGGATGTCGGGAGATGATTAACATGTTAAGTGAATTCCCGCAAACTGAATCAAGCCATGTTGCAACGCAAAATTTCGTTGCGCAGGATTAGGTAATGGCGCGCAAAAATTCGAACGACATTCGGCCGGGGCAGAGCGACGACGCGGCGGCGCGACGGACCCCGATGCGCGAGTTCTCGCGCTCGCTGCCGATGTCGCTGCTCCGCGCGCGCGAGGCGGTGATGCGGCAATTCCGTCCGTCGCTGCGCAATCACGGGCTGACCGAGCAGCAGTGGCGGATCCTGCGCGCGCTCACCGCGGTCGACGAGATCGAGGTCACCGAACTCGCCCGCATGGCGTTTCTGCTCGGCCCGAGCCTGTCGCGAATCCTTCGCGATCTCGAGGGCCGCGCGTTGATCGAGCGCAAGGCGGCTGAGAACGACGCGCGGCGCGCGGTGGTCTCGATCTCCGCCAAGGGGTTGAAGCTGATCGAGGCGGTGGCGCCGACGTCGGAGACGATCTATGCCGAGATCACCCGGCGCTTCGGGGCGCGCAAGCTTGCCGAATTGCAGGAGATGCTGGGCGCGCTGGAAGCGAGCCTGGCCGGAATGGGCTCGGCCGATGACGCCGAGGTCGAGGCTGACGAGTAGCTGCGATCACGCGCGGCGTTCGCGCTCAGGTCATGTAGGGTACGCGCGAAATCACGTTGATGGCGCGGAATTCGGCAATCCAGCCCGCGACCTTCGAGTGGGACCATTCGATATGGCGGCGCAGGATGGCTGCCGCCGCGTCGCCGTCACGCGTGCGCAAAGCCTCGATGATCACTAGATGCTCGTCCATGAAGGAATCGATCTGCGGCGCGGTCAGGGCGACCTGGATGTGCTTGCCGATCACGAACGCGCAATGGGTGCGCTTGAGGGCTTCGATCATCTCGCGATTGGCGCCGTAACCCAGGCAGCGGATATGGAGGTCACCTTCGATCTCATCGAGTTCGCCGACGCCGACGCTGTCGCGGTGCTGGATCCCCTCGCGCAGCCGCTCCGCCATCCGGTCGAGCAGGGCGGCAGGAATCGTCGCCGTCGCGGATTTGAGGAGCAGCGGCTCGAGCGTCGCGCGCACCTCGAAGATGTCGCGGAGGCGGTCCTCGTCCAACGGCACCACGTACCAGTGCGCCTTGGCGCCCTTCTCGAGGATGCCGATCGCCTGCGCACGTAACAGCAGGTTGCGCGCCACCGTGCGCCCCACCCGGAAATGCCGCGCCAATGCGAGCTCGCTGACGCGGAAGCGTCCGAACAGCGACCGGTAAATGATCTCACGTTCGAGCTTGTAGTAGAGAGTATCCCAGGCGTCGCTGCGCACGGCGTCGACGGGGCCGTCGGTCAGCCCAAACATTTCCGGCGTGATCGGGACGCGCCGAGGGTCGACCTTGCGCTTGCCGGCGATGACGCCGCGACCGTCGAACCGGCGCACCAGGCCGATATGCTCGAGCTGTTCGAAAGCCTGCCGCACCGGAGAGCGGCTGGAGCCGAACAAGGTCGCGATCGCCGATTCGGAAAGAACCGTGCCAGGTGGCACGTCACCGGCGCGGATGTGCTTTGCCAATGCGCTCTTGATCAGCGCGTAGGCCGGCTGCTTCCGTCTGGTCTGCGATTTCGCTCTTGGAATCGACATCGATGACTGCCCGCCGGTCACACTAACACGTGATCGCGCCACGGTCGTTGGTAGCAGGCATTTACGCACCGCTGCCAGCGAACTTTTGGCTATTGCGTGCAATGTGCAATCATGGTTAGCTACGTCAAACGCCAGATCGATGGTCGTCGTTGCACGTCTTGTGCGCTGCAGCGGTGCTGATGTTTGTTCGCCGCGCCGTTCAATGGCTGCGGATAGGGCAGCAGATTGACGCGTCAGCTCGTTTCAACGCAGCCGACATGCAAGCTCGGCGCACCACAGGGAGGATTGAATGAAACTGACGAGGCGTGAGTTTTCCGCCGGCTTGGCGGCAGGTCTCGCTGCACCCGCGCTAATGCGCAGCGCTTGGGCGCAGGGTGCGACGATCAAGATCGGCATGTGCGTGCCGGTGACCGGACCGGCGGCGGAGCAGGGGCTGTGGGCCCAGAACGGCGCCAAGCTGGCGCTGGCTGCGGTCAACAAGGCCGGCGGCGTGCTCGGCAAGCAGGTCGAGCTCGTCATCGAGGACGATCAGACCACCAATCCGGGCATCGTGCTGGCGTTCTCCAAGCTCGCCGCTCAATCCGACATCGTCGCCTTCCTTGGCTCGATCCGTTCGACTCAGGTGCAGGCGATGGCGCCCGACGTGATCAAGGTCGGCAAGCCGGTGATGATCGGCGGCACCAATCCCGACCTCACCCATTCCGGCAATCCCTGGCTGTTCCGCTTCCGCCCGAACGACAATTACTCCGGCCGCGTGATCGCCGACTTCGGCGTCAACACGCTCGGCAAGAAGAAATGGGCGATCGTCCATTCCACCGACGCCTTCGGCACTGCGGGGGGCAAGGCGCTCACCGAAGCGCTGACCAAGCTCGGCGCGCCGCCGGTGCTCGACCAGGGTTATGCCAACCAGAGCCAGGACTTCACGCCGGTCGTGCTGGCCGTGAAGCAGTCCGGCGCTGACGTGCTCGGCACCTACTTCACCTTTGAGAACGATCTCGGCATCTTTGCCCGGCAGCTGCGTCAGCTCGGCGTAAATATTCCCTGGGTCGGCTCGCCCTCGGTGGTGGCGGTCTCCTCGACCAAGCTCGCCGGTCCCGCGCTGTTCAACACCTACGGCGTCGCCGACTTCGCCGAGGACTCGAGCGATGCCGCGAAGGCGTTCGGCAAGGCCTATCGCGATGCCTACAAGACCGCGCCCGACAACCAGAGCGCCTGGCCCTATGATGCGATCACCATCCTGTCGGCGGCGATCAACAAGGCGGGCTCGACCGATCCGAACAAGGTCCGCGACGCCATCCTTGCGACGCAGAAATTCGCCGGCGCCGAGGGTGAATACAATTTCGACAAGAACGGCGACGGTCTGCACGGCTACAACGTCGTGAAGAACGACAAGGGCAAGATCGTCTACGACAAGCATATCGACTTCAACGATTGATAGCGGTTCGGCCTCTCCGGGCCATCTCGGAGAGGCCGTTCGTCCGCGATACAAATCTCAGATCGAGCGCTCGTCATGGATCTCGTCCTCCAACTGCTCTTTACCGGAATCGGCATCGGCGCGGTCTACGCGCTGGTCGCGCTTGGTTTCGTGCTGATCTTCCGCGCCACCAACGTGGTGAACTTCGCGCAAGGCGAGTTCTCGATGGTCGCCGCCTATCTGATGGTGGTGTTCTCGGTCGATCTCGGCTGGCCTTACTGGCTGTCGTTCCTGATCGCGCTCGCCGGCATGGCGTTGTTCGGCGTCATCTTTAATCTCGGCGTCTATTATCCGCTGCGCAATCGCACCTATCTGCCCGTGATCATCGCCACCATTGGCGCCTCGATCCTGCTGTCGAACTCGGTGCTCGCGATCTATGGCCCGCAGCCGCAGGTGCTGCAGGGCTGGTTCGATACGCCCGGCATTCAGCTTGGTCCGGTCTATCTCGACAGCCAGTATCTTCTGATCATCGCCGTCACGATCCTCTTGGTGCTGTTCAATTTCTGGTTCTTCGAGAAGACGCTGCTCGGCAAGAAGCTGCAGGCGACCTCGCAGGACAAGGAAATGGCCTCGCTGCTCGGCATTTCCGTTTCCACCATGATCATGATCACCTTCATCTATTCGGCCGTGCTCGGCGGTCTCGCCGGCATCCTGGTGGCGCCGGTGCTGTTCGTCTCGATCCAGATGGGTTCGACGATTGCGCTGAAGGCGTTTGCCGCGACCATCATCGGCGGCTTCGGTGATGTCGCAGGCGCTATCGTCGGCGGCCTCGCGCTCGGCGTCATCGAGACGTTCGGTGCAGCCTACATCTCGGTGCCGTACAAGGACGGCTTTGCCTTCCTGGTGCTGATCGCTTTCCTGGTGTTCCGGCCGCAGGGCATCTTCGGCGAACGTGTCGCGGAGAAAGCATGAGCGCCACCGACAACATGATCCCCGCGCCGGCCGTGCGCTCGAAGCCGCTGATCATCCGTCATCTGCCGTATTTCATCGGCGCCGCGGTGCTGGTGGCGCTCGCCGCCGGCATGCGGTTCGACGGTTACATCCTCAACATCCTGCTGCAGGCCACGACTTTCTCGATCGCGGTGTTCGGGCTGTCGGTCGTGCTCGGCCTGTGCGGCCAGATCAACCTGGCGCAGGCCGCGTTCTTCGGCTTCGGCGCCTATGCGGTCGGCCTCGGCACCGCCGACCTGCATCTGAACTTCTGGCTCTGCCTGGTTGGCGCCTGCGCGATCACATTGATTGCCGGCGCTTTCCTCGGTATGTCGACGCTGCGGCTCGGCGGACACTACCTTGCGATGGTGACGATCTCGTTCCAGCAGATCGTGACGCTGGTGATGATCAACGCCATCGGCGTGACCCACGGGCCGGACGGCGTCGCCAATATTCGCCGGCCCGAGCTGTTCCAGTCCTCGCAGAGCTATCTGGCCTTCTGCGTCGCGATGCTCGCGATCGTCGGTTACCTGGTCTGGCATCTTCCTGATACCAAGCTCGGCCGCGCCATGCGTGCGGTGCGCGACAACGAGCTTGCGGCCGGCGTCAACGGCATCGACGTGTTCCGCACCAAGATCTACGCGTTCGGGCTGTGCGCGTTGCTCGGCGGTCTGGCCGGTGGCCTGTTCGCCGGCGGCTTCGCCTATGTCAGCCCGGACCAGTTCTCGTTCGCGGAATCGATCGTGTTCCTGACCATGTCGCTGCTCGGCGGCGTGGCCTCGCCGATCGGCTCGGTGATCGGCACGGGCCTCTTGATCCTGATCCCGGAATGGCTGCGCTTCCTCAAGAGCGTGCCGGGACTTTATCTGGCGATCTACGGCCTGTTCGTGATCCTGATCATTCGCTTCATGCCCGACGGTATCTGGGGTTTTGTGTCGGACGCATTCACGCGTTGGCGTGCGCACACCAAGGCGCCGCCGGCCGCGGCGGCCTTGCAGCTCAAGCCCGCGACGTCCGGCGGCGACATCGTGCTCGAAGTGACCGGGCTCTCGAAGCATTTCGGCGGCCTCAAGGCGGTCGACGGCGTCGATATCGCGGTGAAGCGCGGCAGCGTGCATGCGCTGATCGGACCGAACGGCTCCGGCAAGACCACGACGCTGAACGTGCTGTCCGGTCTCTACAAGGCGACCGCGGGCAGGATCGTGCTCGACGGCACCGACATCACCAACATGGCGCCGCATCAGCGCACGGCGGCCGGCCTCGGACGCACCTTCCAGAACATCCGCCTGTTCCGCTCGATGACCGCGCTCGAGAATGTCGAGATCGGCGCCGAGCGTCCCGGCAACACCATGATCGGGAAGGGCGAGGACGCGCTGACCGAGCGCGCGATGGAGGCGCTGACCTTCGTCGGCCTCGGCAGCCGCGCCAACGAATTGATCTCGAGCTTCTCCTATGGCCACCAGCGGCTGATCGAGATCGCGCGGGCGCTGGCGTCGAACCCGACGCTGCTGCTGCTCGACGAGCCGGCCGCCGGCCTCAACTCGACCGAGAAGCTGGAGTTGCATGAGCTGCTCAAGCGCATCGCAGCCCAGGGTCTCACCATCCTGATCATCGATCACGACATGACGCTGGTGTCGGAAGCGGCGCAGCACATCACCGTGCTGAACTTCGGACGCCGCATCGCGGACGGCGAGTCCATGGCGGTGTTGCGCCATCCCGACGTCGTCTCCGCCTATCTCGGGAGCGAATGATGCCGCTGCTCGAAATCCGCAATCTCGTGGTCCGCTACGGCGAGATCGAGGCGCTGCGCGGCGTCACCATCGCCGTGGAGCAGGGGCAGGTGGTCACGCTGCTCGGCGCCAACGGCGCCGGCAAGTCGACCACGTTGCGCGCGATCTCAGGCCTCGCCAAGCCCGCCTCCGGCGACATTATGTTCGACGGCCACTCGATCGCCGGCCTCGGGCCGGAAGCGATCGTCCGGCTCGGCATCTCGCATGTGCCGGAAGGCCGCCGCGTGTTTCCGGGTCTCACCGTGAAAGAGAACATCATGCTCGGCGCGTCGAACCGGAAGGTGTCGGCGTCGCAGATCTCGCGCGAGGCCGACGCGATGTTCGACCTGTTCCCGGACATCCGCGCCTTCTCCAACGCGCTCGGCTGGACGCTGTCCGGCGGCCAGCTGCAGATGGTCGCGGTGGCGCGCGGCCTGATGGCCAAGCCTCGGCTGCTGCTGCTCGACGAACCGTCGCTCGGGCTGGCGCCCGTCATCGTGCAGTCGGTGTTCCGCATTATTTCGCAGATCAGGAAGGACACCACGGTCTTGCTCGTCGAGCAAAATGCGCGCATGGGACTCTCGGTTGCCGATCACGGCTTCGTCCTGGAAACAGGACGGATCGTGCTGGGCGGCAAGCCCGACGAATTGTGGGGCAATGAAGCCATCGCCGCGGCCTATCTCGGCGGCCACGCCAAGACCCACGCCTAACAACGTCCCGTGCTTTACTGAGCGAGCTGGTTTTTCATGGTCACCATCAAGGTCGATAACCTCATCAACTTCGTGTCCGAGGTGTTTTCCCATTCGGAGTCCTCTCCGGAAGAGGCGAAGCGCATTGCGACCTATCTGACGACCGCGAATCTTACAGGTCACGACAGCCACGGGGTGATCCGCGTGCCTGTTTATGTCAGGTGGAAGAAGATGGGCTCGATCGTGCCGAACCAGACTCCCGAGGTGGTGGTCGACACGCCGTCGCTCGCGGTGGTCGACGGCAAGTTCGGTTATGGCCAGACCGTCACGCCGGTTGCGGTCAAGCTCGGCATCGAGAAGTGCAAGAAGGCGGGGCTCGCCGCGGTCGCGCTGCGCAACTCCGGCCATCTCGGCCGCGTCGGCGACTGGGCCGAGATGGCCGCCGCTGAAGGTCTTGTTTCAATTCATTTCGTGACCGCGGCGGGCTCGTTGCTGGTCGCGCCTTACGGCGGCGTCGAGAAGCGCCTGTCCACGGCGCCGTATTGCGTCGGCATTCCGCGTCAGGGCCAGGATCCGATCGTGCTCGATTTTGCGACCTCGGTTGTCGCCGAGGGCAAGTGCCTGGTGGCAAGCCGCGGCGGCAAGAAGCTGCCGATCGGCGCGCTCGTCGATGCCGACGGCACGCTGAGCGAGGATCCGCACGTGCTGTATGGTCCGTACACGCCGGACGGACCGCGCGACCACACCAAGGGAACTGGCGCGATCCGCGCCTTCGGCGATCACAAGGGCTCGGGTCTCGCCTTCATCTGCGAACTGCTCGGCGGCGCGCTGACCGGCACCGGTGCGACGTCGTCGGACCGGCGCTTCGCCAACGGCATGATGGCGTTCTACATCGACCCCAAAGTGATCGACACCAGCAATTTCTTCGATGGCGAAATCACCCGCTACACTGATTTCATCCGCGCCACTAAGCCGATCGCGGGAACAGATTCCGTGCTGGTTCCGGGCGATCCCGAGCGGAAAACCCGTGCCGATCGCACCAGGAACGGCATCCCCTTGCCTGACGACACCTGGGCGGCGATAGTGAATACCGCGCGCGAAGTCGGCGTCAGCGAAGTTTCTATCCAGCGGGCGACCAGCTGAAGGCTCGTCCCCCAATAAACCGCAAAGGGAAACGCGATCAATGGCAAACAAGGTCAAGCAAGTCTGGGCATCCGGCAAGGCGGTGGTGAACGCGTGGCTCGCGATTCCCTCCGGGTTTTCAGCCGAGGTGATCGCGCAGTGTGGCTTCGACAGCGTCACCGTCGACATGCAGCATGGTGTGCAGGACTATCAGTCGATGGTGCAATGCTTCCAGTCGATGCACGCCCATCCGGTCACTCCGATGGTCCGCGTGCCCTGGAACGAGCCTGGCATCATCGGCAAGGTGCTGGACGGCGGCGCCTATGGCGTGATCTGCCCGATGGTCAACACACCGCAGGAAGCCAAGAACCTCGTCTCCTACGCCAAGTATCCGCCGAAGGGCGTACGCTCCAACGGCCCGATCCGCGCCGGCATGTACGGCTCGGCCGGCACCTATCAGCAGACCGCCAACGACGAGATCGTGCTGCTGCCGATGATGGAGACCAAGACCGCGGTCGAGAACATGGAGGCGATCCTCGATGTCGAAGGCATCGACGGCGTCTATATCGGCCCGTCCGATCTTGGCTTCTCTTACGGCCTGGTGCCGAAGCTCGATCGCGACGAGCCGGAGATCCTCAAGATCTATGAGAAGATCATCAAGGAGTGCGGCAAGCGCGGCCTCAATCCGGGAATCCACTGCTCGGGCGCCGACGGCGCGGTGCGCGCGATCAACATGGGCTTCAAGCTCGTGACGCTGTCGAACGAGGTCGGCCTGATGCAGGTCTACGCCAAGATGCAGGTCAACGCGACCCGCGAGAAGTCCGGCGGCAAGGCGTAAGCTGATCCTCTCTCTCTTCCCGTTCTTCACGGGGTCGAGACCAGCGAAGCTGGCTCTTAGAGGGTTGGGGTGAGGGGCCTCTATCCGGCGAGCACCATCGTTGTAAGTGACATTGTGCCTCGCCCCTCACCCGGATCGCCGACGCGATCCGACCTCTCCCCGTAAAGGACGGGGAGAGGTGAAGAAAAGACGAAGGAGAACTCCCATGGCCTCGGCACAAGTGATCCGCCTGCACGCCGACGACAGCGTCCTGATCGCGCGCGCGAGCCTGCCGCCGGGGCTTGAGGTGACCGAGGGCGTCACGACGGTCGATCGCATTCCGGCCGGCCACAAGGTCGCGATCAAGCCGATCGCGCAAGGCGAGCCGATCAGGCGCTACGGCCAGATCATCGGCTTTGCGACCCAGGCGATCGCGCCCGGCCAGCACGTGCATACCCAGAACTGCGGCATGGGCGATTTCGCCAAGGACTATGCCTATGGCGTCGACGTCAAGCCGGTGCCGAACTTCGATCTGCCGGCGACGTTCGAAGGCATCCGCCGCGCTGACGGCCGCGTCGCCACCCGTAACTATATCGGCATCCTCACCTCGGTGAATTGCAGCGCCCATGTCGCCGGCATCGTGGCCGACATGTTCAAGAAGAACCCGTTCACCGGCGACAATCCGCTCGCCGATTTCCCGAATGTCGACGGTGTCGTCGCGCTGACCCACAAGACCGGCTGCGGCATGACCCAGGACGAGCCCTTGGCGCTGCTCCGCCGCACGCTCGGCGGCTATGCGCGTCACGTCAATTTCTCCAACGTCATCGTGCTCGGCCTCGGCTGCGAGGTGAACCAGATCGGCGGCCTGATGCAGGAGCAGAAGCTTGCGGGCCGGCTGCGCGCGATGGACATCCAGGAGGTCGGCGGCACCCGCAAGACGGTGGAAGCCGGCGTTGCCTTCGTGAAGGAAGCGCTCGCCGATGCCAACAAGGTCAAGCGCGAGGCGGTGCCGGCGAGCGAGCTCACCGTGGCGCTGCAATGCGGCGGCTCGGATGGCTATTCCGGCGTGTCGGCCAATCCGGCGCTCGGCGCGGCGAGCGACCTCTTGGTCCGTCACGGCGGCACCGTGATCCTCTCGGAGACGCCGGAGACCTATGGCGCCGAGCATCTGCTGACTCGCCGCGCCGTCAGCCGCGAGGTCGGCGAGAAGCTGGTCGGCCTGATGCGCTGGTGGGAGGAGTACACCCAGCGTGAGGGCGCCGAGATGAACGCCAATCCGAGTCCCGGCAACAAGGCCGGCGGCCTCACCACCATCCTGGAGAAGTCGCTTGGCGCGATGGCCAAGGCCGGCAGCACCAATCTCGTCGACGTCCTCAACTACGCCGAGCCCGTCACCAAGAAGGGCTTTGTGTTCATGGACACGCCCGGCTACGACCCGGTCGCCGCGACCGGGCAGGTCGCCGGCGGCGCCAACCTCGTCTGCTTCACCACCGGCCGCGGCAGCGTGTTCGGCTGCAAGCCCGCGCCGTCGATCAAGCTCGCCACCAACACGCCGATGTACAAGCGGATGGAAGACGACATGGACGTCAATTGCGGCACCATCCTCGACGGCAAGGAGAGCGTGCAGGAATGCGGCCAGCGCATCTTCGACCTCATGCTCAAGACCGCCTCGGGTCAGCCGACCAAGAGCGAGAGCTTTGATTTCGGCGGCGCCGAATTCGCGCCGTGGGTGCTGGGCGCGACGATGTGAGAGAGGCTGCGATATAGCCTGTACTCCAGCGTCGTCCCTGCGAAAGCAGGGACCCATAACCACCGGCCGTGGTTATGTGGAAGGTGTCTGCCACCGTCTTTCATCATTTGGATCACGCGGTATGGGTCCCTGCTTTCGCAGGGACGACAACCTTTACCGAACAGCCTTCCCGGGTTGCGCGGACCCTGTCATCGGGCGCGCATTCGCGCGACCCGTTGGCTCCATCCGGGCTACAGGCTTAGGAGCTACAATTCAGGCCGCATTCTCGCTGTCGTCCCGGCGAAAGCCGGGACCCATACCGCGTGATCTATCGATTAAAGGCGGTGGCAGACACCTTCCGTATCACCACGGCCGGTGGTTATGGGTCCCGCTTTCGCAGGGACGACAAGGAAGTACGTTGGCGAAAGAAGCTTCCCGCACTACGCTACGCTCCATCCGGACTACGGACGGGTCGGAGGAATCATGGGTGCGCGTCGGCTGGGAATTGTTGGATGCATCGCATTTCTCGCCGCCTTGAGTCTCGGCGCCGGCTCGGCTGACGCCGCAACCATTGTCGCGCTTGGCGCGAGCAATACCTACGGCAAAGGCGTGGCGCGCAACCAGGCCTATCCCGCGCAGCTCGAAGCGATCTTGCGGGCGAAGGGATTGAACGTCCGCGTTGTAAATGCCGGCATCAATGGCGACACCACGGAAGGGATGCTGCAACGCCTGGACCGCGCCGTCCCGAACGGGACCCGTGCGGTGATCTTGCAGCCAGGCGGCAATGATCGACGCAAGGGCAGCCCTGACCGGACAGCGGATATTCAAAGTCGCCTCAGCGCCCGTGGCATCGCGGTAATCATGCTCCCGAACGGGATGCTGGGTGGACTCCCCCATCAGTCCGATGGTGTGCATTTGACCCCCGAGGGCTATCATACGCTCGCCGAGCAGCTTGCCTCGCAGGTATCCGGCGCGATCGGCCGCTAGCAATCGCGTAGCAGGATGAAGCCAACGAGGTCGCGCGAATGCGCGCCCGATGACAGGCTCCGTGCAATCCGGGACTTTTACTGCGGATGAAGACCCCGGATTGCGCTTCGCTCCATCCGGGCTACTGATCACGCCCTTACCTTGGGCACCCCGTGCCCGTTGTTAGTGCTTGATGTCGACCGGAACCAGTGTTCTGCTCAAAAAAGCTGCTGGAGCCCTCGGTCCGTGTCGATATCGGTCGCACTGCATCACGTCACGCACTACACATACGACCGGCCGATCGATCTCGGGCCTCAGACCATTCGGCTTCGGCCCGCGCCGCATACGCGCACGCCGATCACAAGCTATTCGCTCAAGGTCACGCCCGCCAATCACTTCGTGAACTGGCAGCAGGACCCACAGGGCAACTGGCTGGCGCGCTACGTGTTTCCGGAAAAGACCACCGAGCTCAAGGTCGAGGTCGATTTCACCGCTGACATGACGGTGGTCAATCCGTTCGACTTCTTCGTCGAGCCCTATGCCAACAGCTTTCCGCTTGAGTATCCCGGCGATCTCAAGACCGAGCTCGCGCCCTATCTCGAGACCGATGAGCCCGGGCCATTGCTCGCGGCTTACCTCAAGGAGATTCCGCGCCAAGCCGACAGCACCGTCAATTTCCTGGTCGAGCTGAACGCGCAGCTACAGAAGAAGATCGGCTACGTCATCCGCATGGAGGCCGGCATCCAGACGCCGGAGGAGACGCTGGCCGCGGGCTCCGGCTCCTGCCGCGATTCGGCGTGGCTCTTGATCCAGACGCTGCGCCACCTCGGGCTCGCCGCGCGTTTCGTCTCTGGATATCTGGTTCAGCTGCGGCCGGACATCGATCCGCTCGAGGGTCCGCGCGAGGTCGAGAGCGATTTCACCGACCTGCATGCCTGGGCCGAGGTCTATTTGCCGGGCGCGGGCTGGATCGGTTTCGACGTCACCTCCGGCATGCTGACGGGCGAGGGCCACATCCCGGTTTGCGCCACGCCGCACTACCGTTCGGCCGCGCCGGTGACCGGCACCGCGGGCGTTGCCAATGTCGAGTTCGGCTTCGAGATGAGCGTCAGGCGGATCGGCGAGGCGCCGCGCATCACCAAACCGTTCTCCGATCAATCCTGGGCGCGGCTCGACCGGCTCGGCGAGCAGGTCGATGTCGATCTGAAGAAGGACGATGTGCGGCTGACCATGGGCGGCGAGCCGACCTTCGTTTCGGTCGACGATCTGGAATCGCCGGAGTGGAATGTCGCCGCCGTCGGTCCGACCAAGCGCGCGCTCGCCGATGAATTGATCCGCAAGCTGCGCACCCGGTTCGCGCCCGGCGGCCTGCTGCACTACGGCCAGGGCAAATGGTATCCCGGCGAGAGCCTGCCCCGCTGGGCCTTCGGTCTCTACTGGCGCAAGGACGGCAAACCGATCTGGATGAATGCCGAGCTGATCGCTGGCATCGAGAATTCGCGCAAGGCCGAGATCGCGGAAGCCAGACGTTTCGTCGAGGCGACTGCAGCGAGGCTCGGTCTCAGCGCCGATTATGCCATGCCCGCCTATGAAGATCCCGCCTTCTGGCTGCAGCGTGAGGCCGGCCTGCCGGCCAATGTGACCCCTGCGAATTCCAAACTGACCGATCCGGAAGAGCGCGCGCGCCTTGCGCGGGTGTTCGACGAGGGCCTGACCACACCGAAAGGCTACGTGCTGCCGATCCAGCGCTGGACGCCACTTGGCGATCGCCTGCCGGCACGCTGGCGCAGCGAGCGTTGGAAGATCCGGCGCAGCCATCTGTTCCTGTCGCCCGGCGACTCCCCGCTGGGCTTGCGGCTTCCGATCTCCTCGCTCGAATATGTCCCGCCGGACGATTATCCCTACGTCGTCGAGCGCGATCCGATGGCGCCGCGCGACGTGCTCTCCGAAGAGCTGCAGCGGGCATTGAAGGAGATTCCCGAGCCGCTGCCGGTGCGCACCGCGATGTCGATCGAGGTTCGCGACGGCGTGCTGTGCGCCTTCATGCCGCCGGTCGAAAAGGTCGAGGATTATCTCGACCTGATCGCAGCGATCGAAGCCGCCGCCGAGGAGCTGCAGCTGCAGGTGCACGTCGAGGGTTACGCGCCGCCTTTCGATCCGCGCATCGAGGTGATCAAAGTGACGCCGGACCCCGGCGTGATCGAGATCAACGTGCAGCCGGCACAGAGCTGGCGCGAGGCCGTCGACATCACGCTTGGCCTCTATGAGGACTCCGCGAAGACGCGGTTAGGGGCCAACCGTTTCCTGATCGACGGCCGCCACACCGGCACCGGCGGCGGCAACCACATCGTGGTTGGCGGCAGCAAGCCGGAGGATTCACCGTTCCTGCGCCGGCCGGATCTGTTGAAGAGCCTCGTGCTGTATTGGCAGCGGCATCCGTCGCTGTCCTATCTGTTTTCCGGCATGTTCATCGGCCCGACCAGCCAGGCGCCGCGCATCGACGAGGCGCGGCATGACGGGCTCTATGAGCTGGAGATCGCGCTGTCGCACGTGCCGCCGCCGGGCATGGACGCGCCGCTGTGGCTGGTCGATCGCCTGTTCCGGCACATCCTGGTCGACATCACCGGCAACACCCATCGCGCCGAGATCTGCATCGACAAGCTCTATTCGCCCGACGGTCCGACCGGCCGGCTCGGCCTCGTCGAATTCCGCGCGCTCGAGATGCCACCCGACCCGCGGATGTCGCTGGCGCAGCAGCTATTGATCCGCGTGCTGATCGCAAAGCTCTGGCGCGAGCCGCAGCAGGGCAAGTTCGTGCGCTGGGGCACCGCGCTGCATGACCGCTTCATGCTGCCGCATTTCCTCTGGGAGGATTTCCTCGGCGTGCTCGCCGAGCTCAAGCAATCCGGCTACGACGTCGAACCGGAATGGTACCGGGCGCAGCTTGAATTCCGTTTCCCCGCCTTCGGCCGCGTTCATCATGGTGGCGTGGGCCTCGAGCTGCGCCAGGCGCTCGAACCCTGGCATGTGCTGGGCGAGGAGGGCACCTCGGGCGGCACCGTGCGCTACGTCGATTCCTCGGTCGAGCGTCTCCAGGTGAAGGCGACCGGCTTCGTCGAGGGGCGCCATGTCATCACCTGCAACGGCAGGCGGATGCCGATGACCGAGACCGGCCGCGCCGGCGAGGCGGTCGCGGGCGTCCGCTTCAAGGCCTGGCAGCCGGCCTCCGGTCTGCATCCGACCATCCCCGTGCATGCGCCGCTGACGTTTGACCTGATCGACACCTGGAACGGCCGCTCGCTCGGCGGCTGCGTCTATCATGTTGCCCATCCCGGCGGCCGCAACTACGAGACCAAGCCGGTCAACTCCTACGAGGCCGAGGCGCGGCGGCTGGCGCGCTTCCAGGAGCATGGCCACACCCCCGGCAAGATCGAGACGCCGCCGGAGGAACGCACAATTGAGTTTCCCTTGACCCTCGACTTGCGGACGCCGCTCCTGCACTAATTGTGTCAAGGGGAAGTGGAATGACCGCATCGGGTGGCCAAGGCAATAGTCAAGGCAGCAGTCAGGAGAGCAGGGCCCGTCCCGGTCAGCGCCGGATGGCGCAGTGGACCCGCGACTATGTCCGGCTGCCCGGCATTCCCGACGAGTATATTGCCGACAACGGCGCGCCGCGGCCGGCCTGGGCGCGCTTCTTCGACGCCTTTGCCGCGCTGTCGCCGGCCGATATCGAGCGCCGCTTCGCCTCCGCCGACCGCCATCTGCATGAGGCCGGCGTCACCTATCGCGCGCCCGGCGATACGTCGGACCGGATCTGGCCGCTCAGCCATCTGCCGCTGATCATCGATGCGGCCGACTGGCGGCAGCTCGCCGCCGGCGTCGCGCAACGCGCGCAGCTTCTGGAGATGGTGCTGGCCGATCTCTACGGCGAGGGCCGCCTTGTTGCCGACGGCGCCATCCCCGCGGCGGCGATTGCCGGCAGCAGCGAGTATCTGCGCGCGGTCAGCGGCATCAAGCCGCCGGGGGGCCGCTATCTGCATCTTTATGCCGCCGACATCGGCCGTGGGCCCGACGGCCGCTGGTGGGTGCTCGGCGATCGCACGCAGGCGCCGTCGGGCGCGGGCTATGCGCTGGAAAACCGCCTGGTGCTGTCGCGCGCCTTTTCCAATCTCTACAAGTCGATGAATGTCGAGCGGGTCGCGCCGTTCTTCGAGGCGTTCCGCGACTCACTGCGCGCCAGCGCTGACCGCGACGAGCCGCGGATCGGCTTGCTGACGCCCGGCGCGTTCAGCGAGACCTATTTCGAGCACGCCACGCTGGCGCGCTATCTCGGCTTCCTCTTGGTCGAGGGCGACGATCTCGCGGTCTCCGGCGACCGCATCCACATCCGCACCGTTGCCGGATTGAAGCGGCTCGACGTGCTGCTGCGCCGGGTCGATTCCAACATGCTCGATCCGCTCGAGCTCGACGCGTCCTCCTATCTCGGCGTGCCCGGGCTCGTCGAGGTGCTGCGCAAGGGCGGCGTCGTGGTCGCTAACGTGCCGGGCTCCGGCGTGATGGAGGCGAGGGCACTGCTCGGCTTCCTGCCCAATCTGTGCCGGCGCCTGCTCTCTGAAGATCTGATGATGCCGCACATCGCGACCTGGTGGTGCGGCCAGAAATCCGCGCGCGAGCATGTGCTGTCGCGGCTCGACGACTTCGCGATCGAAGGCGCCTATGGCCGCGGCGTTGCGGATTTTCCCGGCAACGGACCGGTGCTGCCGGGCGAATTGTCGGCCGCGGACCGCGACCGCCTGAAGGATGCGATCAGCCATCGCGGCATCGATTATGTCGGTCAGGAGCTGGTGCGGCTGTCGACCACGCCGGTATGGGAGAACGGCCGCATCGCGCCGCGTCCATTCGTGTTGCGGGTGTTTGCGGCGGCGACGCCGAACGGCTGGACCGTGCTGCCCGGCGGCTTCTGCCGGATTGCCGATCGGGCCGATGCGCGCGCGGTGTCGATGGGCGATGGCGCGGTGTCCGCCGACGTCTGGGTGGTCTCCGACAGGGCCGTTGCGACCTCGACCTTGCTGCCGGCGGGCGACACCGTCCGCATCCGCCGCATTGCGGGCGTGCTGCCGAGCCGTGCCGCCGACAATCTGTTCTGGCTCGGCCGCTATCTGGAGCGCGCCGAGGCCACCATCCGGCTGATCCGCGCCCTGTGCACGCCGCTGCGCGATCCCGCGCGCGCGAATTCGAACGGCGCGGCGCCGGCGATGCATTCGGCCGAGCGCATCCAGCGCATGCTGGTCGCCTGGGGCGCGGCCTCGCAGACCGCGCGCGCCAATCTCGCCAGGGTCGCGCTCGAAGCGCTGCAGAGCGAGGAGAAATTCGGCTCGGCGCTGTCGCTGGTGCGATCGGCGCAGCGCACGGCGACTTCGCTCCGCGAGCGGCTGTCGCCGGACGCCTGGCAGGTCATCACCGAGATGGCTGATCGGCTCGCCATCGAGGTTCATGACGATGACGGCGTCGTCAGCGCCGCGGAGCTGACCCTGCAGGAGCTCGCAAGCTTCGCCGGCCTTGCACAGGAAAACATGAACCGCGCCGCCGGCTGGCGTTTCCTCGAGATGGGCCGCCGCGCCGAGCGCGCCGTCAACACCACGCGCTTTGCCCGTCAGTTCGCCTATGACGAAGCCGGCGACGAGGATCTCGACGTTCTGCTCACGCTGGTCGACTGCCAGATCACCTATCGCTCGCGCTATCTGGTGCAGCCGCTGCTCGCACCGGTGCGCGATCTGGCGGTGCTCGACCCCTACAATCCGCGCTCGGTCGCATTCCAGGTCGCGGCGCTGAACGAGCATATCGCCGCGCTGCCGAGCCTGAAGGAGCATGGCCTGATCGAGCGGCCGCAGCGGCTCGCCGTCGCGGTCGAGGCGATGCTCACAACGGCTGAAGCCTCGAGCCTCGACGTCAAGACGCTGTTCGCGCTGGAGCAGGATCTGCTCAACCTCGCCGACTCGATCGGGCTGCATTACTTCCCGCACGGACCGAATGCCAGCCGGCCGGAGAAGCTCACGGGGTTGGCGTGATCTACGACATCCGTCACGTCACGACCTACAGCTACGAGACCCAGGTCAGTTTCGCGCGGTGTTCGCTGCGGCTGGAGCCGATCAGCGGCGACGGGCAGCAGTTGATTTCGCATTCGGTCGAGATCCGTCCGAGGCCGGCGGAGCGCACCACAAGGCGCGACTTCTTCGGCACGCTCACGGAAAGCGTCCTGATCGAGACCGCGCATCGCAGTCTGCGCATCGATGCCCGCTCGCGGGTCTCGGTGGCGCGGCAGCCGCCGGCGCGCGACGCCGCCAGCCCGCCCTGGGAGGACGTGCGTGACAACGCGTTCGAGGCGTTGAGCCTCGATGCGGACTCGCCGGTCGGCTACGTCTTTGCCAGCGCGCTGGTGCCGGTGCTGCGGCGGGTGACGGCCTACGCTTCCGCGAGCTTTTTGCCCGGTGGCGGCATCCTTGCCTGTGCGGCCGACCTGATGCGCCGTATCCGCAACGACTTCAAATACGATCCCAAGGCGACCGTGATCTCGACGCCGCTTCGCGACGTGTTCGAGAAGCGCCACGGCGTGTGCCAGGACTTCGCCCATGTGATGATCGCAGGGCTGCGTGGCCTCGGCCTGCCCGCGGCCTATGTCAGCGGCTATTTGCGCACCATCCCGCCGCCGGGCCAGCCGCGGCTGCAGGGCGCGGACGCCACCCATGCCTGGGTCTCGGTCTGGTGCGGCAGCGCGCTTGGCTGGGTCGGGTTCGACCCGACCAACGATCTGATGGTCGGGAGCGACCACATCATTCTCGCCATCGGCCGCGACTTTGCCGACGTCTCGCCGGTCGACGGCGTCATCGTCGGCGCGCGCAAGCAAAAGCTCGCCGTTGCGGTCGACGTGCTGCCGGTGGAGTGAGCCGGGATGGGCGCGCGGCGCGCTCGACCGCGCCAATGCGATCGCGATCAGGCGACGTGCCGCTTGCCCGATTTGTCCCACCCGATCGGGCTGACGATGACGCGGTCGCGGCCTTCACGCTTGGCTTGATAGAGCGCGAGGTCTGCGGCCTTGAGCAGATCGCGCGACGTGCGCTCGTGGTCCGGGACGAGGCACGACAATCCGATGCTGACGGTCGGCAACTCAGGCTCGGATTCCCGCGCAGCCGCCAGCTTGGCACGAATCCGTTCGGCAATTTCCAGGGCGCCCGTCTTGCCGATGCCGGGCAGCAACACCGAAAACTCCTCGCCGCCATAGCGGGCACCGAGATCGGTTGCACGCTTGGCGCTGCTTGCGATGCACCGTCCCACGGTGGTGAGCACGGCGTCGCCGGCCTGATGCCCGTACGTGTCGTTGTAGATCTTGAAATGATCGACGTCGATCATCAGAAGCGAGACCGGTGCCTTTGCGCGCATGCCACGGCGCCATTCGACGTCAAGGGTATCGTCGAGCCGGCGGCGGTTGGCGAGGCCTGTCAGTGCATCCGTGCTCGCGAGGTGCGCGAGCCGGTCTTCCGCGGCGGCCCGCCGTTTGAGAGCGGCCACCAGGTAGAACATCAGGACGATCGAGAAGCCGCAGAGTGCTGCAACCACGCTGCCGATCAGCCAGACCTGCTGCCACCAGTCGGCATAGATGCCGTCGAGCGCGAGACCCTCGGCGATGAGCAGGCGATTGTGGCCGACCGCCTGGAAAACATAGAGCCGGCTGACATGATCGACGATCGATTTCGTGATGTAGGAGCCGGATTGTCGTGCCGGAAACTGCTTGAAGACCAGAGATTCCTTGATGCTCTGCCCGATCTTGCTAATGTCGAACGGTGCGCGCATCAGTATGACGCCATCGCTGTTGAACAGCGCCATGCTGTCGCCGAAGCCGAAGTTCAGCTTGCGAAACAGATTGTGGAAATAGCTGAGCCGCATGCTGCCCGCGACCACGCCGGCAAAGGAGCCGTCGTCATTGTTGATGCGGCGGCTGAGGCTGATCAGATATTCGCCATCAGAAGTAATCCACGGAGCACTGATGAACAGGCCGCTGTCCGCTCGCGTCTGATGCGCCCGGAAGAAGTCTCGATCGGCAAAATTTGCGGCCCGCGGCGTCAAGGTCCTGGAATCGAGCGTGACGTCCCCCGCCGCATTCAGCACGAGGATCGAGCCGAGATCCTTGGCGGTGGCGGCGCGGTCGAACAGCACGACCTGGCGAAGCTCGGGGCTGATCTTGCCGAGCTCCGGCAGCTTGACGCCGTCGGCGACCGCCTGGAGCGAGAGGTCGTAGAGGTCGATGTTGCGGTCGATCTCGCTGGCGATGGAGGCGACGAGGTTGGTCGCGCCTTCCTTCGCATGCCGATAGTCCTTGCCCGCCATCTCCCAGAGAATGGATGCGCAGATCGCCGAAAAGCAGAGAACGAGGCCGATCCCGAGCGCAAGGAGCCGTTTGGTCGGCACCGCCTTCGGCCTTGGCAAAAGCCCGTTCATTGCTCGCTTCCACTTTCCCGCGCAGTGACGCTTTCTATGGAGGCATCAAATTGAGAAATGCGACCTGAAGCGGACGCAATTTGCGTCCGTGCGTTGGGAGAGTCTTAACCATCCAGATGCCGCGGGGCCCTGTCGAAGGGCCTCGCAACATCGCGGGATCCGCTCAGGTTCCGGTCCGCTGCAGGCCGTCGGCCGCGTCGCTGCGCAGGTTGCGGAAGAACTGCTCGACCTCGCGCGACAGCGTCTCGGCGGTTGCGGTCAGATCGTTTGAGGCCGCGAGCACCGATTCCGCCGCCTTGCTGGTCTGGTCCATATCGTCGCGGAGCGAGCCGACATTGGTAACCAGGGTCTCGTTGCCCTGGGCGGCCATCTGTGCATTGGCGGAGATTTCGCGCGTCGCCGCGTCCTGCTGGCCGATCGCGCTCGCGATGTTCGCGGTGACGTTGCTGATCTCGCGTACCGCCTGGCCGATCTCGCGCACGGCGGCCACCGAGTTGCGGGTCGAGGCCTGGATCAGGCCCACATTCTCGCTGATCTCGGCGGTTGCCTTCGCGGTCTGGCCGGCCAGCGCCTTGACCTCGTGCGCGACGACGGCGAAGCCACGGCCGGCATCGCCGGCGCGGGCGGCTTCGATGGTGGCGTTGAGGGCGAGCAGGTTGGTCTGCTCGGCGATCGCCTGGATCAGGCTCAGCACCCCGTCGATGCGCTGGGTGGTGGCGGCGAGGCCCTCGATCTCGGTGATCGAGCGGTCGGTGCGCGCACCGGCCTGATCGACGGCGCCGGACGATTGCTTGACTTGGCGGCCGATCTCCTCGACCGAGGCGGAGAGTTCTTCGGCTGCGCCCGCCACCGCGGAGACGTTGCTCGAGGCCTGTTCGGTGGCGCCTGCCGCAGCCACCGCGCGGCCGCTGGCGTCCGACGCGACGGTTGCGATGGTCTGCGCGGTTTGACGCATTGTCGCAGCGTTGTCGTGCACCGCGCGGAGCACCTCGCCGATCGTGCCACGGAACGCTTCGACGAAGGTCTCGATATGCCGGCCGCGCGCGTCGCGCGCCTCGGACTCCTGTACGACCTGCGCGTTCAGGCTGCGATTGCGGTCCATCGCGTCCTGGAAGACCTTGATGGCGCGTGCCAGTGCGCCGATCTCGTCGCTGCGCCCGACATGCGGTACTTCGACATGGTCGGTGCCCTCGGCGACGCGCTTGATCGTCGTGGTGATCTGCGACAGCGGCCGGGCCACCGAGCGGGCGATGATCAGCACGCCGAGTACCACCACAATCAAGGCCGCGGCGCCGAGACCGGTCAGCACCAGCGCCATCGTGCGGTTGGTGTCGGTCTCCCGCGCCAGCTTCTTGCTGCGCTCGGCATAGACCTTGGAGAGCGCCTCGAGATCCTTGTTCAGCGCGGTGCGCACGTCGCGGTTGGCGTCGTTGTCGCCCCACTCCCGCCCGGCTGCGGCGCCGATCTCGATGCCGCGGCGTACCAGCTCTTTGCGGAAATCGATGAACTGCTCGATGCGCTTCTTGAACACCGCGAACTGGGCGGCGTCGTCGGCCTGCACCAGCGTTTCCCAGTTCTTGACCACGCCGAGAATGCGTTCGTTGAACGCCAGCAGCCCGTCGCCGTATTTCTTCACCGCTGCCGGATCGGTCGACATGTAGATGCCGCGGGATTCCATCACCACGGCGTAGACCAGTGAATTGACCCGCTCGACATTGAGTGCGGCACGGCTTGCGAGGTCGACGGCCTCGGTCAGCTCGGCATTACGCCGCGCATTGTATTCGGACAGGAAGGTGATGGCCGCGGTCAGCGCCGCAATCAGCGCAAACGTCGAGTACAGCCTGGCAGCAAGCGAGAATCGGGATGCCATTGTAGGCCGGGACATGGAGATGGGGAATGTGAGGGGGGCGGGCATTGCGGGGCACTCCAAGAGGCCGGGGAGTACCTTCGGCCGATTAAAGCTTATGCAAAATTTTCATGGACAATTTCTTAACGCGCGAGATTTGTGCAGCCGCAACCGTTAAAATCTGTAAATAATCCCAATGCCTTATGGGCCGCTTTGAGTCTGCCGGATGCTCGCGGCTTGCGGCCGTGCCGAGGGTGCGCCGCCGTTACCGCCAGCGGCGCCAGCACGCGGGGCGAAGCCGATGGCACGCCTTTCGCAAAGAGGTGCTAGATTGCGCTGCCCCAGCCCGCGACGAACCCCCCATGCTCTATCGTCACACCATCGACGCCACCAATTACGCATTCGACGATCTGCGCATCCTGCTTGCCAAGGCCTCGCCGCCGCGTTCAGGCGACCGCCTGGCCGGCATCGCCGCCGACAGCGCGGAGGAGATGATCGCAGCTCGGCTTGCGCTGGCCAATGTTCCGCTCAAGCAGTTCCTCGATGAGCCTGTCATCCCCTATGAGGCTGACGAAGTCACCCGCCTGATCCTCGACAGCCACGACGTTGCCGGCTTTCTGCCGGTGTCGTCGCTCACCGTCGGCGGATTCCGCGACTGGCTGCTGTCGGATGCCGCCAGCGGGGAAGTGATCAAGAAGATCTCGCGCGGCATCACGCCAGAGATGGTTGCGGCGGTGTCGAAGCTGATGCGCAACCAGGATCTGATCCTGGTTGCGAAGAAATGCGAGGTGACGACCCGCTTCCGCAACACCATCGGCTTGCGCGGGCGAATGAGCACGCGGCTGCAGCCGAACCATCCCTTCGACGATCCCAAGGGCATCACCGCCTCGATTCTCGACGGGCTGCTGCTGGGAGCGGGCGATGCCTGCATCGGCATCAATCCGGCGAGCGACGACCCGAACGTCATCGGCACGCTGCTGCGGCTCCTGGACGACATCATCACGCGAGTCGAGATTCCGACGCAGGGCTGCGTGCTGACCCATGTCACGACCACGCTCGGACTGATCGGGCAGGGGCTGCCGGTCGATCTCGTGTTCCAGTCGATCGCCGGCACCGAGGCGGCCAATCGCAGTTTCGGCGTCGACCTCTCGTTGCTGCGGGAGGCCCGGGAAGCCGGGCTGTCGCTGCGCCGCGGCACGGTCGGTGACAATGTGATGTATTTCGAGACCGGGCAGGGCTCGGCGCTGTCCGCCAATGCCCATCACCAGGTCGACCAGCAGACGTGCGAGGCGCGGGCCTATGCGGTGGCGCGCGCGTTCGATCCGCTGCTCGTCAACAGCGTGGTCGGCTTCATCGGTCCTGAGTACCTCTATGACGGCAAGGAAATCATCCGCGCCGGGCTCGAGGATCATTTCTGCGGCAAGCTGCTCGGCCTGCCGCTCGGGATCGACGTCTGCTACACCAACCACGCCGAGGCGGATCAGGACGATATGGACAATCTCCTGACGCTGCTTGCGGCCGCCGGCGTGAACTTCATCATGGGCGTGCCGGGCGCGGATGACGTCATGCTGAACTATCAGTCGACATCGTTTCACGATGCGCTCTATGTCCGCGACCTGTTCGGCCTGAAGCGGGCTCCCGAATTCGACGACTGGCTCGCGCGCGTCGGCCTTGCCGGGCAGGACTTCCGCCTCGTGGCCGATGCGGAGCGGCTGCCCGACCTCGCTGCCAGGCTCTTGACCTGAGGGGGATAGCGAAATTCTGCAGAGCAACTATCTCGTCGTTATGACGTTAAGTAGTGCCACAATGTTGAAGAATTTCTGGCCCAGCGTTCCGCGCCGTGGTTAGATTTGCCGGTGCTTCGGGGTCGTTTGATGAGAGCTGAGGGCATAGAGACAGTACGACGTATCCTCTGCGTTTTTCCGCGCTATACGTCGTCGTTTGGGACCTTCGAGCACGCCTACCCCCTCACTGACGGCGTCAAGGCGTTCATGCCGCCGCAGGGCCTGCTGCTGATTGCCGCATACCTTCCCGAGAACTGGCCGGTCCGTTTCGTCGACGAGAATCTGCGTCCGGCGACGGCGGAGGATTTCGCCTGGGCGGATGCCGTGTTCGTCAGCGGTATGCACATCCAGCGCCAGCAGATGAACGACATCTGCCATCGCGCGCATGACCATGACCTGGTGGTCGCGATCGGCGGCCCGTCGGTCAGTGCTTGCCCGGACTACTATCCCTCATTCGACTACCTCCACGTCGGTGAGCTCGGCGATGCGACCAATGAGCTGATCAAGCGTCTGGCTGATGATACCAGCCGTCCCGACGAGCAGGTGGTGCTTAAAACCATCGACCGTCTGCCGATGACGGATTTCCCGCTGCCGGCCTATGAGCTCGCCGAAACCAAGAAGTATTTCCTCGGCAGCATCCAGTTCTCCTCGGGCTGCCCCTATCAGTGCGAGTTCTGCGACATCCCCGGGCTCTATGGCCGCAATCCGCGCCTGAAGTCGCCGCAGCAGATCATCGCCGAGCTCGACAAGCTGCGCGCGTGTGGTGCCACCGACACCGTGTATTTCGTCGACGACAATTTCATCGGCAACCGCAAGGCGGCGGGCGAGCTGTTGCCGCACCTGATCGAGTGGCAGAAGCGCACCGGATATGTCACGCGCCTCGCCTGCGAGGCGACGCTCAACATCGCCAAGCGCCCCGAGATCCTCGAGAAGATGCGCGAAGCCTATTTCGTGACGATCTTCGTCGGCATCGAGACGCCCGATCCCGACGCGCTGAAGGCCATGCACAAGGATCAGAACATGATGGTTCCGATCCTCGAGGGTGTGCGCACCATCAACTCGTTCGGCATGGAGGTCGTCTCCGGCATCATTATGGGGCTCGATACCGACAAGCCCCAGACCGGCGATGCGTTGCTCTCCTTCGTCGAGGAGTCGCGGATTCCGCTGCTCACCATCAACCTGCTGCAGGCGCTGCCGAAGACGCCATTGTGGGATCGGCTCGAAAAAGCCGGGCGTCTAATTGATGACGAGGGCCGCGACTCCAATGTCGAGTTCCTGCTGCCCTATGAGGACGTGGTCAGTTCCTGGCGCAAATGCATGGAAGTTGCCTACGAGCCGAAGAAGCTGTTCGCGCGCTATTTGCATCAATGCAATTACACCTATGCCAATCGCATCAAGGTGCCGGTCAGCCCGGAAATGAAGAGCTGGGCCAACATCCGGCGCGGCCTGATCATGCTCCGCAACATCTTCTGGAAGGTCGGCGTGCTCGGCGACTACAAGCGCGTGTTCTGGAAGTTTGCGCTCGGCCGGCTCAAGCGCGGCGACATCGAGGGGTTGATCTCGGCGACGCTGGTTGCGCATCACCTGATCACCTTTGCGCGTGCAGCCTCCAGCGGCCGGCAGAACGCCTCGAACTACTCGATCCGGCTGCGCGAGGCCTCCGTCCCCGCCGAATAACAGCATGACGACACCGCCGGTGCCCTTGTCCCCTTCGCTTGCCGATCTGCGCGAGCTCACGCCGGCGCGCGTCGGTCTTGGCCGGTCCGGGGCCAGCCTCCCGACCGATGCGCTGCTCTCCTTCACGCTCGACCATGCCCGCGCCCGCGACGCTGTTCATGCCGCCTTCGATGTCAGAGGGATTGCGGCCGGTCTTGCCGGCCTCGGCATCACGCCGCTTGAGGTGTCGAGTCAGGCGCACAGCCGGCGCGACTACCTGCGGCGGCCCGATCTCGGGCGCATGCTGGATTCTGCATCGCGGCGCTCGCTCGAGAGCAGCGGCATCACCGCATGCCCCTGCGCCATCGTGATCGGTGACGGCCTGTCGCCGACGGCGGTCAACGTGCATGCCGTCGAATTGATCCGGCATCTCGCGCCGCGCCTTGCGGCCGACAACATCGACGCCGGCGCCGTGATCGCAGCGTCCGGCGCGCGGGTCGCGCTCGGTGACGAGATCGGCGCCATCATCGGCGCGCGCATGCTGGTGATGCTGATCGGCGAACGGCCCGGGCTGTCCGCACCCGACAGCCTCGGCGCCTATCTTACCTTCGCGCCGCGAATCGGTCTCACTGACGCCGACCGCAACTGCATCTCCAACATCCACCATGCCGGGCTGAGCTATGCGGAAGCCGCATTCAGGATTTCGTGGCTTGTGCGCGAAGGCCTGGCACGCCAGATCACAGGGGTCGCGTTGAAAGATGAAAGCGGCGGTGGATCGTCCAGGAATGCGCTACCAGGGTGTGACAAATCAGATACTTAATGGCGGTGATCGGCGGTTCCCTGCCGATTTGGTCAGCCCCTCGCGCTTGCGAGCAAAGGGGCGGGCAGGTAAAACCGGCGCCGGTCAATATTCGCGTGTTTTCAAGGACTAGCGCCGATCAGTTGCGCTCACCCGCCTCATTCGCGCCCCTAGACCCAAGCTAGACAGATTGAGCCGTTTTCAGAACTGGACAGGGCATGCTCGAAAAGAATTCCGAAAGTCAGGTCCACGTCGAGAAGATCGAAGAGCCGCGGTCGGGCCTCAGCATCGCGTTCGGGATCGAGCGTCTCGGCCTGATCCCGATGCGGGCGCCGATCCTGTCCTGCATCGTCCTCGTTCTGTTGCTGATCGGCGCCGTGTTCGGCGTGCACCGGATCAAGATCGACGACTCGCTGTCGCAGCTGTTCCGTTCCGACTCCAAGGACTACAAGCAGTATGAGGCGGTGACCAAGCGCTTCCCGGCGACCGAGTTCGACGTGCTCGTCGTGGTCGAAGGCAAGACGCTGCTCGAGCGCGACAATCTCGGCAAGCTGCGTGACATGGTCACGGATCTGCAACTCGTCGAGGGCGTGCGCGGCCTGGTGTCGCTGTTCTCCGCGCGCCAGGCGCCGGAGCGAGGCAAGCTGCCGGCGGCGCTGTTCCCGAACGAGCTGCCCGAGGGCGCGGCCTATGACAAATTCGTCGAGACGGTCAAAAGCAACGAGATCATCCGCGGCAAGCTGCTGTCGGAGGACGGCACGCTCGCGCTGATCGTGCTGTCGCTCGAGCCCGAGGTGGTCGGCAGCAACAAGCTCAGCAAGGTGGTCGGCGACATCAGGAAGATCATGGCCGACGACCTCGGCGGCAGCGGGCTCAATGCCCAGTTGTCCGGCGTGCCGGTCATGCAGCTCGAGATCCGCAATGCGGTCGAGCGCGACGGCCTGACCTACAACATCCTCGGCATCCTCGCCGGCTGCATCATCGCCATCATCTTCTTCCGCAAGATATCCTTCATGGTGGCGGCCGCGTTCCCGCCGATGATCGCGATCCTGCTCGCGCTCGGCGGCCTCGGCTGGGCCAATTTCAATCTCAACATGTTCCTCAACGTGATGACGCCGCTCATCATGGTGATCAGCTTCTCCGACTCGATGCAGCTGACATTCGCGGCGCGCGACCGGCTGATCGCCGGGCAGGACAAGTTCACCGCGTTCAAGAATGCGGTGCTGGTGGTCGGACCGGCCTGCGTGCTGACGCACGGCACGGCCGGAATTTCCTTCATCGCGCTGCAGTTTTCGGATTCCGACTTGATCCGCAAGTTCGGCGAGGCCGGGCTTGCGGCGACCATCATCGCGCTGATCGCGGTGCTGTCGCTGGTGCCGGTGTTCGGCGTCCTGTTCGTGCGCAACGAGAAGATCTTTGCGGTCAAGTTCCAGAGCGCGGATGCCGGCGTGCAGGCGCTGCGCAATTTCTGCTACTGGATCGCGGTGCGCATGGTCGGCCGTCCCGGGTTGTTCAGCCTGCTGGCGCTGATCGTGGTCGGCGGCCTCGGCATCATCTACGCCAATCTCGAGCCGCGCTACCGGCTCGCCGATCAGGTGCCGGACAAGCGGCAGGCGGTGGCGGCGTCGAGCCGGCTCGACGCCAAGTTGACCGGCGCCAATCCGGTCGATGTGCTGATCGAATTCCCCAAGGGGCAATCGCTATACTCGCCGGAGACCTTGAAGACGATTGCCGATGTCCATGCGCTGGTCGAGGACTCTGCCGGCGTCGGCAACGTCTGGTCGTTGGAGACCTTGCGGCGCTGGCTCGCCGAAAAGGCCGGCAGCAATGATGTCGCGACGCTGAAGGAATATGTCGACCTGATCCCCGAACACCTGGTGCGCCGGTTCATCGACAAGAATCAGGATGCTGTCGTGGTGTCGGGCCGCGTCCCGGATGTGGACTCGAGCCAGTTGCTTCCGGTGGTGAACAAACTCGATCATTCGCTAGACAAGGTGCGCGCCGAGCATCCCGGCTACGAGATCGCGGTCACGGGTCTGTCGGTGATTGCCGCACGCAACAGCGCCAGCATGATCGAGAAGCTCAACCACGGCCTCACCATCGAATTCCTGCTGGTCGCGATCTTCATCGGGCTCGCATTCCGCTCGATCGTGGTGATGTTCTCCTGCATCCTGCCCGGCATCTTCCCGGTGGTGCTGTCGGGCACCGTGCTGTGGCTGCTCGGGGAGGGGCTGCAATTCGCCAGCGTGGTGGCTTTGACGGTGTCGTTCGGGCTCGGCCTCAGCGCCACCATCCACTTCCTCAATCGCCTGCGGCTCGAGACCAAGCCGGGTGTCACGCCGGAACTTGCGGTGGAGCGCGCCACCGTGCTGGTCGGTCCTGCGCTGATCCTGACCACGGTGGTGCTGGCCTGCGGCCTCGTCGTCACCGTGTTCTCCGACCTGCCGTCGCTGCGACTGTTCGGCTGGCTCAGCGCGTTCTCGATGGTCGCAGCCCTGGTCGCGGACCTCTTCATCCTGCGGCCGACCTCGATGTTCCTGATCAACCTGTCGCAAAAGCTCCGCGGCAGGGGCGGCCAGCCCGCGCCGATCGAAAAGGCCTGATCGACGAGCAATCAAAAAGCTGCAGCAAAAAGGCCCGGTTCCGAAGCGTTCGGAACCGGGCCTTTGTGTCTTGTGGGCGCAATCGGCCGGGAGCGTCAGCTCTTCGTCATCGTGATCGAGACGCCGCGGATCTCGCCCTTGGAGTCGATCTGCACGACCTGCTTGGAGCCGTTGGTCTGCAGGTTCAGGTTCGCGGCAAAGCCGGACGCCTCGACGAACACGTCGATCCGCCCGCCGCCCGCGGTGCCCTGCAGATTGCCGAAGATGTTGCGGCTCGCCTCGCTCCAGTTGCCGGAGATCCGGTCGCCCTGGCTGGTGACGTCGCTGGAGAGGTCGAACTTGTAGCTGTCGCTGGCGCAATGCAGGGATTGTTTCAGGCTCATGCCCGACGGCGCGACCTTGTAATCCGCCTTGCAACGAATCCGTTCAGTCGTGCCGTTGGACAGCGCCACCGTGCCCGTTCCGGTCCACGAGCCGGCAAAACCGGCAAACGGCCCGCTGGCCTGGGCGTGGACGGCGGAGGCAGAGAGCATCAGTGCGGCGCCGACGCCCACAGCCCTGAGAGCCTGACCATAAAGGCTGGAACCAA
Source organism: Bradyrhizobium sp. Mp19 (assembly GCF_029952935.1). Lineage (NCBI taxonomy): Bacteria > Pseudomonadati > Pseudomonadota > Alphaproteobacteria > Hyphomicrobiales > Nitrobacteraceae > Bradyrhizobium > Bradyrhizobium sp. Mp19. The sequence continues at coordinate 54,263 of NZ_JASAUT010000004.1, read as the reverse complement.
ACAGTTTCATTGTGAATTTTCCCATCAAAATCAACGCTTCCTACGCAAGAAAGCGTCTCGCCGCATCGAAGGTTTAGTGTCACCGAAGAATGTTAGGTTCAAACGACAGAAACGGCGCACGGCGCCCATATTGTCATCGAACAGAATCAGAAACCGTCGGCTTCGTGACGGCATGTAGCTTTGCGCAACTGCTATCCGCAATAGCCGAACGCGACAAAGTGATGGCACGAATCGTCATTGTGAATCAATAACTTATGTAGGGGTTTACAGCGCCGCAAATTTAGCCGCATTTAACGGTGCTTGTCGTCAATCCGTTGCCGCGTTACGTGGCGTCTGCAATCCCCAAAATCCGTCCCGGCCACGCCGAAGCGCTTTTCGGGAACAGATTTTCTGCTGTCGGAAATGAAGGAATACGATGCGTAAATTTCTCTTGGCTCTTGCCCTGTTGTCGATCCCGCTCTCCTCCAGCGCCTTCGCCCAGCAGACGCGCGGGACACCCGATGAACAGAAGGCCTGCACGCGCGACGTGCAGCGTCACTGCCGCGCCGTGATCGATCAGGGCGATTTCACCATTCTCGCCTGCCTGCAGCAGAACCGCAGCAAGATCAGCGCCGCCTGCGACCAGGTGCTGAAGACCCACGGCCAGTAAGGCCGCTTCAGGTCCCATGGATCGCCGCAAGGCCCGTGCTCGGCATGCGTGCCGGCCACGGGCTTCGTATGCTGGCGGTCACAGACAGCATTGGTTTTGGTGGCGTATTCCCCTATATGGGGCTCGCAAATCCCCCCGCATGCGCTGACCTTTCGCGCCTGCGTCGTGCCATGACCAGTGTAGCCCAAATTTCCCATGACCACCGCGAGCGACCTGCGATCCGGAAAGACCCACCGCGACGAGAATTTTCCGGTCGCGTCGTGGATCATTCATCCGCGGCATCGTGCCCTGATCCTGGCCTTTTATAATTTCGTCCGCACCGCCGACGATATCGCCGATCACGCCACGCTGCCCGCCGAGGAGAAGCTGCGCTACCTCGACCTCATGGAGGCCGAGCTGCTTGGCAATGGCGACACCCAGAAGGAAGCGGTCAATCTGCGCCGCGCCTTCGCCGAGCGCGGCATGCCGCCGCGGCACGCGCTCGACGTGCTGGTGGCGTTCCGCCTCGACGTCACCAAGCTGCGTTACGAGAACTGGGACGATGTGATCGATTATTGCCGATACTCGGCGATGCCGGTCGGGCGGTTCATGCTCGACGTGCACGGCGAGGATACCTCGACCTGGGCGGCGTCGGACGCGCTCTGCGCCGGGCTGCAGATCAACAACCATCTGCAGGACTGCGGCAAGGACTACCGCAACCTGAACCGTGTCTACTTGCCGCGCGATGCCCTGGCCGCTGCGGGCGCGACTGTCGAGATGCTCGGCGAGGCGAAGTCGCAGCCGGCTTTGCTCAAGTGCCTGCAAGCGCTCGCGGTGCGCACCGAAGCGCTGCTCGACCAGAGCAAGTCGCTCGCCGCCGAGGTGAAGGATTTCCGGCTCGGGCTCGAGATCTCGGTGATCCAGGCGTTCGCCGACAAGATCGTCAACATGCTGAAGGTGCGCGATCCGCTCAGCGAGCGCGTGCATCTGAGCAAGGTTGAACTGCTGCTGCAGAGTCTCGGCGGCGTCGCCGGCGAGACCGCGCAGCGTGCGACCGGACGGCGCGCGGTCTCCAAGACGGCGGCAGGCGCATGAGCGCTGAGGCGGCGGCCAACGCAAATTACGGAAGCACCGCGTCGGGCAGCTCGTTCTATGCCGCGATGCGCATCCTGCCGCACGCGCAGCGCGAGGCGATGTTCCAGATCTACAGCTTCTGCCGGCAGGTCGACGACATCGCCGATTCCGACGGCCCGCGGCCGGAGCGGCTGGCCGCGCTGCAGCAGTGGCGCGACGATATCGACGCGCTCTACGAGGGACGTCCGCCGGAGCGCCTGAAGGACTATGTCGGGTCGGTGAAGACCTTCGGCCTGAAGCGCGAGGATTTCGTCGCGATCGTCGACGGCATGGAAATGGACGTGCCGCAGGATATCCGCGCGCCGGATCTTGCGACGCTCGATTTGTATTGCGATCGCGTCGCGAGCGCGGTCGGCCGGTTGTCGGTGCGCGTGTTCGGCCTGCCCGAGGACGATGGCATCCAGCTCGCGCACCACCTCGGCCGCGCGCTGCAGCTCACCAATATCCTGCGCGACATCGACGAGGATGCCGGTCTCGGCCGGCTCTATCTGCCGCGCGAATGGCTCTGGCACGCCGGCATCACCAATAACGATCCGGCCCGCGTCACCGCCGACCGAGCGCTGCCGAAAGTGTGCGCGCCGCTGGCCGAGCGGGCCAAGATGCATTTCCAGAAATCCGACGAGATCATGAAGCGCAATTCGCGCCGCGCCGTGCGCGCGCCGCGGATCATGTCGAAATACTACCGCGCAATCCTCGATCTCCTGATCGCGCGCGGCTTCACCGCCCCGCGTGCGCCGGTACGTGTGTCCAAGGCCGCCAAGATCGGCATCCTTCTTCGTTACGCGATCATCTGATGCAAAAGACCGTTCATATCATCGGTGCCGGCATTTCCGGCCTTTCCGCAGCCGTGCGCCTCGCCAATGGCGGCTACAAGGTGTTCGTCCATGAGGCGACGCAGCAGGCCGGCGGCCGCTGCCGCTCTTATTTCGACGCCGCCACCAATCTCACCATCGACAATGGCAACCATCTGCTGCTGTCGGGCAACCGCCATGCGCTGAGCTATGCGCGCGCGATCGGCACCGAGGCCGGCCTCGTCGGGCCCGCGCGCGCGCAGTTTCCGTTCGTCGATCTTGCCAGCGGCCAGCGCTGGCAGCTCGACCTCGGCGATTCCCGCCTGCCGCTGTGGGTGTTCGACGAGGCGCGCCGCGTCCCGGACACCAGCCTGCGCGACTATCTCGCCTTGGCGCCGCTGGCCTGGGCCGGCACCGGGGCGCTGGTCGGTAACACCATTCCCTGCAAGGGCACGCTGTATGAGCGCCTGGTGCAGCCGCTGCTGCTGGCCGCGCTGAACGTCGATCCGCCGGAGGGCTCGGCCGGGCTCGCCGGCGCCATCGTGCGCGAGACGCTGCTCGCGGGCGGGCAGGCCTGCCGCCCGCTGATCGCGCGCGACGGCCTGAGCTCGGTCCTGATCGAGCCGGCCGTGAAGCTGCTGCAGGAGGGGGGCCACAGCGTCCAGTTCAGTCACGAATTGCGTGCGCTCGCCATGTCGGGTGATCGCATCAGCGAGCTCGATTTTGGCAATGGCGACAAGGTTACGCTGGGAGCCGACGATGCGGTCGTGCTCGCCGTGCCGCCGCGCGCTGCGGCATCCCTGCTGCCCGGCCTGAAAACCCCGACCAAATTCCGCGCCATCGTGAACGCGCATTTCCGTGTCGATCCGCCGCGCGATGCCGCGCCCATTCTCGGCGTGGTCGGCGGCCTCGTGGAGTGGCTGTTCGCGTTCCCGCAACGGATGTCGGTGACGATCAGCAACGGCGACCGCCTGGTCGACATGCCGCGCGAGGAGCTTGCGCAGGCGATCTGGCAGGACATCTGCGAGGCGTCGGGGGTTTCCGGCGACCTGCCGCCGTGGCAGATCGTGCGCGAGCGCCGTGCCACATTTGAGGCAACGCCGGAACAGAATGCCCTGCGTCCGGGGCCCGCGACGGCGCAAAAAAACCTGTTCCTTGCCGGCGACTGGACTGCTACCGGGTTGCCGGCAACCATCGAGGGATCGGTGCGATCGGGGGATCGCGCCGCCGATCTGGTTCTGGCCAGACGTTAGATTCGACCTGTTGGCGCGTTTTCGAGCGAAGTGGTTACCGGTTCGCGTGAAGAAAACGCGACCAAACAAAAGGACAAGAACGTGATCCGAAGCAATCGGATCATGCTCTGGAGCGGCCGCGGCTTTCGATCAGCCGGCCCGCGATGAAGAGGATATCGAGCGAAATGCTTGCGAGAGATCACAGCGTTGCAGTCGACCCGGTCGCGCTGGAGAAGAGCATCTCCAAGGCAACCGAAGCGCTGCTCGGCTATCGCCAGTCCGACGGGCACTGGATATTCGAGCTCGAGGCCGACAGCACCATTCCGGCCGAGTACATCCTGCTGCGTCACTATCTGGCCGAGTCGATCGATGCCGGGCTGGAGGCCAAGATCGGCAACTATCTGCGCCGCGTCCAGGGCGCGCATGGCGGCTGGCCGCTGGTGCATGACGGCCCGTTCGACATGAGCGCCAGCGTGAAGTCCTACTTCGCGCTGAAGATGATCGGCGATTCCGTCGACGCGCCGCACATGGTGCGGGCGCGCGAGGCGATCCGTTCGCGCGGCGGTGCTTCGGGCAGCAACGTGTTCACGCGCTTCCTGCTTGCGCTCTATGGCGTCGTGACCTGGCGCGCGACGCCGGTGCTGCCGATCGAGATCATGCTGCTGCCGATGTGGTCGCCGTTCCACATCAACAAGATCTCCTACTGGGCGCGCACCACCATGGTGCCGCTGATGGTGCTTGCCGCGCTGAAGCCGCGTGCGAAGAATCCGAAAGGCGTCGGCATCGACGAGCTGTTCCTGGAGGATCCGAAATCGGTCCGCATGGCGCCGAAGGCGCCGCATCAGAGCGCGAGCTGGTTCTATCTGTTCCGCTCGCTCGACGCCGTGCTGCGGGTGATCGAGCCGATGTTTCCGAAGAGCCTGCGCCAGCGCGCGATCGATGCCGCGCTCGCCTTCACCGAAGAGCGGCTGAACGGCGAAGACGGCATGGGCGCGATTTATCCGCCGATGGCCAACATCGTCATGATGTACGAGGCGCTCGGCAAGGACGAGAATTTCCCGCCCCGCGCCATCACGCGCCGCGGCATCGACAAGCTGCTCGTGATTAGCGAACACGAGGCCTATTGCCAGCCCTGCGTCTCGCCGGTGTGGGACACCGCGCTGGCCAGTCATGCGCTGCAGGAGGCGGGCGGCGACGACACCCTGGCCAAGGCCAAGCAGGGCCTCGACTGGCTGAAGCCGCGCCAGGTGCTGGAGCTGAAGGGCGATTGGGCGGTCAAGGCGCCGGACGTCCGCCCGGGCGGCTGGGCGTTCCAGTACAACAACGACCATTATCCCGATCTCGACGACACCGCGGTGGTCGTGATGGCGATGGACCGCGTGCGGCGCCACACCGGAACCAGGGAATATGACGAGGCCATCGCGCGCGGCCGCGAGTGGATCGAGGGGCTGCAGAGCCGCGACGGCGGCTGGGCCGCGTTCGACGTCAACAACCTCGAATATTACCTCAACAACATCCCGTTCTCCGATCACGGCGCATTGCTCGATCCGCCGACCGAGGATGTCACCGCGCGCTGCATCTCGATGCTAGGCCAGCTCGGCGAGACCGCCGAGAGCAACAAGGCGATGGCTGACGGCGTCGCCTATCTGCGCCGCACCCAGCTTGCCGAGGGCTCCTGGTACGGCCGCTGGGGCCTGAACTACATCTACGGCACCTGGTCGGTGCTCTCGGCGCTAAATGTCGCAGGGGTCGATCGCAACGACCCGATGATTCGGAAAGCGGTCGACTGGCTGGTGTCAGTCCAGAATCAGGACGGCGGCTGGGGCGAGGACGCCGTCAGTTACCGGCTGGATTACAAGGGTTATGAAATTGCGCCTTCGACCTCCTCGCAAACGGCATGGGCTTTGCTTGGATTGATGGCGGCCGGAGAGGTCGAAAATCCCGCTGTTGCGCGGGGGGTGGAGTACCTAAAGGCAACACAGACGGAAAAAGGGCTGTGGGACGAGCAGCGATACACAGCTACGGGGTTTCCGCGGGTATTTTACTTGCGATACCATGGCTACTCGAAGTTCTTTCCGCTCTGGGCGCTGGCGCGGTATCGAAATTTGAGAAGCACCAATAGCAGGGTGGTAGGGGTCGGGATGTGATTGTTGAGGCGGGGGCCGCCGAGACCGTGGGCAGTAGAATTGATCCTCGGCCGGTATTGATTGTGACTGGATTGGTGCAGGAGGCCCGCATCGCGGCAGGCCCCGGCATGATCGTAATCTGCAGTTCGAGCGATCCGCAGCAGCTGCGTGAGTTGCTGGCGACGCTGGATCCGACCACCTTCCGTGGCGTGATTTCGTTCGGCGTGGCCGGCGGGCTCGACCCGTCGCTCAAGTCGGGCGACGTCGTGGTCGCGACCGAGGTGATGTCGGGCGATACGCGTTTCCTGGCCGCATCCGCGCTGAACGAAGAGATGATCGCCAGCGCCGCGCTGAAGCGCCGCAGGATCGTCCGCGGCGGTCTCGCCGGCGTGGAAGAGGTGATCGCGGCGAAGGCCTGCAAGGCCGCTCTGCGCTCGATGACGGGCGCAGCAGCGGTCGACATGGAGAGCCATATCGCGGCGGCCTATGCCGCCAAAGCCAGCATTCCGTTCGCCGCGTTGCGCGTAATCAGCGATCCCGCGCACCGGGCGCTACCGGAACTTGCGAAATCCGCGGTGAAGCCGAACGGCGACATCGACCTGCGCAAGGTGCTGCGCGGCATCGCCCGCAATCCACGGACGCTGCGCGCGCTGGTGTCGACCGGGATTGACTTCAACCGCGCGCTGCGCTCGCTGCGCAGCTGCCGCGGCTTCCTGCTCGGCAATGAGGTGTTGATGCCGGTGGAAGACGTTCTGATCACGGCGAAGGCGGCCTGATCCGCAGCGCCGGGCCGGACCGGGTTTCTCACCGCATCAAGCTCAACTCACAGGCCCGGTCGCATCGCGATCGGGCCTTTTGCTTTGATGCCCGAAGGTTTCGCTTGATGCCACGCTGTTCCGGTTCCACGCGCCCAGCGGCGACGTGCGCGTCGGCTGTGCGGTAAGACCCCCGCATCCCTGTTCCTCGCGCCCCTGCGTCGCGCCGCAGCCTCTAACGACCTTCCGGCAGCGTGCCGGCGCCCACGGAACGGTCCTGCGGTCGCAGGGCGGGTCGATATACTTGACAGCCACGGCGATCCGTCCGAGAATGAATAATGATCCTTTGTTCATGAATTAAGGTTCACCATGGCAATCGCCGCCGTTCGCCTCAACCAACTGGTCGAAACCAAAGCGCGCATTCTCGATGCCGCCAGGGAGGCCGTGGCGCTGAGTGGCTGGAAGGACGCCCAGATCGCCCTGATCGCCTCACGGGCCGGCGTGGCCACGGGCAGCGTGTATCGCTACTTCGACTCCAAGGCGGACCTGTACGCGCAGGTGCTCGGCCTGGTGTCCGAGCGCGAGGTGGCTGTGGTCGCCGCGATCGTCGAGGCGGAAGGCTCGGCGTCCCAATGTCTGGTGGACGCGATCTACACCTTCTCGGTCAGAGCGATGCGCGGCCGCCGCCTGGCCTACGCATTGATCGCCGAACCCTGTGAACCCGAGATCGACGCGGCGCGCCTGAAATACCGGGCGGCCCTGGCCGATCAGATCGCAAGGCTGGTCCGGCGCGGCATCGCCGGTGGTGAGTTCGTCGAGATCGACGCGAACGTCGCGGCATCCTGCGTGACCGGCGCCTTCATGGAGGCGCTGGTTGGTCCCCTTGCGCCCGAAGCGGCCCCCGATTCCGACGCGGCGAAGGCGATCGCACAGTCGATCGCAGGGCTTTCCGCGCGCATGCTGTTTCGTCACGCCACGCCTGAACTCACCCCTGTATCGCGAGTCTCCGCATGAACGCGCGCGTCCAGCCGGTTGCCGTCGCTGAAGCGAAAGCCGCTCCGTTTGCGACCCATGAAGTGCGCAATCAGGCGCGGCCGGTGCTCGGCTTCAATGCATTCGATGACGACCGCGCGTTGAGTGGCCTGATCGCAACGATCGCGCCGTGGGCGAAAGACAAGCTTTCAGCGCTCGGCGCCCATGCCGGCAGCGAATCCGTGCAGGAGGCGGCACGGCTGGCCAACGAGCACGAACCGAAACTCATGACCCATGACCGGTATGGCAACCGCAATGATTGGGTCGAATTTCATCCTGCCTGGCATCAATTGATGGCGCTGGCGTTCCGGAGCGAGGTGCATAGCCTTGCCTGGTCGACGCGCGAACCACACGGCCATCTGGCGCGTGCGGCGCTGAGCTATCTCTGGAATCAGATCGAGAACGGCGTCGGATGCCCCACCGGGATGGCGTACGCCGCGATCGCCGGGTTCTCCGGCAAGCCGCAATTCGATCTGTGGCGGGAGCGAACGCTGACGGCGGATTACGATCCGCGGCGGCTTCCGATCGAGGCCAAGCGCGCCGCGGTCATCGGTTACGCCATGACCGAAAAGCAGGGCGGCTCCGATCTGCGCGAGACCCAGACCACCGCGCGCTTGGTCGAGCGCGGCGCGCATGGCGAGATCTATGCGATCACCGGCCACAAATGGTTCTTCTCGGTGCCGGTGGCCGACGGATTCTACACGCTGGCGCGCACCCAATCCGGCGTCAGTTGCCTGTTCGTGCCGCGCCTGCTGCCGGACGGCAGCGCCAACCGTATCCACATTCAGCGCCTGAAGGACAAGTGCGGCAACCGGTCGAACGCGTCAAGCGAGATCGAGTACCACGATACGTGGTCGATCCTGGTTGGCGAAGAGGGCCGCGGCATCGCGGAAATCCTTTCGCATGCCCATCTGACGCGGCTGGATTTCGCGGTCGGCTCCGCCGGCCTGATGCGCCAGGCGTTGAGCCTCGCCCTCAACCACGCGCAAACGCGAACGGCGTTTGGCAAGCCGATGTCCGAGCTTCCGATGCAGCGCAACGTGCTCGCCGACCTCGCGCTCGAGAGCGAGGCGGCGATGCTCGGCGCGTTTCGGATCGCGCGCGCGACCGACGGACTGCAGACAAGCGAACACGAGCGATTGCTGGCGCGGGTCGCGACGCCCGTAATGAAGTTCTGGAATTGCCAGCGCGCGCCCGCCTTCACCTATGAATGCCTGCAGGTGCATGGCGGCAACGGCTTCATCATGGAGAATCCGATGGCCCGGCTGTATCGCGAGGCGCCGCTGAATTCGATCTGGGAAGGCACCTCGAACATGATGTGCATGGACGTCCTGCGCGCCATGCAACGCGATGCGAATTGCCGGGACGCATTCGTCGACGAGTTGCGTGCGAGCAGGGGGCTCAATCCGGTCTATGACCGAAGCACGGACGATCTCGCCGATCGCTTGCGTGCACGATATCCGGACGACGGGCACGCGCGAGCGCTCGTCACCCGCATGGCACATGCGCTGCAGGCCGCCGAGATGCTGAGGCATGGCGACGCCGCCGCCGCCGATCTGTTCGTGCAATCCAGGCTTGGCGCGGACGGGATGCATGTCTTTGGCACACTTCCATCGTCGGAAGACCTCAGCCGTATCGTCGAGCGCGCCTCCGTCATCCGACACCAAGGGCCACAGTAACATGCGTCAGATCGAAGTTTGTGCCGTCAACGATATCAGGGCTGTCGTCGGAGAGCAGGAGTGGGCAACCCGCGTCGATCTTGCGGCGTGCTACCGCCTGGTCGCGCTCTACGGAATGACCGACCTGATCTACAACCATATCAGTGCACAGGTCCCGGGGCATCACGATCAGTACCTGATCAATCCCTATGGCATGCTGTACGAGGAAATCACCGCGTCGAGCCTCGTCAAGATCGACATCGAGGGCCGCACCCTGCTGCAGCCCGACCACGGCTACAACGTCAACGTCGCCGGTTTCTATCTGCACGCCCCGATCCATCGCGCGCGGCCCGACGTGAACTGCGTTCTGCATACTCACACCAGGGCCGGCACCGCGGTCAGCACGCTTGCCGAGGGGCTGCTGCCGCTGTCGCAGACGGCGATGCGGTTTCACGGACGGATCGGCTATCACGATTTCGAGGGGCCGGCGATCGATCGGGACGAGTGCGACCGTGTCGTGGCCGATCTCGGCCGCAACAATGTGCTGGTGTTGCGCAATCATGGCCTCCTGGTTTGCGGCAACACGATTCCGCAGGCGTTCAATGCGATCTACTGGCTCGAGCAGGCTTGCCGGATCCAGGTCGACGCGCTCGGCTGCGGCCGGCCGCTGCATGCGCCGACCGAGAGGGCGATCGGCAACACGGTGACCTGCTTTGCCGGCACCGAGATCACGCTGGACAATGAGCGCGACACCAATCCGGTGCTGAATGAAGCGGCGCAAAATCTGCAGGCCGGTTATGGCCTGCTGGAATGGCCGGCGCTGCGGCGCAGGCTCGATCGCATCGACGGGAGCTACGCGCAATGAGCACGGCGCTGGCGGCGTTGCGGATCGGCTTCATCGGCGCCGGCTGCGTGGCGCAAACGCTCGCGCCGGCGTTCGCCCGCGCCGGGCTGAACGTCGCGGCGTTCTACAACCGCGGTGCCGATGCCGCGCAGCGGCTTGGATCCCGCATCCCGTCGGCGCGGCCGATGACCGACGCGCAGCATGTCGTCGACAGCTGCGACATGGTTTTCCTCACCGTAAGCGACGACGCGATTCTGCCGGTGTGCCGCGATTTGCGCTGGGAGCCGCGTCACCGCGTGGTTCATTGCAGCGGCGCGACCGAACTGGCCGCGCTCGATCATGCGAAATCCGCAGGCGCCGCGACCGGCGGATTTCATCCGATGCAGATGTTTGCCAATCCCGACGTCGCGCTCGAGGGATTGCGCGGATGCACCGTCGGCATCGAGGCAGAGGGCGACTTCGGGCGCGACCTGGAATTGCTTGCGACCTGGATCGGGTGCGAACCGCTGGCGCTGCCGGCCGGTGCGCGGGCGCTCTATCATGCGTCGGCATATTACGTCGGTCCGTTCCTGATCGCGCTGCTCAAGGAAGGCGTCGAGCTCTGGAAGAGCTTTGGCGCCAGTGAGGCCGACGCGTTGCGCGCGATGATGCCGCTGCTGCGGGGGACGGTCGCGGCTGTTCTCGACGGCGGACTGGCCAATGGCATGGGCGGCTGCGTGGCGCGCGGCGACGTCGGAACGATCCTCAAGCACCTCCGGGCGCTGGATGAGCGCTTTCCTCCATCCGGCGCGCTGTATCGCGAACTCGCTTTGCGCAATGTCCCGCTCGGGATCGAGCGTGGCACACTCAGTCCGCCGCGCGCGGCGGAGATCGAGAAATTGCTTCAGCGCACGAGACTGGAAGAGCAGGCGGCATCCTGATCCAAGAAAAAGCCCCGGTTCGCTGAACCGGGGCTTTCATGTTTCTGCTTTCGCTCACATCGAGCTTCAGGCGGCGGTCGAGGCCTTCGCTTGCTGCTTGGCGGCGGCGGCCGCAGCCTCGTCGCGGCGGATCTCCGAGAGCTTCTTCTGCACCTGCTCGGCGAAGATGTACTGCGCCGGACGCTGCTTCGACATGTCGATCTCGGGCGCCATCGGGCCTGATGTCTTGATGCCGCGCAGCGCGACCCACATCGCCTTCAGCGGATTGTTGATCGCCGCGGTGGCCGCGGTCGGCTCGTAGCCGCAATGGGCCATACAGTCGGCGCACTTCTCGTACTTGCCGGTGCCGTACGTGTCCCAATCGGTGGTGTCCATCAGCTCCTTGAAGGTCTTGGCGTAGCCTTCACCGAGCAGATAGCAGGGCTTCTGCCAACCGAAGATGTTGCGCGCCGGCATGCCCCAGGGCGTGCACTCGTATTCCTGGTTGCCGGCGAGGAAGTCGAGGAACAGGCCGGAATGCATGAAGTTCCACTTCTTGCCCTTGCCGAGCGCAAAGACGTCGCGGAACAGCTTCTTGGTCTTGGTGCGGTTGAGGAAGTGCTCCTGATCGGGCGCACGCTCATAGGCGTAACCCGGGGACATCGAGACGCCGACGCCGAGCTCGGTGGTGAAGTCGAGGAACTTGGCGATCTCCTCGGCCGGATGGCCGTCGAAGATGGTGGCATTGACGTTGACCGTGAAGCCGCGCGCCTTCGCCGCCTTGATCGCGGAGACGGCGCGATCGAACACGCCCTTCTGCGACACCGCCTTGTCGTGATGTTCCTTCAGGCCGTCGAGATGCACCGAGAAGAACAGATAGGGCGACGGCTCGAACAGATCGAGCTTCTTCTCGAGTAGCAGCGCATTGGTGCACAGCGAGACGAACTTCTTGCGCGCCACGAGGCCGCGCACGATCTCGCCGATCTCCTTGTGGATCAGCGGCTCGCCGCCGGGAATCGCCACCATCGGCGCGCCGCATTCATCGGCCGCATCCCAGCATTCCTGCGCCGTCATGCGGCGATTGAGGATCGCATCGGGATAGTCGATCTTGCCGCAGCCGACGCAGGCGAGGTTGCAACGGAACAAGGGTTCCAGCATCAGCACGAGCGGATAGCGTTTGCGGCCAAGCAGCTTCTGCTTGATCAGATAACCGCCGATACGCATTTCCTTGAAGAACGGTATAGCCATTAGACGATTTCTTTCTGCACTTATCAAAGGGATGTGGGTTCAGATCAGCCCGCAGTCAGTTCGGCTGGCAGCCGGAATTCGATATTCTCTTCTCGGCCCGGAACGACCGAGACCGACACCGGTCCGATGCGCCGCAGGGCCTCGATCACATCGTCGACCAAAACTTCGGGCGCAGAAGCGCCCGCGGTAATGCCGACGGCCTTCGCATCCTTCAGCCAATCCGGATTGAGCTCGCTCCCATCGGCAATGAGATAACTCGCGACGCCGACCTCGGTGCCGATTTCACGAAGCCTGTTCGAGTTGGAACTGTTGGCGGCCCCCACCACCAAAATGACGTCCACCAGTTTGCTCAGGTCCCTTACCGCAGATTGGCGGTTCTGTGTCGCATAGCAGATATCCCTGATGTCCGGGCCTTGAATATCTGTAAATTTTGCCTGAAGAGCCGCGATAATGTCCCTGGTGTCGTCCACCGACAGGGTGGTTTGGGTGATGTAGGCGACTGGCGCATCGCTCGGCAGCCTCAGTTCCGCCACATCCTGGACGCTCTGGACCAGCAGAACCGGCCCCGGAACCTGTCCCATGGTTCCCTCGACCTCGGGGTGGCCGGCGTGCCCGATCAGGATCAGGGCGCGGCCTTTCGAGATATAACGCTTGCCCTGGTTGTGGACCTTGGTGACGAGCGGGCAGGTGGCATTGAGCACCGGCAGGTCGCGGGCTTCCGCCTCCTCCTCGACGCTCCTGGCAACGCCATGGGCACTGAAGACGGTCACCGCCTTGGCCGGCACTTCCGAAAGGTCCTCGACGAAGATCGCGCCCTTCTTCTTCAGGCTCTCGACGACGTGTTTGTTATGCACGATCTCGTGGCGGACATAGACCGGCGGGCCATACTTCTCGAGCGCGCGTTCGACGATCTCGATCGCGCGCACGACGCCCGCGCAAAAGCCGCGCGGCTGAGCAAGAAACACTTCCATCGGACGTCCGTTACGCAAATTGCACCAATCTCGTTCAATGCCCTGCGGCCTTTTCGGCAACGCACTCCACACGTCGGACCTCGCAACGTCAGTTGCAACGTCCGCGCCATCACAGTTCCTGGACGGGATCTGTGCCCCAAGCGCATGGAAATACAGGGATTTGTGGCAAAAAGGTAGCGTTTCGAGCGGGCTGGATCACGACGGAAGAGGCGTTGGAGGTAATATAGTGTGGTTTTGGCTCCTGCGACCGACCGTCTCCCTCACTTGTTCGTCACTTTATCGCCCACTCATGCGGTTTATACCGGCCTTTCGTGGCCGTTCCTGTGCTTTGGAACCTCCTCGCCGTCCCGTCGAGGAAGATAACCAAAACAACATTAGATCGGTCCCGGGAACTCCGCTACAGAGCGGGCGTTTTCGGCCATGCTTCCCCGAGATTAGAAAGAAACGAAGTGCTGACAAATATTGTCGTCTCCGTTGTTAGGACCTGTACGCGTTTTGCCCTTCCGGTTGTGATTATCTCTGTGTTGCTGTCGATCGGCGCCGGCTTCTACACGGCCCGCAACTTCTCGATCAACACCGACATCAACAAGCTGATCTCGCCGGATCTGGATTGGCGCAAGCGCGACAACCAGTTCGAGGAAGCGTTTGATCGCGAGCGGCTGATCCTGGCGGTGGTCGAGGCAGCGACGCCCGAGCTGACCAGCTCGGCCGCGAAGGCGCTCACCGCGAAGCTGCAGGCCGACAAGAAGAACTTCGAAGCGATCACCGCGCTCGGCTCCGGCGAATTCTTCGAGAAGAACGGCCTCTTGTTCCTGCCGACCGAAGAGGTAGGCAAGGTCGCGGGCCAGCTCGAAGCGGCCGCACCGCTGATCGAGATCATGGCCGGCGATCCCTCGATTCGCGGATTGACCGGCGCGCTCGAGACCGGCCTTGCCGGCGTCAAGCGCGGGCAGGTCAAGCTCGACAATACGGCGCCGCCCTTCAACCTGATCTCCGAGACGGTCGAGACCGTCCTCGCCAAGGGCAACGCGACCTTCTCGTGGCGCGAGCTCACCAGCGACAAGCCGCTGACCGATTCGGACAAGCGCGCCTTCATCGAGATCAAGCCGATCATCGACTATTCGGCGCTGGAGCCGGGCAAGGGCGCGACCGATGCGATCCGCCAGGCGGCGGCCGATCTGAAATTTCCGACCGAATATCACGCGCGCGTTCGCCTGACCGGACCCGTGCCGATCGCCAACGAGGAATACGCCACCGTGCAGGACGGCGCGATCACCAACGGCATCGGCACCGTGGTGATCGTGCTGGTCATCCTCTGGATGGCGCTGCATTCCGGCAAGATCATCTTCGCCGTGTTCGTGAACCTGTTCATCGGGCTTGCCATCACCACGGCGGTCGGCCTGATGATGGTCGGCTCGCTGAACCTGCTCTCGATCGCCTTCGCCGTGCTGTTCATCGGCCTCGGGGTCGACTTCGGCATCCAGTTCAGCGTTCGCTACCGCTCCGAGCGCTTCAAGAACGACAATCTGACGCTGGCGCTGGAAAACGCGGCGCGCCGCTCCGCAGTGCCGCTGTCGCTTGCCGCGATGGCGACCGCCGCCGGTTTCCTCTGCTTCCTGCCGACCGACTACAAGGGCATCTCGGAGCTCGGCAAGATCGCCGGCGCCGGCATGCTGGTGGCGTTCGTCACCAGCATCACGGTGCTGCCGGCGCTGCTCGATCTGCTCAATCCGCCCGGCGAGAAGGAGCCGGTCGGCTACGCCTTCCTGGCGCCGCTCGATCTCTTCCTGGAGAAGCATCGCGTTCCGATCATCGTCGGCACGCTGCTGGTCACGGTCGCGGGCCTGCCGCTGCTCCACTACATGAAGTTCGACTTCAACCCGATCAATCTGCGCAATTCCAAGGTGGAATCGATCGCGACCTTCCTCGACCTGCGGAAGGATCCGAACACCGGCGCCAACGCCATCAACGTGATGACGCGCTCGGAAGCCGACGCCAAGAAGATCGAGGCCAAGCTCGAGAAGCTGCCGGAAGTGTCGCGCGTGATGTCGCTCGACAGCTTCGTGCCCGACGACCAGCCGGCCAAGCTGAAGCTGATCGCGCAGGCGGCCAAGACTCTCGGCCCCGCGCTCAACCCGGATTCGGTCGATCCGGCGCCGTCGGATCAGGAGAATGTCGAGTCGCTGAAGAGCTCGGTCGACAGCCTGCGCAAGACCGCGGGCGACGGCAAGGGGCCGGGCGCGGTGGCCGCGCGCCGGCTCGCCGACGCGCTGCAGAAGCTCGCCGGTTCGAACCAGGCGACCCGCGACAAGGCGCAGGACGTCTTCGTCGCGCCGATGAAGATCGTGTTCGATCAGCTCCGCAATACGCTGCAGGCCCAGACCGTCACGCTGCAGAGTCTGCCGCCGGAACTCGTCGACAGCTGGAAGACCAAGGACGGCCTGATGCGTGTCGAGGTGGAGCCGAAGGGCGACCCGAACGACAACGACAATCTGCGCCGCTTTGCCGACGCCGTGCTCGCCGCCGAGCCGACCGCGATCGGCGGGCCGGTCTCGATCCTGAAGTCGGGCGACGTCATCGTGAGGGCGTTCATCCACGCCGGCATCCTGGCGCTGGTCACGATCGGTCTGCTGCTGTGGCTCACGCTGCGCCGCGTCGTCGACGTGCTGATGACGCTGGTGCCGCTCCTCGTCGCCGGCATCGTCACGCTGGAGATCTGCGTCTTGATCGGGCTGCCGCTCAACTTCGCCAACATCGTCGCGCTGCCGCTGCTGCTCGGCGTCGGTGTGGCGTTCAAGATCTACTATGTCACGGCGTGGCGGCAGGGCAGGACGAATCTGCTGCAGTCGAGCCTGACGCGGGCGATCTTTTTCAGCGCACTGACCACGGCGACCGCGTTCGGCAGCCTGTGGCTGTCGAGCCATCCCGGCACCGCGAGCATGGGCAAGCTGCTGGCGCTCTCGCTCGTCACCACGCTCGCGGCGGTGTTGCTGTTCCAGCCGGCGCTGATGGGCAAGCCGCGCGAGGTCAAGGAGGAGGATATCGCCAACGACGTCACCTGACGCGTTGGCGGTTCGCTGTCGGACCGGCTTGGCGGCAGGCGCCGCCGAGCCGCGATGTCAGCGGACGGTGTTCCCCGCAGGCTTCCGCTAATGCGTCGGTCGCGCGATGTCCGGAAGCAGGCAGATATCGCCCACGGCGTCAGCCTGCGCATTGGCGTTGCCCGGGACCTGCTTTTGACCCGGCTTGGTGGCCGGCGCCACGGCGCCGGTGGTTTTCTGCGGTGCTGTTGACTTGGGCTGGGTGCCCTTCGCCGCTGGGTTGCCGGCGGCGCTCACCGGAATCGGCGGACCGACGCGGGTCCAGGTCTCGCCGCCGCACAGGAAGCCGAGCACGCAGCCCTGGATCTCGAGCTGATCGGTGCCGACGGGCTTGATGGTCGAGCTGTAGAGCTGGCCGTCCTTGGCGTTGTAGACCTGACCTTCCCACGCATCGGCGCCGGCCTTCTTCTTCATGTCGATGAGGATCGGCATGCCGAGCGTCGGCCTGCTCTGCTTTGCAGAATCAGGATTGTTCTTATCCTTGCCGCCCGGGGTTTTTTCCCAAGACACCGCACCCCACATGTTGCCATTACACTGGGCGACGCGGATGGTGGCGACACCGTCAGCGACCTTCCAGTCGCCGGTCGGGTCCGCTGCAAGTGCCGGTGATAATACGGTGGCCAAAAATAAACCTGAAAAGGCTATTGTACGCGCGAAAGTTCTTGGGCAGTGCAACATGGTCCAAACCTGTGCTTAACTGGACGATCCGAGCGGGGGTCAAAACGCCGCGAGCGAGCGTTTTAAGTTGACGAGATGGCCATCAACCGACGTATGTAACGAATGGTAAGTTCCAATTTAGACGTTTCCGAGATTTTTGTGGAGCGCGAGGGGCAGCGCGGTGCCATGCACACGCGTCACCTCAACGAGCAGCTCGTTCGCGTTCTCAAGACCATCGGCTACGACGTCGGATTCCAGAAGGGGCAAGGCCAATACCTCTTCGATCGTCAGGGGGCTCGTTACCTTGATCTATTGAGCGGATTTGGCGTTTTTGCGATTGGCCGCAATCATCCGGCCCTGCGCCAGGCGCTGAAGAGCGTGCTCGACGCCGATCTGCCCAATCTCGTGCAGCTCGATGTCTCGACACTCGCCGGCGTGCTCGCGGAACGGCTTCTGGAACATGTTCCATATCTGGACAAGGTGTTTTTCGCCAATTCCGGCGCCGAAACCGTCGAAGCTGCGATCAAGTTCGCGCGCGGCGCGACTGGTCGCCCCGGTATCGTCTATTGCGGGCATTCGTTCCACGGCCTGTCCTACGGCGCGCTGTCGCTGACGGATGATTCGAATTTCCGCGGCGGATTCGAGCCGCTGCTGCCGGGCTGCACCCCGATTCCCTTCAACGATCTCGAGGCGCTGGAGAAGGCGCTGTCGTCGCGCCAGGTCGGCGCCTTCATCGTCGAACCGATCCAGGGCAAGGGCGTCAACATGCCCACCGACGAGTTCCTGCCCGGCGCGCTGGCGCTGTGCCGCAAATACGGCACGCTGTTCATCGCCGACGAGATCCAGACCGGCATCGGCCGCACCGGAAAATTCCTCGCGATCGAGCATTGGGGCATCGAGCCCGACATGGTGCTGCTGGCGAAGGCGCTGTCCGGCGGTCACGTGCCGATCGGCGCGCTGCTGACGCGCAAGAACATCTTCGACAAGATCTTCAACCAGATGGATCGCGCGGTCGTGCACGGCTCGACCTTCGCGAAGAACGATCTTGCGATGGCCGCTGGCATCGCCACGCTCGACGTCATCAAGGCCGAGAAGCTCGTCGAGAACGCCGCCAAACGCGGCGCCGAGCTCCGTCTAGCGCTGACGCGCATGGTGCCCGGCTATGAACTGATGAAGGAAGTGCGCGGCAAGGGCCTGATGATCGGCGTCGAGTTCGGTCCGCCGAAATCGCTGCGGCTCAAGGCGTCGTGGAATCTGCTGGAGACCGCCAACAAGGGCCTGTTCTGCCAGCTGATCACGGTGCCGCTGTTCAAGGATCACAAGATCCTGACCCAGGTCGCCGGCCACGGCCTCCACACCATCAAGCTGCTGCCGCCGCTCACGATCACCGAAGAGGACTGCACCTGGATCGAGAAGTCGTTCGACGACGTGATCGCCGGCAGCCACAAGGTTCCCGGCGCGATCTGGTCGCTCGGCAAGACGCTGGTCGACAACGCGGTGCGCAAGTCGGCGTAGTTTCGAACCTGTAGCCCGGATGCAGCCAACGGGTCGCGCGAATGCGCGCCCGATGACAGGCTGCGCGAAATCCGGGGTTCTCACAGCGGGTAAGACCGTCCCCGGATTACGCTGCGCTCCATCCGGGCTACAAGACTCACCCCTCCTTGTTCGCGCGCATCGCGCCCTCGAATTTGTCGCCGAACTCGCTCAGCTCGTCGGCGCCGAGATCGCTGACCGCCCAGTAGTTCAGGCCGCGGTCGCTCCAGCGGCGGATGTTGAAGCCCTGCAGCGTCGAAATCTTCGCCGCCTTGCGTTCGGTACTCGCGGTCTGCGCCACGAACAGGTTGATGACGTGCTGGCGCCGCTTGTAGACCACGGCGCCGATCTCGCGGGCGTTGACGTAGTCGAGCCGGCCGCCGATCAGCGTGAAGCCCTGCGCGGTGAGATCGATCACCGGCGGCGAGACGTCGAGCTTGCCGTTGAACCAGGGCTTGACCGTGTGCTGATCCGTCGAGATCACGTCGGTGAGGTGGCCGGCCTGCAGCGAACGCAGATGCGCCGACACCACCTCGTTTTCGATGCGCTGCTCGTCATCGTTGCGCAGCACGATCGCGACAAGGCCGGTCGCTGCCATCGCCGACACCGCGGAGCCCAGCGCGAAGCCGCGCAACACCGAGCGCCGGGTCGGCGCCGCCTGCGCTTGTGGTTGCGGCAGCGACTTCTCGATCTTGCGGCGCAGCTCGAGCGGCGCCTTGTAGCGCAAATCGCTCTCGGCGATCGCCTGGCGGATCTCCTGATACTCCTTCATGAGCGCGGCACAATGCGCGCACCCCTCGACATGGGCTTCCACTTCGCGCGCATGGCCGGCGTCGAGTTCGCCGTCGATCAGCGCGTGGATCAGCACTTCGGCTTCCTCGCAGGTCATTTCGCTTGCTCCTGTTCCGCAAGCCAGGCCGATCGCAGCATGGCGCGGGCGCGCGCGAGGCGGGACATCACGGTGCCGACCGGCACGGCGGCGACATCGGCGATCTCGCGGTATGAAAGATTCTGGATTTCCCTGAGCACGAAGGTCTCGCGGAACGGCTCGGCAAGCGCCGCGACCAGCTTGCGCACGGTCTCGCCGTCGAAGCGGCGCAGCAGCTGCTTTTCCGGGGTCTCCGGGGCTTCATTCCACAGCGGGGTCTGCTCGCCGCCTTCGGGCAACTCCTCGACCGCGGTCGGGGCGGTCTTGCGCCTTGCATATTCGGCGCGGCAGACATTGCGCAGGATCGCGAACAGCCACGGCTTCATCGCAGGTCCGCGATAGCTGTCGAAATGCTTGTAGGCGCGCAGATAGCATTCCTGCACCGCATCCTCGGCGTCGGCGGCGTCGCGCAGCAGATAGCGGGCCAGCGTATAGGCGTCGTCAAGATACGGCAGCGCGGCCTCGCGGAAGCGCCGCGCCTTTTCGGGATCGTCTTGCGACGCGTTGACAACCATCGTGTTCTGCCCGGCATGTCGAGAGACGGCTCGTGTCCGGCCGGGGGCGGAGGGCCACCGGCCGGGCATGGTTGTGATTGTATGGGTTGTCACGTTACCCAACCTTGACACTGCCTGTCATGTGCGGATGCAGCGAGCAGAAATACTTGTACTCGCCGGGCTCCGTGAAGGTGAACGAGAAGGTGCCGTCGGTATCCATGGTCTTGGAGCGGAACTTGCCCGCACACACCACGGTGTGCGGGATGTCGTCGCGGTTGGTCCAGGTCACGGTGGTGCCGACCTTCACGTCAAGCTGGGGCGGGGTGAACGAGAAGTTGTCGATATGGACCGCGGTATCCTCGGCGCGGGCCGCCGTGACCGGCAGCAGCATGGTCGCGACCACGGCGATCCCGAAGTCGCGTCGATTGATCGAACTCATCGGTCTTGTCCCTCAGCCTTGCAGCGGCGTGTCGATGATCGCCAGCGGCTGGCTGTTCTGCTTGAAGTTGATGCTGGCGACGCCGAGCATGCTGCGCAGCTTGGCATCCTCCACCTTCATCGGGCCGGGCGAGGGGGCGGAGCCCGGCGCCGGCTGCGGGAAGGCGGTCGAACGCGCGGTGTGGAAGGTGACGTTGCCCTCGACCTTCTGCATCACCTGGTGGATGTGGCCGTTGAGCACGGTGACCGAGCCGAACCCCTTGACGTATTCCAGCGCGCGGGCGCCGTCCTCGGTGCCCCAGCCCCATTGCGGATAGACCGTCCACAGCGGGATGTGGGCGAACAGCACGATCGGCGTCGACTTCGAGCGGCCCTTGAGGTCTTTCTCCAGCCATTCGAGCTGCTCGTTGCCGAGATTGCCGAGGCCGCCGCCCTTGAGGTCGACGACGTTGACGAGGCCGATGAAATGCACGCCGCCGGCGTCGAAGGAATAGTAGCCCGGACCCTTGGTGCCGCGGCCGTAGCGCTCCTTGTAGAGCTTGACCTCCTCGTCGATGAAATCGTGCTCGCCCGGCACGTAGTGCACGTCGAGCTTGGCCTGCGAGATGATGCGATCGGCGTCATCAAATTCGGACGCCTTCGACAGATGTGTGATGTCGCCGGTGTGGATCATGAAGGACGGCTTGACCTGCATCGCCCGGACCTTGTTGATGGCCTCTTCCAGCGTGCCGATGGCGTTCGGGTTGGCCGGCTTGTCGAAGCCGACATGGCTGTCGCTGATCTGCATGAAGGTCATGCCGGGCGCCGCTTCCGCAGCCGCGGCCGAGCCGACGATGCCGAGCGAATGCGGCACGCCGCCGGTGACGGTCCACAGCACGCCGGTGCCGGCCCAGGTCATGCATTCCAGCACCTTGCGTCGGCTGACGCCTTTTTCCTCATCGCGATGGTCGTGATCGTGTCCGCTCATGGCAAGTCTCCCGTGGGCCCAGGGATTGGGTTTCCGGGGAGATGATCGGCGGGGCCGGGGCTTTATTCCCGGAGCTTTGGCGGGGCCGAGGGCAGGGATGACGATTTCGTGAGGCCCGCATGATCGGGGGCGCAGGGGACGGCGCGACAGCTCGACGCAAGGGCAAGATGCGCAATTGAAGCATTGCTGCTCGCAGCGTTATCGACCCGGCAAACCACTGATCGAGCGGAGGAAAACATGGCTGACGTCACCGGCGGCTGTCACTGCGGCGAGATCCGTTACGAGGTGACCGGCGAACCGGTCGTCCATGCGCTGTGTCACTGCACCGATTGCCGGCGCCACGCCGGCGCGCCGATGGTCGGCTGGGTGATGGTTGCCGAGGGCATGGTCAAGGTGACCAAGGGGCAGCCCAGGATCTACCGATCCTCGGAGCATGGCCGGCGGCATTTCTGCGCGAACTGCGGCAGCGGACTTTTCTATACCAATGGCAACATGCTGCCCGGGTTCATCGACATCCAGAGCGGCACCTATGACGACCCCGATCGGGTGCCGGCCACGATGCATATCCAGGTCGCGGAGCGGCTGCGCTGGATGGAGGATGCGCATGAGCTGCCGACCTTCGACCGCTTTCCGCCGCCGGAATGACCGGGTTGATGAACGCGGTGCTTTCCGGCGAAGCAGCTATGCACGCCGCAACATGGAATCGCCCGCAACATAGATGGACGGTTGCAGTACGGCGTTTTCGTTTGGCGGGTACGCGCGACGCTCGCCCTTTCGAGCGTCCAATCATTTCACGCACAAACCTGCAAGGGGCTGTTCGCGTTCGGTCCGGTTGGCCTTATTCGTCCTCGTCGTCCGGACCGCCACGCTGCTCGATCGCGTTTCGCACGCCGCGCATGACGGCGAACGACACGAATGCCATCCTTCGCTTCTGATCATCGCTCAATGTCTTGTAGAGCGGCTCCCAGGCATCGGAGAGCTTCTTGAGATCGGTCCCGCGCTGAATCAGCCGGTCTGCCCTTCGTTGCATCATCTCGACCGGATTGCTTCCACCAAGGACCTCCATCGGTCCGTTCCCCTGAAGTTCGGCAATCCGCTCCAACCGAGCCTGCCGGTTTTTCGCTCGCGCACGGATGGCATCCTCGATGGCCGGCCAGTATTTCTCCTGATCGGGTGTCAGCTGCAAAGCGGCCTTGACGATGCCGACACGCATGTCCGTCAGGCTCTTCAGGTCGGTGGCGCTGGGTTGCGCAGCTCCGACCGTCGTGGACGTCTCTGCTGCGAAAGCGAGAGACGAGGTCGTCACCAAAAATGCAATCGCTGCGACAGCTGCGTTCCTCGTCATTGTAAGCTCCTGAGCTGCTCATCAAGGATGTCCGCGAGAACAACCGCAATCTGGTCGGCCACGGGTTGATCTAGGTCAAAAGGGGGAGGGAGCCGGCAAATATGGACGCGCTTCTGACCGTTCGGGAAAGGCTCAGGCCGTGACTGGCGCGACGGTTGCGCCGGATTGTTGAGCTAGATCAAGGTTACGCTGCCTGCGGTGTTCAGAAACTGCTTTCGACCTCGTTTCGACCGGGCGGTACCATGCACCTTCTGCTCAAGGAAATTCGACATAATCCACTGCTCTGGATGCTGGTCTTCGTGCCGATCGTGCTGGCGGTCGAGACAGCAGCTCCCTCCGCACACACCACCCTGTTTGTGCTCGCTGTTCTGGCCATCGTGCCGTTGGCCGCCCTTCTCAGCCATGCGACGGAGAGCGTCGCAGAGAAGACCGGCGACGCAGTCGGAGGCCTGCTCAACGCAACTCTGGGCAATCTGACCGAGCTGATCATCGCGATCGCGGCGCTGCATGCCGGAGAGTACATGCTGGTCAAGGCATCGATCGCTGGTGCCATCGTCACCAATTCACTCTTCATGCTCGGCGCATCATTCCTGCTCGGTGGGCTCCGCCATCACGTTCAGGAATATAATCGGGCCGGCGGAAGGATGTACGCAGCGCTGCTGCTGATGGCCACGATTGCGTTGCTTGCGCCATCGGCTGTTGCCGACCTCGATCCGGCGCGCGGCGAAGCGATGGCGTTGGCTCTCAGTACGGGCCTCGCTGTGCTGCTGATATGTGTCTATGGACTCGGCTTGCTGTTCTCGCTCAAGACACACAAGGAGCTGTTTGCAAGCGAGGAGCATGGCGAAACCGGCGGCGCCGGCTGGCCGATCGGACTTGCAATAGGCACCCTTCTCGTGGTCACGGTGCTGGTCGCACTGGTCAGCGAAATATTCGTGAGCTCGGTGCAGAAGGCGGGCGAGACGCTGGGATTGAGCCCGGCGTTCGTCGGTTTCATCATCGTCGCGCTGGTCGGCGCCGCGGCAGAAATGGCGGTCGCGTTTTCTGCGGCGCGCAAGAACCGTCTCGACATGAGCGTTAGCATCGCGCTCGGCAGCGCGTCTCAAATCGCCTTGTTTGTCGCGCCGGCACTGGTGCTTCTGAGCTACGTCGTCGGTCCGAAGCCGATGGATTTGCAGTTCTGGCCGGGGGCCGTGACGATGGTCATGATCGCCTCCGTGACGTCCTGCTTCATCACCAACAGCGGACGGTCGGCATGGTTTATCGGCGCCTTGCTCGTGCTCATCTATGTGATTTTCGCCATGACCCTGTACATGGTGCCACCGGGATCGCACGGCCCGGTTTGACCACAGCGAGCGTGATCGTGCCGGCACCGACCCGGACGAGGGCGCTGCGCGCTATTCCTCGTCGCGAGCGTTCACGACCATGCGCAGGACGGGTCGCCGCGGCACGATGATCGGAGAGTGGCAAAGTTGCCGGCGTTCGAGCCCGCGTTCGCGCGGGCTCGAAACGGCTCTAGAGCGACAGCTCGTCCTGGCCCTTCGTCCAGTCGATGATGTCGATCTGGAGCCCCCGTTTCAGAATCTCGGCCTCAAGATTGCTGGCATGCCGCTTCCATTCGGCCGTCGACCGGACCCGGAATTTTGGCTCTTCACCGTTTGCCGCGAACTCATCGTCGGCTTCGAGCGCGCCGCGAACAGCCTCGTACATCATCTTGAGGCTCGCGTCGGTGAAGGCGTCGTACTCCATCTAGTCGTCTCCTCGGGAATGCAAATTCAAGGGACCGCCACGATGGCCATCGTGGCGTTCCTTTGCGGTCGATCCATTCAACATGGACATGCCGATGCCTGACCGAAGCTCGACAGCGAGCCCGTGCGGTGCAACCGCATGTCCATCGACTGCTGCTCAGCCGGATCAATACTGATACTGGTTCTGCGGGCAGATCATTTGCCCGTATTCATTGTAGTAGCAGCCTTGGTTGCCATAGTAGCCATAGGCGCCATACGCGCCGGCCGCGGCCGCTGCGCCGACGGCAGCAGCACCATAGCCCCAGCCCGGCCGATAGTAGCCTCTGCCGTAGCCGGGATAGCCGGCGACCGGGCGGCCAGGGCGCCCCGCAATCGGTCGACCGGGATAGCCCGGACGCCCTGCAATCGGTCGGCCACCTGGACGGCCGGCAACGCGATATCCTCCACCATGAACCCTTCCACCACCTACATGCATGCCACCGCCGCGCATTCCGCCGCCGTGAAAACCGCCTCCGCCACCGCGGAAGCCGCCGCCTCCTCCACGGCGGGCATAGGCGTCATCAGGAATCAGGCAGACTGCAACGAGAACCAGAGCCGCCAGAGCGGCGAGGATACAACGAAGCATGGCGTGTCCTCCCTCACGGACGATTTTGCGAGCCGTGAAGCTGCGACAATTTCGGCGCGCGAGCTTGACGTAGATCAACGGAATGCAGCAGGGCGCGCGTTCGACAAGGTCAGGCAGCTGTCATCAATCACTCCAGGCACAATCTGCACTTTGCTGCCGAAGCATCTTGCCTAGAATGCGAACCTGAGTTCCATGACATTTGCTTTCGCCTCAGTCAGCCGACAGCCATCGTTTCTTTGCCGAGTTCACCTGGTGTTTTTACGTCCTGCGGAACCCTGCCAAGAGGATCCACGTGCGGAAAGCGGATGTAACGTGCGCGTGCTGTGGCGCAGGTTTCCGGCGGTTGGAGCTATGGTCCGAACCTGGCGCCAAGGGTGAGTATCACTGTCCCGTTTGCGACTACTTGCTCGAGGCATTCGATGGCACCAACCTGATCGCCTATCGGCTGACGATCCAGCCGGCGCGCGCGCCGGCCCACTCGATCAAGCCGTTCGACGATCAGCGATAGCCGGACGATCGGTTGCCACCGGCGCGCTTCGGTTTTCGAGGTGACGGCCGACGCCATGACTGCTTGGCCGTGTCACTGCACCGATTGGTGCCGCATCCTGGCGGGCCGATGGCTGACCCGGTGATGGCCGCAGAGGACACAGTCAAGCTGACCCGGGGTAGATCTACCCGTCGTCGCAGCACGGCCGGGAGCGGGTCGCTCGCACCCGCGTCGGATAGTCTCGGTGCTTGCTTGCTCGTGCGCCGGCTAGTTCTTGACGGCATACAGAGGCGTTCTGAACGTCAGTTGATAGGCGGGGTTCGGCACCCACATGATTTCGGCTGTGATGCCAAACAGTCGGTTGTCATTATCATCCATGCGGTCGAGATCGAGCCGCACGATCGGTTGTGCAAAGGGCTGAATCGACGCGAGGTTCAGAAGCTGCGCGCCTTCGAAGGATTGCAAGCCCACGCGGCCGGTAAACTTCCAATTGTTCGGCCATTGATAGTAGCCACCAACATAGGCAATCGTGTTCGGGTTGACCCTTCCCAGCGCACCATCGACGTCGGTTCGCGTGTATTGGAAACCGCTGAGGAAGCCTCTGGTCTCATCGGAATCGAGCGCATAGTCAAATTCGAGAATGTTGTTGAACGAGGTTGTACCCAGCGGACCATTGGGAATCGACTGTGTGACGGTCGATTGCAGCGTCACGGTAGGAAAGGTCCCGCCGTTCTGCTCATAAAGGTCGGCCTGGAAGCCGATGTTCCAGCTCGTGATTTGAAAGGACGAAAAGCTGGCGCTTCCGAAGTTCGTCGAACTGCCGGAGACGCCGGCATAGAGCGAGACGCTTTCGGTGACATCGACCGTTAGCGGAAAATCCATGTTGAGGGATTTCGCTGCTGGCAGGCCCGCCGGAAGTGCCGCGCCGCCCGATGCCGCAAGCGTCTGCGTATTGAACAGCGTTGAACGTCCAAAGCCGAACGCGAGCGATCCTGCCGGTACCTGTGCGTAGATCGTCCTGAGGTCGAGATAGATCGTCGGCACTGAAGCACTGGCAACGCCGTCATCATTTGCGGCAAAGGCCTTCGCAACCGGGACGACGACAAGGCTCGCGCACAATGCAGCGCTCAAGATCGATCCGGGAGCCGGGAGCCCTGTGCTTTTACGTTGCGCCGCGTTCAAGGCGAAAACCTTCCCTAGACGCGATTGCCATTGGGTCGGGCGGCAGGCCGATCGATCGTGGCTTGTCCGTTCCTCGACCTCTCCCGAAACTCCCGCGGGGTGCAGCCGGAAATCCGGCGGAAAGCCCGCGTGAAGTGGGCAGGGTCGGCATAGCCCGACGAGAATGCAACGTCGATGATCTTGATTTCGGTGCCGCCCAGAAGCTTGGCCGCATTGTTGAAGCGCGCCTGCTCGAGCAGACCCGAATATGTCAGACCAGCAAGCGAAAGCCTCCGCTGCAGACTCCTGCTGCTCACTCCCATCATCTCGGCGGCCTGCATGATCGTGAGGCCTCCTTGATCCAGGTAGGAGGGCAAGCTCAGCTTCAGTGCGCTGACGACGTCCTTTCCGAATGACTGCGGCGCGTGATCGGACAGCGTTGACCGAACGTCATTTGCGGGATTTGCAAGGCTGAGGAGTTCGACCGGCACTTCGATCCATGAGGCCTTTTGACCCGACATGAAGCGCGTGTTCGGCCAATGCGACTGGACCTCTGGGCTCGGCGTATAGATCGCTTCAAACGCAATCACTCTCGGAGACCAACTCATCCCGGCGAACTGACGGACGATGTGCAGGACGAATATGTTCTGAAGCCACTGGGATATCTCAAGATGAGAAATGCCCTCCGTTCCAATAAGCTTGCTGCAAATCTTCAAACTCTCGCCGCTTGGCTCGAGCCATAGTTGAAGGATCGTATCTTCGCACGGCGCCCACCGGCATATTTGCTGCAGGGCAACCAATAGGGTTGGCGCATGGCGCACCCGCGCCCGCATGGTTTCGCTCAAATGTTCAAACGAAAGTCGTTGGGCTGCGCGAAAGGCAATTTCCGACAGGCCCTGCTTTTGCTGAGCGGCCGTCGCGAACCGAACCGCCGGCAACAAAGGCACGTAATGCTCCGCTTTTTCTTCAAAGGACGTCGGGAGTTGAAATCTGGCGAGAAGTGCCGCCGTAGGGCCGCCTATTTCAGAATGAAGCTCAGCGAATGGAATCAAAAATTGACAACGGGTCAACGGAATGACGGTCATTACTACCTGCCCAAGAAGTTTTGCCGCGATCGCAGCTTAGCAGGCCGGAACTCTCTTGGGTTGTCTTTATCGAGCAATCAGGTGCAATAACACGTTCGACGATTCCGCTTGGCGAAAGTTTTGGCGGCTGATGGCCAGATCGATGCCCTAAACTGCTTTAACTTGGAGCGTCGTTTCTTTGCAGGAGCACGGGCTTCACGCCTCAGCCCAACCGATGAGAGCTGTCCGATTGCCTTCAGCCCAGGTGGTCCGCGCAGTCATTGTCGCGTCGCTGCGACACGGTGACGCAACCCTTGATAGCACCGCTCGCGCTCTCAAGTTCAGCTCGCGCACGCTACAGCGTCACCTTGGTCGCATGGGCACCAGCCACAGCGAAATGCTTGCGGAAGTTCGCTTGAACATCGCTTGTCGCTTGCTCGTGGACTCAGGCAAGCCACTGTCGGAAATCGCGAAATTCGTCGGCTACAGCAACCCTAGCAGCTTCAGCCGTACTTTCGTGCGTGTGATGAAAATTCAGCCCATCATCTACAGGCAACTTGCCGATAGGCAGAGCCGAGCGAGCCATCGCAAGAGGTCTCACGCCGCTCGGCAATGACAATTCCGATCATTGGCGCGAAATGGCAAGACGCGCGATTTGAATTGGCGCGAAATGCTTAGCGAAGCTGATTGCCGAAATTGCGCTTTCCAAAGGAATAACAAACATGATCCTTCGCTCAGCTCTGTTCGTATTTTGTGTCGCCGGATTGATTGCCGCTCCCCATAAGGTGCTTTCCCAGTCTGCACCCGAGAGCAAACCACATGTACCGCTTGAGAAGTCGATAGGTCAGGCAAAGCCGGAAGTCGTGCCATCGCTCTTCGTCCTCAACTCGCGGGGTGCGAGCTTGAAGGACGGGAAGCTTGTGCTGACGGGGGTTTCACCGAATGCGATCGTGTTCGCCGATCGGCCCGTGAGGGCGGCTGGTCACGATCTTACGTCGCGAATTGTCGAGGATTGGGGCAATGGCAGTGACAATTTCGCGAAAGATCCTCCAAACGCCACCGTGTCCGGGTTCAGGAAAGACGGATCATCGGTAGCCGACGCCGTCGTCGTCCTGAAATCGCCCAAGCTCGAAGGCGACAGGCTGACTTTCGATGTCGATATGCTCGAAGGTGACCTTGCGGGGGCTGATGGACCGGCGTCGATCTTTATCGACATCATCGGTCGTCCATTCACGCCGCTGTCTTTTGCCGGCGTTGCTCGCCGCACCGCCTGGCGAGGTGCTTACTACCGCGGCGCTGCAGTCGCGGGTGCGGCCGCCCTTGGAGCTGCGGCAGCCTATCCCTATTACGCCCCGCGGTGCGGATACTATCCGTATCCGCCTTGTTACTGAGCAACGCGACCGTCGCGTCACAGCCGCTCGGCCGACAGGGAAGGTCGGCCCAATCTAAGCCGAACACGCGAGCTCACAGGAGGGGGATCATGGGACGAACCGCCATGATTGCAGCATCGTTGATCGTCGCCAGCATTCAGTCGGCGCATGCGCAGACGGACCTGAGCGCTTATGCCAACGCCGAAGGCTATCTGGATGTTCAGAAGCTGACATGCGCGCAACTCGCCGGAACGTGGCAGGGAGACGCCGATCTTCTCACTGCCTGGTACAGCGGTTGGTACAACGGCCTCGCGCGCAAGCACTACCTCGACATCAAGAAGTCCCGTGAGGCCGAGCACGAAGTGATCCAACATTGCAAGGCTCATCCTGACCAGCTCATCATCGAAGCCATCGCAGTGGTCTTCAAGGATATGAGAGCGGCGCTCGGGATCAGGATGCAGCCCTGACCGGAGGATCGGACGCCCTTCACGGCAGGCCGACAGTCGAGGCAGCCAGACGATTCTTTGAAGACCATTCGATTTGTACACAAGGAGAGAACAATGGAGATCACTCGTCGCAATCTTGCGCTTGGCGGAATGGGTCTGCTCACCGGAGCGGCGATAGGTCGACCAGCCGTCGCCGAGGAGGGAGCTTTCCTGGGTGTCGGTCAGGGCTTGGAGGACTTCTGGCTCGCGAGCGACGCCTACATATTCGGCTATCCGTTGGTGACGATGGAGATGACGCGGAGGATCATCACCAACGTCGCGGAGCCCGTGGGCACGCGAGGGCCGATGGGCCATATCATCAAGCTGCGCCAATATCCGGACGCGTCGTTCCGGGATGTCACCGCACCCAACGCGGACACGCTCTACACCACGTCCTTCTTCGACGTCGGGAAGGAACCGTGGGTCCTCAGCATCCCGGACATGAAGGGGCGCTATTTCCTGATGCCCATGCTGGATGGCTGGACAACGGTATTCCAGGTGCCGGGGAAGCGTACCACCGGCACCGGAGCACAAACCTATGCCATCACCGGGCCCGGCTGGAAGGGCACGCTGCCGGATGGCGTGAGGGAGTACAAATCACCTACCAACCTCGTGTGGCTGCTCGGCCGCATCTATTGCACCGGAACGCCGGAGGACTATGCAGCCGTCCACAAGCTGCAGGACGAGTGCAAGCTCGTTCCGCTCAGTGCTTATGGCAAGCCGTACACGCCACCTCCGGGAAAGGTCGATCCGTCGATCGACATGAAGACGGCTGTCCGCGAACAGGTCAATCGCATGGACGCGGTGTCGTATTTCAAGCTGCTCTGCGAGCTCATGAAAACCAACCCGCCATACGCGGCGGACGCGGCCCAACTCGCCAAATTTGCCCGCATCGGCATCGTACCCGGGCGCGACTTTGACGAGACCAAGCTGAAGGCGGACTTCCTGAAGCGCGTCCCGGAGGTGTCGTTCGACAGGATCATGCTTCAGTTCAAGGTCAACAAGGCCGTCAAGGACGAGAACGGCTTTGCGTTCACGACGAAAACCGGCATCTACGGTACCGACTATCTGATGCGGGCCCTGGTGACCGCGATCGGGCTTGGCGCCAACCGCCCGCAGGATGCGGTCTACCCGACCTCGCAAAAGGATGTGGATGACCGCAAGTACAATGGTGCGAACAAGTACGTCATGCGGTTTCCCAAAGGCCACCTTCCTCCGGCCGAGGGATTCTGGTCGCTCACGATGTACGACAGCGGCTACTTCTTCGTGAACAATCCGCTCAACCGATATTCGATCAGTGCGCGGGAAAATCTGAAGGAAAATCCGGACGGCTCGACCGATCTCTACATTCAGAAGGACTCGCCCGGCAAGGACAAGGAATCCAACTGGCTTCCTGCGCCCGAGGGAGATTTCATACTCATGCTGCGCATGTATTGGCCGCAGGAAACCGACCCATCGATCATCAACGGCACCTGGACGGTTCCTGCCGCCAGGAAGGTCGGGGCTTGAGAACCTGGATTCATGCCGGCCCCGCTGGGGCCGGCATGAATCAATGTGCTTCAATTTGCGGTCGCGAATCGAACACTCGAGCGAGCCGTACAGATCGTTCTGCGATGCGCCAACGGTGGGGTGGGTGACATGCGGCTTCGTGATCTTTCGAAGAGGCGGCAACCAAACAGGCGAAGTAAGACACTCAGGGATGTCGGCATCGCCATGACAATGGTCATGGCGTCATTCTCGCCTGAAGCCGCCCGTGCCGACGAGGGCGGCGTTTCATATTGGCTTCCCGGCCGCTTCGGCAGTCTCGCTGCGACCCCGCAGGTCCCCGGCTGGTCGATGGCGGAGGTCTACTATCACACCAGTGTCAGTGCATTCGGCAATGCCGCGGCCGCCAGGGAAATCCACGTCGGCAGAATTCCTGCCGCGGCAAACGTCGATCTAAACCTGCATCTGAACGCACAGGCGGATCTCATCCTTCTCAATCCCACTTATACGTTCGCGACGCCGGTGCTGGGTGGCCAGCTTGCCATCGGCGTGACCGGACTGTTTGGGCGGTCCAGCGCAGATCTTGCGGGGACACTTACGGCGGCCGTCGGTCCGCTGGCGACAACGCGCACCGGCAGCTTCGGCGATTCAATCACATCGGTAGGTGACCTCTACCCGCAGGCGACGCTGAAGTGGAACGCCGGCGTGCACAATTTGATGACCTATGTAACGGGAGACGTTCCGGTCGGAGCATACAGTCCGAGCAGCCTCGCCAATCTCGGCATCGGTCACGCCGCCATCGATGCAGGCGGCGGCTACACCTACTTCAACCCGCAGGCGGGCCATGAATTTTCTGCAGTCGGGGGCTTCACCTACAATTTCAAGAATCAGGATACGCAGTATCAGAACGGCATCGACTTCCATCTGGATTGGGGCGCCTCCCAGTTTCTGTCAAAGCAGGTTTTCGTTGGCCTGGTTGGATATGCCTATCAGCAGGTCACCGATGATTTCGGCCAGCACCCTGTCCTGGGGGGCTTTCGGTCCCGCGTGCTGGGCGTTGGTCCGCAGATCGGCTTCCTGTTTCCCGTGGGCGACATGCAGGGTTATCTGAATCTCAAAGGGTATGGAGAATTTGCAGCAGAGAATCGCCCGGCCGGCTGGAATTCCTGGTTGACGTTCTCGATCTCTCCGATGGCGCCGACCAGCACCGTGACGCCGACCCGACGGATCGTCACAAAATAGCAGTGTTGTGCGTGCCTTCAATTGTGCCAAGATCACGCCACGATGCGCCGCACTCGCGGCCGTCGATGCCGGCCGTTCGGACGCCGGCTGGACAATCGTCGCCGCTGCCGGTTCGATGCTTCGGAGTCGTGATGGCCAGGCTGCAGGGTCCAGGTTGCCAATGTCCGGCTGATTGGTTCGGCCGCGCTAACCCGAAGGTCGAGTCGATGTTGCCGGATACGCCATCGGTCAGTCAGCTCTCTCAAGTGATTTCTCAAGCGGCTGCGCCCGCATTTCTGCTCGGTGCATTGGCGGCTTTTATCGCGGTGCTGATTTCCCGCCTCAACCGGATCATCGACAGATCGATTTACCTGAACCAGATTTCTGATCAGGATCAGGCGAGATGCCGGCTCAAGGCAGACATACCGCGTCTTGCTCGGCGCGCCACCATGATCAATCGCGCGATCTTCTGGTCCATCATGGGAAGCATCTCGATCAGCGTTGTCATCGTCGTCGGCTTTGTGAGTGCGTTCCTTCACATCCAGCACGAGCGGGGCGTTGCCATTCTCTTCATTGTTGCCGTCGTGGCTTTCATCGTGTCGTTGGTGGATTTCGCGCGAGAGGTCCGAATTGCCCTGAGCGAACTTGATCACTACGGCTAGGCGCAACGCATTGATACGCTCGCGCCTTAACGCGTACGCGCGGCAAACGTCATGAGCGCTGCCACCATCAGCTCCGGCGCTTCCTGCGCAACGCAATGGCCGGCGCCGTCGAAGGTCCATCGGCTCGCATGCGGGATCAGTGCCGCGGCGCGGCCTGCCATCTCCTTATAGATCGGCCGTGACTGCTCAGCGGTCGCGATGCAGACCGGGCAGGCAATGTCGGAGAACCACGGGAACGGATTGCCGCGGGCGTCGCCGGTGTAGATCTGCTCCATGGCCTGGAAGATCGGCCCGAGCAGGGCCGACTCGATTTCCGGCGTGCAAAGCAGCCGCACGCGGCCGTCGTCGAGCCGGGCAAAGCCGTGATGGACATAGGCCCGCAGCGACCGTTCGGTCCATGGCGCGAAGGCCTGTGCGGCGCGCAGCCGCTGGAACAGGTCGTCGGCGCTGTCGAACTCGGCCCGGCGGCGCAGCACACCTTGCACGGATCCGCGCGCGATGTCGCTGAGGCCGCCGGCGCGCGGCGCGCGCGGATCCATCGCGGTCGGCTCCGTGACATGCAGGCGCGCGAAGCGACCGGGCATCAGTCTGGCTGCGAGCAGCAGGTCGGTTGCGCCGGCACTGTGACCGATGCCGTAGATGTCATGGAGGTCGAGGCGCTCCACCACCATGCGGACGTCTTCGGCAAAATCCTGGAAGTGATAGCGATCGGCCGGCGGCTTGTGGCTCAGGCCATGGCCGCGACGGTCGAGCGCGTAGACCGTGTAATCGACCGCCAGCGCCTCTGCGACCTCGGTCCACACCTCCGCGACGAAGCCTGTGCCGTGCAGCAGCAGCGCCGGCGGCTTGTCCGAGGCCGGCTCGCCCCATTGCGCCACCGCAACCTGTGCGCCGGCATCGCCGACCAGAAAGCGCTTCGGGGCGTTCATCGTCGTTCTATCGTGCATCCTGCAGGATCATCGCTGCGGCCTTCTCGGCGATCATCGCCGTCGGCGTGTTGGTGTTGCCCGACGTGATGGTCGGCATCACGGAGGCATCCGCGATGCGCAGGCCGTGCAGGCCGTAGAAGCGCAGCCGCTCGTCGACTACGGCCATCGGATCGTTGGCCGTTCCCATCTTCGCGGTGCCGACGGGGTGGAAGATCGTGGTGCCGATGTCGCCGGCAGCCTTGGCGAGCGAGGCATCGTCGTCGCCGACCGAGGGGCCGGGCAGGAATTCCTCGGGATGATATTTCTCCAGCGCCTTCTGCTTCATCAGTTTGCGCGTGGTGCGGATTGCGTCGGCCGCGACCTGGCGATCGTCGTCGGTCGACAGATAATTCGGCGCGATCGACGGCTTGTCGTCGGGCGCGGTCGAGCGGATCCGCACCGTGCCGCGCGAGCTCGGCTGCAGGTTGCAGGCACTCACCGTGATCGCGGGGAAGCGGTGCAGGGGATCGCCGAACTTGTCGAGCGACAGCGGCTGCACGTGGAACTGGATGTTGGCGCGCGAGCGCGTCGCGTCCGAGCGCGTGAAGATGCCGAGCTGCGACGGCGCCATGGTCAGGGGTCCGCGGCGGCGGAACGCGTAGTCGAGGCCCATCAGGCCGCGGCGAACCAGATTGTAATAGGTCTCGTTCAGCGTGCGCACGCCGAACACCTTGTAGATCGCGCGCTGCTGCAGATGGTCCTGCAGATTATGGCCGATGCCCTGCACGTCGAGCACGATGTCGATGCCGAGCGGCGACAGCCATTCGGACGGACCGATGCCGGAGCGCTGCAGCACCTGCGTGGTTCCGATCGAGCCGGCGCAGAGGATCACTTCGCCCCTGGCGCGGGCCTCGACCACCTCATTGCCCTGCCGGAACAGCACGCCGGCGGCGCGGCCGCTCTCGACGATCAGGCGGTCGACCAGCACGTCGGTCTCGAGCCGCAGATTGCTGCGGTTCAGCACCGGCTTGAGGAAGCCACGCGCCGACGACCAGCGCCGGCCGCGCTTCTGGTTGACGTGGAAGTAGCTGGTGCCCTCATTGTCGCCGGTGTTGAAATCCGCGATGCGCTTGACGCCCATCTCCTCGGCGGCATCGCCGACCGCGTCGAGGATCTGCCACGACAGCCGCGGCGCCTCGATGCGCCAGCCGCCGCCGACACCGTGATGCTCGCTTTCACCGAGGAAATGATCCTCGAGCCGCTTGAACGCCGGCAGCACGTCGCTGTAGCTCCAGCCGGTGAGGCCGAGCTGCCGCCAATGGTCGTAATCCGCGGCCTGGCCGCGCATCGAGATCATGGCGTTGATGGCGGAGGAGCCGCCGATCACCTTGCCGCGCGGGTAGGCGAGCACCCGGCCGTTGAGGCCCGGCTCGGCCTCGGTCTTGAACATCCAGTCCGAGCGCGGATTGCCGATCGCGAACAGGTAGCCGACCGGAATATGAAACCAGATCCAGTTGTCCTTGCCGCCGGCTTCCAGCAGCAGCACGCGCTTCTTCGGATCGGCCGACAGGCGGTTGGCCATGATGCAGCCCGCCGTGCCTGCGCCGACGATAATGTAGTCGAAATCACCCTCGAGCCTTCGCGGCATGTCCTCGTTCCCGGCAAGCGTCTTTTGTTGGGCTCTTATTAGTCAGACGCAGCGGGCCGACACAAGCCCGGCAGTGGGTGCCGGGCGTGCGCTGGAAGATCAGGGGCGGCTCGGTTCGGCCAGTGTGACCTCATGTCTCGCGCGGGGAACGCAGACGATCAGCGTCAGCATGCCGATGCCGAGCACGGTGCCGACCAGGGCGAGCGGTGCGTAGATGCTCCCGGTTGCGACATTCATCCAGCCGATCAGGGCAGGGCAGACCGCGCCGCCGAACGAGCCGATCGCGCTGATCAGCGCGATGCCGCCGGCCGCGGCGCTACCCTCCAGCATCGCGTTCGGAATCGTCCAGAACAGCGACAGGATCGCGAAGATGCCGATCGAGGCGACGGCAAGCAGCGTCACGGTCAAGAGGACGCTGCCTTGCGCGGCCTGCAAGGCGATGAGGCAGGCCGCTGCGACGAGGCCGCAGCAGACCACGTGCCAGCGCCGTTCCCGTGTGCGGTCGGAGCTGTAGCCGATCGCCACCATGCCGATGGCGGACGCAACCGAGATCGCGCCGCTCAGCCAGCCGATCTCGGTAGTGGTCGCCACGCCGACGCGTTTCAGCAGCGTCGGCGTCCACAGCAGGATGGTGTTGAGCGAGC
This sequence comes from Bradyrhizobium sp. Mp19, assembly GCF_029952935.1. Lineage (NCBI taxonomy): Bacteria > Pseudomonadati > Pseudomonadota > Alphaproteobacteria > Hyphomicrobiales > Nitrobacteraceae > Bradyrhizobium > Bradyrhizobium sp. Mp19. The sequence continues at coordinate 17,974 of NZ_JASAUT010000004.1, read as the reverse complement.
AGAAGAACGCGAAGTAGATGAAGGAGAGCAGATAGACGCGCGGCTCGCGCAGCGCCGCCGCGAAGCTCCGCGTGGTGCCGGGAACGGCGGCGCGGTCGCGGGCGAGGTCGCTTGCGACCTGCCGTCGCTCGTCGGCGCTCAGCCAACTCGCGACCTGCGGTCCGTCGGCGAGGTAGAAATAGGCGACGATGCCGAGCAGCACGGCCGGACCGCCTTCAAGGATGAACAGCCACTGCCAGCCATGCAGGCCGTGGACGCCCTGCATGTGATCCATGATCAGGCCCGACAACGGACCCGCGATGACGCCGCCGAGCGGCACCGCCATCACGAACAAGCTCGTCATGCGGCCGCGCACACGGTCCGGGAACCACAGCGTCAGATAGTACAAAATGCCCGGGAAGAAACCGCCTTCGGCGGCGCCGAGCAGGAAGCGCAGCAGATAGAGGTGATACTGGTTCTGCACCAGCGCGAGCAGTATGGTGACGACGCCCCACAGCACCATGATCCGCAGCAGCGTCTTGCGGACGCCGACCTTGACCAGCAGGAGGTTGCTCGGCACTTCGAGCGCGACATAGCCGACCGAGAAGATGCCGGCGGCAAGCCCGAACACCGCGTCGTCGATCTTGAGGTCGTGCAGGAACTGCAGCTTGGCAAAGCCGATGTTGAAGCGATCGATGATCGCAACCGTGTAGCACGCCAGCAGGAACGGGATCAGGCGCCAGGCGATCCGTCCATAGAGCCGCGAATGAGCCGCATCCTGCATGAAAGTCTCCTCGAATGATTATTTGATGTTCGTTATTGCCGCGACGGCGGTAGGCTCCCTCGCCCCGTTCTTACGGGGTCGAGACGAGCGAAGCTCGCTCTTAGAGGGTTGGGGTGAGGGGCTGCCTCCACATGCACGGTGACAGTTGGATTTGCGGAGACTCCCCTTCACCCGGAATGCATCTAGCGATGCATTCCGGCCTCTCCCCGCACGCGGGGCGAGGCGGAGCCCGTTGCCCCGATCGAGTGCGCGTGGCTAGTTCGCCTTCGCGCTCGGCGGAAACTCCAGCATCGCTTCGCCGGCCGCGACCGTCTCGCCGCGCTGGTTCTGCACGGCGACGTCGACCAGCACCCAGCGCGATCTTGTGGTGACCTGCTTGGCCTTGATGGTGCCGGCCGGGCAGATGGTGTCGCCGGGCTTCACCGGCTTCAGCCAGCGCGTCTCGAGCCTGCGATGGATCGCGCCTGCGGGAAGCGCCCAGTCGGTCAGCATGCGCGAGATCAGGCCGAAATTGTTCATGCCGTGCATGATGATGCCGCCGAAATTGGTCTTGCCGAAATCGCCCTTCATGTAGTTGTCGTCGAGATGCAGCGGGTTGTAGTCGAGCGACGCATCGCAGAACAGGCGGATCGATTCGCGCGAAACCGCGAATGCCGGGCCGTCGATGGTGTCGCCGGCCTTGAGAGATTCGAAATTCGCTGTGGTCATGGTGATCCTCCTTACATCGGACGGATGGTCTGGCCGCGACCCGAGCAGATCACGTCGCCATGCTGGTTGAAGAAGACGTTGTCGTGCACCACGAACAGCCGCTCGCGCTTGATGAACTTGTCGAGCGCGCGCGCCTGCAGGGTAATGGTGTCGCCGGGGCGGGCCGGGATGTTGTAGCTCCAGGACTGTCCGGCATTGACGGTGCCCGGCGAGCGCATCCAGTCGTCGGCCGGCGTGCAGGCGAACATCAGCAGGATATGGATCGCGGGCGGCGCGATCAACCCGCCATAGGGCCCGGCCTTCGCGGCGGCTTCGTCCAGATAGAGCGGATTGGTCTCTCCGACCGCACGGCAGTACAGCGCGATCGCTTCCTGGGTGAGCTTGTAGGGCAGCGTCTTGCGCGGCTCGCCGGGGACGATGTCGTCCCACACCTTGCGCAGCTTCGCGTCTTTCCAGAAATCGGTTTCGAACGGGGTGGCCGCAGAACTTTCTGCTTGCGCCATCGTGCATCCTCCTGCTATTGAGTTCGCCAGGCGAACAATTCATTCGCTATATGAATTCACGCTAGCGCGGTCGGGAGCCCCTGACAAGCGCGCAGAGCCGCGTCATGTGCAGGCAGCCATGCGGCTGCGATGTCGTGAGCGCGATGACGGAACCAGCCAGGCGCCCGCCATGAGCAAAGAGAGTGACGGCTTCGTGCGCGCGATTGCGCGCGGCTTCTCGATCATCGAAGCACTCGGCAAGCCGCCGGGGCGGCACACGCTGGCGGAGGCCGCCGACACTGCGGGCCTCAACCGCGCCACCGCGCGGCGTATCCTCGCGACCCTGGTGGCGCTGAAATATTGCGCCTCCGACGGACGCTATTTCAGCCTGCGGCCGCGCGCGCTCGGGCTCGGCCTGTCCTATCTCAACGCGCTGCCATACTGGGGGCATGCGCAGCGCGCGCTGGAAAATCTGCGCAACGAGATCGGCGAGTCCTGCGCGATGGCGGTGCTCGACGAGGACGAGATCGTCTATGCGCTAAGGCTGCCGGCGCGGCGGATCCTCTCGGCCAATCTCGGCGTCGGCAGCCGGCTGCCCGCGCATCTGGTTTCGCTCGGCCGCGTCATGCTCGCGGCGCTGCCGCCTGGCACCCGCGAGGCTTATCTCGCGACCGGGGGCTTCAGGCAGGTCACGCCGCGCACGGTCACCGATCCGGAGCGTCTTGGCGAGTTGCTCGCGCGGGTCGAGAGCGACGGCTATGCCTGGGTCGATGGCGAGCTCGATCCGGCGATCTGCGGCATCGCGGTGCCGTTGCGCGATCCCGCGGGCGCGGTGGTCGCCGCGCTCAGCGTCAACACGATCTCGGGGACGGTGAGCGAAGCCGGCGCGCGCAAGAAATTCCTGCTGCCGCTGCGCCGCACCGCGCAGGAGATCCGCAGCCAGATGCTGACATCAGGGTAGGGAACGGCCGTCATCGACGCCTTTTCACCCGCTCCGGACCTGGATGGCTTTTCACGCCCGTGCCGAATGAATAGTCTTTCGCCTTGCTGGCCGGGTGAACTGCCAAATCGCGGCCACGTCAACGTGCAGATCGATTGCTCAGCTTGCTGGAGGATTGCCGTGCCCGACCCAGTCCGCGCCCCTTTCTACCACGACGGAATGCGTGAGTTGCAGGACCGCTTCGATGGTCGTCGTGTCGCCGACGGCCTCGAGAAGCATCGCCTCCACTTCGAGTTCTGGGAACAGGACCGCAAGCTCATCGAGGAAACGCGATTCTTTTTCATCGCGACCAGCTATCAGGATAACATCGATTGCTCGATGCGTTCCGGCGATCCCGGGTTCGTGAAGATCACCGGGCCTGATACGCTTGAATTCCCTGAGTACGACGGCAACAACATGTACCGCACGCTCGGCAACATTCACCGCAACCCGAACGTCGGGCTGCTGTTCGTACGGCTCGACGGCAAGACGTTTCGCACGCGCATCCGGGGCAAAGCGACGATCCACGACAGCACGGAGGCGCTTGCCTTGCATCATGGCGCGAAGGTCGTCGTGCGCGTCAAATGCGAGATCTTTCCAAATTGCCCGCGCTACGTTCCGGACCTGATGGGCGCCTCAGCGGACGTACCGGCGAACCTGTACGTGCCTCGACCCGGGTATGAGCCGCCCGCTCCGGAATGGAAAAGCCGGGATTACCTCAGGGACGTCCTCTCGAAATACGATCCGCATCGGAAACGTGACGCATAGCGGACAGCCGGGAACCGCATCCGGACGAGCGAGCAAACTGCGTTCAGAGCAGCGGTGCCATGTAGGGAATGCTGCCGACCAGAACGAACACCTGCACCGCGTTGCACAGCATGCCGCCCCAATGCAGCTGGCGCAGCCGCCGCACGGCGGTGGGATCGCCGGCGTCTCTCGCGTCCGCCTCGGCATCGAGCCGCCGCAGAAACCATTGCCGCGCCAGCACCGCGAACCCTGCGATCAAGGCGATGCCGAGCGCAACGGCGAACCGGCCGGCCGTGGCAAAGGCGAGCGTGCCGACCGCACCGGCGACCGCCAGCACCAGGAAGTAGGCGTTGAACATGCCGCGCAGCAGGCGGGTGACGGGCGGGACGTCGAGCTTCACAAGCAGGAACGCCGGCGCCGCCAGCAGGAAATATCCCATCGGCACCAGCAGGATGATGGTGGAAAACAACACCGCCTGATCCGGCGTCATGCAGCCGCTCCCTGTTGGAAGGCGAGAGGATTTCGGTGCGGAAAACCTGGGGTAGTATCCGCGCCGGATATGTCCCGCACTATTAGGCTTTGGTCGGATGCGTTCGTATCAGGCTTGGCGCTGGCGGCCCTGCGCATAATCACTCCGCGCGGCGTCCGAGGAACATTTGTCCTCCCGATTTGTGAAAGCCGGGTCCTAGCCTGCGGCATGCCACATCTGTTTGGGTGGACCGGCTCTTGCATGCTAAAGATGACTTACGTCCAACCTCTGAGGCCAGAACTCTCATGCCCATCGTCAACCGCGTCGCCGATCTGCAACCCGATATCCAGGCCTGGCGCCGCGACATCCATGAAAACCCCGAGCTGCTCTACGACGTTCACCGCACCGCATCATTCGTCGCCGACCGGTTGCGCGAGTTCGGCTGCGACGAGGTCGCGACCGGGCTCGGCAAGACCGGCGTGGTCGGGGTCATCAAGGGCACGAAGGGGCCGGCCAAGGGCGACGTCAAGGTGATCGGCCTGCGCGCCGACATGGATGCGCTGCCGATTCACGAGCAGACCAATTTGCCTTACGCCTCGAAGACGCCGGGCAAGATGCACGCCTGTGGCCATGACGGCCACACCGCGATGCTGCTGGGGGCGGCGCGCTATCTCGCCGAGACGCGCAATTTCGCCGGCGACGCGGTCGTGATCTTCCAGCCGGCCGAGGAGGGCGGCGCGGGTGCCGCCGCGATGATCAAGGACGGCCTGATGGACCGCTTCGGCATCGAGCAGGTCTACGGCATGCACAACGGTCCGGGAATTCCGATCGGCTCATTCGCGATCCGCACCGGCCCGATCATGGCCGCGACCGATGCGATCGACATCAAGATCGAAGGGCTCGGCGGCCACGCCGCGCGGCCGCATAAATGCATCGATTCCGTGCTGGTCGGCGCGCAGCTCGTCACCGCCTTGCAGCAGATCGTCGCGCGCACCGTCGATCCGCTCGACTCCGCCGTGATCTCGATGTGCGAATTCCACGCCGGCAACGCCCGCAACGTGATCCCGCAGACCGCGGAGCTGCGCGGCACCGTGCGCACACTGACTCGCGAGGTGCGCGATCTCATCGAGAAGCGCGTGCGCGAGGTGGTGGATGGCGTTGCCAAGATGACCGGCGCCAAGATCGATCTGACCTATGAGCGCGGCTACCCGGTCACCGTCAACCATGAGGCGCAGACCGAATTCGCGAGCCGCATCGCGCGCGAGGTCGCGGGCGCATCCAACGTGCACGAAATGCCGCCGCTGATGGGCGCCGAGGATTTTTCCTACATGCTGGAAGCGCGGCCCGGTGCCTTCATCTTCTGCGGCAACGGCGACAGCGCCGGCCTGCATCACCCTGCCTACAATTTCAACGACGAGGCGATCGTCTTCGGCACGTCGTATTTCGTGAAGATCGTCGAGAACGCACTGGCGGCGTGAGGCTCACGCGTCCCATCGCACCGGCAGCGCCACTGGGCCACGGAACACCCAGCCGCGCACGACCGGCGGCGCCTCCGTGCGGAGGCGCAGATTGCGCAAGCGCGCGAACAGCATCGGCGCCACGATCTTGCCGACGGTGAGCCGTGACACCCAGGTGCCGGCGCAGAAATGCGGTCCGGCGCCGAATGCCAGATGCGATTGCTTGGGCCGCGTCACGTCGAAGCGGTCGGGCTCGGCGAAGCGGCTGCCGTCGCGGTTCGCGGCGCCGACGCAAAGGCCGATCTGAAGGTCTTGCGGCAGCGTGATGCCGGAAAGATCGACGTCGCGGGTGACGCGGCGCGGATACATGCCGATCGGCGAGATCCAGCGCACCGCTTCCTCGAGCGCGGCCGGCCACAGCTCGGGCTTCGCCAGCACGCCGTCCTTCTGCGCCGGGTTTTCCAGGAGGCCGAGCACAAGCGTCAGGATCGCGTCGCGCGGCTCGTTCAGGCCGCCGCCGATGATCACCTTGATGTTGGCGCGGATGCCCTCGATCGGCATCGGCGGATCGGCATTGATCATCGAGGACAGGATCGAAGGATTCGGCTGGCTGCGGTGATCGTCGAGCACCGCGTCGATCGCGGCATCGACATCGGCGCTCGCCTGCATCGCCTTGCGCTCGATCTCGGCGTCGGCGGCGTAATTGCCCGCGCCGTCGATCAGCGCCTGCGACCATTCGGCGAGGGTCTGCCACGGCATCGCGCGAAAGCCGATCATCGCCATCAAGCTGAGCGAGGCCATCGGCGCGGCAAGGGCGGAGAACAGATCGGCCTCGTCGTTCGCGGACAGGTCATCGATCAGCTTTTCTGCGATCGCGGTGAATTGTGGTGCCCAATACTCCTTGATCGTGACCGGGCGGAACGAGGGCTCGATCGCCTTGCGGCCGATCGCGTGCTCGGCGCCGTCCTTGCGCATGAAGGTCGGCCCCATCACCTTGTTGACCAGCGAGGCCGGATTGTCGGCCGAGTAGGTCACCGGATCGCGCTCGATCCGCATGATGTCGTCGAAGCGCGTCACCAGCGTCAGCTTCGCGGGCGCGACAAAGACCGCGGGCGCCATCTCGCGCAGGCGGCGGAAGATCGGATAGGGGTCGTCGAGCAGATCCTGATATGCGATGTCGGTGACGATTGGTACGCCGCTGGCCATTGGTCCTCCCGGGAGCGCTTTTCGCGAAGGCTAGCGCCGGGCGCGCAATCACTCAATTCGATGGGATCGATCTGATTCATCGAAATATTCCATGACCTTGTGTTAGGCTGGCCGCCAGTATTGCAGGGAGGTGCAGCGTGGCGGCCAATTCCTCGATCGATCCGATCGACATCGGGACTCTGCGGACCCTCGTGCTGGTCTATGACCTGCAGTCGTTCTCCGCCGCCGCCAAGCGGCTCGACGTCAACCAGTCGACCATCAGCTATGCGGTCGAGCGGCTGCGCGGCGCGCTGCATGATCCGCTGTTCGTTCGCAGCGGCAATGGCGTGACGGCGACCGAACGATGCGCTGCGCTGGTCGCCTGGGCGCGAGACATGATCGGCGAGATCGACGGGCTTGCATCACCGGCGGAGTTCGATCCGGCGACGGCGCAGGGCAGCTTGACGATCTCCTGCAACTATCACGAACGCCAGACCCTGATCCCGCAGTTCAGCACGCGGCTGCGTGCCGGCGCGCCGCGGGTCCGTCTCGTCCTGCTCGATGCTGCGGGCCACGGCGACGTCCATCTCAAGCAGAACCAGTGCGACATCGTGCTCGGTCCGGTCGGGATCGTCGGCGAGAGCTTCTTTCGGCGCCATATCCTCACCGACCACTATGTCTGCGTGATGGATCCGGCCAATCCGCTCGCGCGCGGCCGGATCGCGCTATCGGCCTATGCCAGGGCCGAGCATGTCTTCATCACCCACAGCGGTGAGTGGCAGCCGCTTTATCTCGCGGCGCTGAGGGCGAGGAAGATAGAGATCGAGGCGGTGGTCAGCCTTCCCAATCACGACAGTCTGGAGCGCATCATCACAGGCACCAGGCTCGTCGCGACCATCCCGTATCATCTGGCGCGGGCGATGCGCGGCGGCCTCCATGTCGCTGCGCTGCCGTTCCGCGTGCCGATCTCGATCGACATGTACTGGGGCGCCAGGACGGCCAAATCCGGCTTGCACAAATGGGCGCGCGGCCTGCTGGCCGAGGTTGCGAAGGCCTGCGCCGCCTGAGCGAGGAGTCGGGCTGCAGGTCCAAAGCAAAAGGCCCGCACCGGAGTGCGGGCCTTTTGTCCGGCGCGTTGCTGCGCCGAAAGCGTGTGGCGTCAGAACAGGTGGTAGAACACGTAGTAGAGAACGCCCGAGATGATCATCGCGGCCGGCAGCGTCAGCACCCAGGCCATCGCGATGTTGCGGATCGTGGCCCATTGCAGGCCGGAGCCGTTGGCGGCCATGGTGCCGGCGATGCCTGACGACAGCACGTGCGTGGTCGAGACCGGCAGGCCGTAGCCGTCGGCCGCCGCGATCGTCGCGGCCGCCGTGATCTCGGCGCAGGCGCCCTGCGCGTAGGTCAGGTGGGTCTTGCCGATCTTCTCGCCGACGGTGACGACGATACGCTTCCAGCCGACCATGGTGCCGAGGCCGAGCGCGATGGCGACGGCGAACTTCACCCAGCTCGGGATGAACTTCGTCGCGGCATCGAGCGAGCCCTTGTACTGGTTCAGCGTGGCGATGTCGGCAGCGGTCAGCTCGGCTTCCTTGTCCTTCATCAGGAAACGGATCGCCTCGGACGCCAGGTACATGTCGTTACGGGTGTTGCCGACCGCGTCAGCCGGGAACTTAGCCAGCGATCCATACTGGGCAACCTGCTGGCCGATGTCGCGCACCAGTACCGCAAGCGACGGAAAGGTGCCTTCGTTGATCTGGTGCTGCGCGACATAGTTGGTCACGGCCGGGCGCGGATTGCCGATCACGTTGTAACCGGCAGCCTTGCCTTCGATGACCTTGCTGGCCGCGGTCGAGTGCGCCGTGAACAGCTCGATCTGGCTCGAGGGCATTGCGCGGTTCAGCGCATAGGCGGTCGGCACGGTGCCGATCAGGATCAGCATGATCAGGCCCATGCCCTTCTGACCGTCGTTGGAGCCGTGGAAGAAGCTGACCAGCGTGCAGGTCAGGATCAGGATGCCGCGGATCCACCACGGCGGCGGCTGGTCGCCGACCGGTTCGCCGAACAGCGCCGGCGTCGCGCGCTGCAGCGCGATTTTGAGGAGGTAGAGCAGGCCGGCGGCGAGCGCGAAGCCGAACAGCGGCGACAGCAGCAGCGCCTTCGCGATGTTGGTCGCCTGCGACCAGTCGACGCCCGAGGTGCCGTCACGGCCGCGCAGCAGCGCGTTGGTGATGCCGACGCCCATGATCGAACCGATCAGGGTGTGCGAGCTCGAGGCCGGCAGGCCGAGCCACCAGGTGCCGAGATTCCAGATGATGGCGGCGATCAAGAGCGCGAACACCATGGCAAAGCCGGCACTGCTGCCGACCTGCAGGATCAGCTCGACCGGAAGCAGCGAGACGATGCCGAACGCGACGGCGCCGCTGGAGAGCAGCACGCCGATCAGGTTGAACATGCCCGACCACACCACGGCGACATGCGCCGGCAGCGAGCGGGTGTAGATCACGGTGGCGACCGCGTTCGCGGTGTCATGGAAGCCGTTGACGAATTCGAAGCCGAGCGCGATCAGCAGCGCGACGAACAGCAGGATATACGGCAGGAACGAAGTGATGCGCGTGCCGGTGGCGTCGACATCGGCATAGATGCTGTAGGCAACGAACAGCAGCGCGGCCGCGACCACGCCCAAATAGATAACCCCGGTGAGAGGATGAAAGCCCTTGTCGAGGTCCGGACCCCTCTTTAGGGCGGGCTCGATCGAGCCGGGTAACGCCATATCGCTCATGGTAAACTCCTGTCCCAATGCGCCCGATTTTGATCGATGCATATGACAAGCAATTGAAATCCGGCTCCGCGAGATGCGCCGGTCTCCCGTGGCGGTGGACATCGAGCCGAATATTTGTGCAACGCATTGAGCGCGCACGTGGCTTCGCGGCCTCGTGGCAATCTCCAGCAACAACGGATCGCCGATCGCGACGGAAAGCTGCGGCCTGCGTTTCGCAGGACGAGACAATGTGCGGATGACACCACACCGGCATCCGGCGGGGCCGGCAGGCCTGGCGGCCGGAGAATTCGGCGCGCGCCTGCGAGTGGGAGGATCGCGAATGAGGGAGGAGGATTGCGAGATGAGGTGGCGCGCCGCACGATCGGGGCTAGCAAACCGCGCAGCGCGCCCGCCTCAGGGTACGTCATGGCGTGAACATGACGCCCGATACCTGCGGAACATGCTACCCTACCACGGATCAATTAAAGGTTGTAGGTATTTGTCTGCGTTTAGAACAATTTCTCGTTGCGATGTGGTTCCTCCGGTTCCGCTGGTTTTACGGAACTCAAGCTGCATCGGCTGATCTGCGCAACTGATGTGCGGCGATTTTCAGGTCGTCGATAAAGCGCTGATATTCCAGCGCCTTGGCTTTTTCATCCGGCAGCCGCAACAGATAGGATGGGTGCACGGTGACGAGCACCTTGGTTCCGTCGTGATCGATCAGATGGCCGCGGTTCTTGTTGATCGGCGTGATCTTGCCGAGCACACTCTGCGCGGCGGTGGCGCCGAGCGCCATCACGAGGTCCGGCTTGATGGTGGCGAGCTCGCGCTCGTACCACTGGCGGCAGGCGCGGATCTCCGGTGTGCTCGGCTTCTGGTGCAGCCGGATCTTCCCGCGCGGCACGAATTTGAAGTGCTTCACTGCGTTGGTGACATAGACCTTGCGACGATCGATGCCCGCTTCCTGCAGCGCGCGATCGAGCATCTGGCCGGCCGGTCCGACGAAGGGGTGGCCTGCGAGATCTTCCTTGTCGCCGGGCTGCTCGCCGACCAGCATCAGCGTTGCGCTCTGCGGTCCCTCGCCGAACACGGTCTGCGTTGCATCTTTCCACAGCGGGCAGGCGCGGCAATCGGCGGCCTCCTCGCGCAAGGCCGCGATTGTGTCGTGAGCTTGCCTGTCTTGAACTTGCTTGCCTTGAGCTTGCTTGCGGGGCATCGGCGTATCCTGCCGCTTCTGCGGCTCGGCCGCCTTGCGTGCGATGAAGGGGCCGCTGGTCATGCGCATTGCGTCTTCGATCAGAGGCTTAATGATCGAGTCCTCGGGCAGGTTCCTCCAATAGGCTTGCGGCATCTCCATCACTTTCAGCCGTGCGGGATTGAAGCGGCCGTTGTCGTGACGCCGCCAGGCCTCCTCAAGCCGGTCCTCGGTCGGCACTTCGGATTTGGCGACGCCCGGCGTGATCGAGATCGCGTGCCCGTCCCAATGTGCGCAGACGTCGGGGGTCAGAATCGACCACGGCATGTCGGCGAAGCGGCCGGCGAAGAACGGCGCGGCAAGCTCGACGATGCGATGCTCCGGCTCGAACCAGGCGACGTAATGCGCCGTCCGCTCGCGGCCAATCTCGCGGAAGCGCAGATGCGCGTGCATCCTGTCGATATCGACATAGACCGCGCGCGCCATCGCGTGGACCTCGGCGACATCGGGATCATCGGTCGCGCCGAGCAGATCGTGATTGCTGCGCAGCCGCCACAGCAGGCGATAGAGCAGGGCAAAGCGTTCGTCACTGCGATGCAGGATCGCGGCCTTTGCGAGCTCGACGAATTTGGCCGACACATTGAACCGCGCCTGCGGCGTATCCGGCAATTCATTCACGCAGGATGCCGACGACAATTCGTCGTCGCTGCGTACCGTCCATGTGATCTCCGCGGGCTTCACTTCGTTCAGCGCCAATCGCCGCGCGGCCTTGCGCCAGCCCTCGAAATCGGTGTCGTTGTCGAGCACGATGATGCGCATGCGATTGCTCCGTTTCCGTCACGCCGCCATTTTCGGGGCCTGCGTGCCTGACTTGCGGAAGAGCAGGGCCCGTGCGGTTCGGCGGCCGCTGAATCCCATTGATTCCACTCATGAATCGATGAGCTCACCAATCCGATTGACTCTGCGGGCCCTGTTAGCTTTATATTAGAACATACCATGAACAATTGAGCCAGTCCCTTGGTTCTCTGTTCAGGCAGTGACGACCTCAAATTTTCAAGTTGAAGGAGCGGCGCATATGAACGGCGCACGCATGGGTACGCTTGCGTCTCTGCGCGGCAGCATCGCGCGCATCGAGGCGCCATCGGATGCGGCGATGCCGAACCGCGTCGCGCTTGGACACGCCGGCGCCGATGCGATGCTGCGCGGCGGGCTTGCGCCGGCAGCATTGCACGAGGTGTTCGCGGCCGGCCATCAGGGCGGCGCGGCGACCGGCTTCATTGCGGGGCTCGCCGGACGGCTGTCGGCACGCAAGCCGCTGGTCTGGGTGCGGCAGGATTTTTCCGATCGCGAAAACGGCGCGCTGTCGATGCGCGGGCTTGCCGAACTCGGCCTCGATCCGCGCCTCTTGGTCACGGTGCGCGCCGCCGATGTCGACAGCGGTTTGCGCACCGCGGCCGACGCGCTCGCCTGCGATGCGCTCGGCGCGGTCGTGCTCGAGGTCTGGGGCCAGGCGCGCCAGCTCGATCTCGTCGCCAGCCGCAAATTGACCCTGGCCGCGCAAGCCTCCGGCGTCACCGCGCTGGTGCTGCGGATCGCGGCAACTCCGATCCCCTCGACCGCGGAGACGCGCTGGATCGTGCGCGCGGCGCATTCGCCGCCGGGCAATGCCGCGAGCGTGTGGGGCACGCCGCGCTTCGAGGCCGAACTCGTGCGCAATCGTCATGGCCCGGTCGGGCGATGGATCATGGAATGGAAATGTGATGAGTGCCAATTCAGTGAACCGTCGGCGTATTCTCAGCCTGTGGCTGCCACGCCTGCCCATCGACCGCATCAAGCGCAAGCTCGCGCAGGACATCGCCTCGCAAGCTGATGCACATGCCGTTGTGCCAACCGACACACGGGCGGTGGTAGGGCTCCCTCTCCCGCTTGCGGGGGAGGGCTGGGGTGGGGGTCTCGCCACGAGTCCCGCTGAGGAGAGAGCCCCCACCCGGATCGCATCTCACGATGCGATCCGGCCTAAGAGCGAGCTTCGCTCGTCTCGACCCCCGCAAGCGGGAGAGGCGAAGAAAGACCACCGACTTTTTTTACAAACGACAACGGTGCAAGAACTCCCCAGCGTTGTCGTCGCAAAAGACCACAACGCCATCCTGCTGCACGCGATCGACGAGGCCGCGGTGCGCGCCGGGCTGTCGATCGGGCTGCCGCTCGCCAATGCGCGGGCGATCTGTCCGGAGCTCACGGTCTATGATGCCGATCCCGCCGCCGACCTGAAGACGCTGAACGACATCGCCGACTGGTGCGACCGCTTCACGCCGCTGGTCGCGCTCGATCTGCCTTACGGTCTGTTTCTCGACATCACCGGCTGCGCACATCTGTTCGGCGGCGAGCGCGCGCTGCTGCAGACCGTGACGGGGGCGCTGAGCCGGCGCGGCTTTGCCGTCAGCGCGGCGATATCAGGCACCTCGATCGCGGCGCGTACGCTGACACGCACCGCCTCGGGCAAGGTTGTCGCCGATGGCGAGGAGGCGGCGGCGGTCGGCCCGCTGCCGGTGTCGGCGCTCAGTGCCGATGCCGCTGTCACCACCGGCCTGCGCCGCGCCGGCTTGAAGACCATCGGCGATGTCGCCTCGCGCGCGCCGCATGAAATCTCGGCGCGGTTCGGTGCGGCCTTCACCACCTTGCTCAGCCACGCGCTCGGGCAGGGCGATGCCCCGATCAGCCCGCGCAAGCCGCTGCCCGACTACATCGTCGAGAAGCGTTTCCCCGAGCCGGTCGCGACCGACACCGTGATCGCGCTGACGCTCTCGAGCCTCGCCAAGATGCTGGTTACGGCGATGGACAAGCAGAGCAAGGGCGCGCGGCAGCTGGAAGCGAGCTTCTTCCGCACCGACGGCGCGGTGCGCGCGATCATGGTCGAGACCGGGCGTCCGGTGACGCGGCCCGAGATGATCGACCGCCTGTTCCGCGAGCGGCTCGATGCGCTGAACGATCCGCTCGATCCCGGCTTCGGCTTCGATCTCATTCGCCTCGCCGCAGGGCGTACCGAGATCGTGGTGCAGCAGCAGCGCGATCTCGACGCGTCAGTGCACGACAATGACGAGCTCTCGGCGCTGATCGACCGCATCGCCGCCCGCATCGGCGGAAAACGCGTCGTCGTGCATCTGCCGCTGGAGAGCCACATCCCCGAACGATCGGCGCTGGCACTGCCGGCGCAGCATCATCTGGCCGCGGCGGGCGCCGCCGCCTGGCCGGAACGGGTCGCCGGCGAACCGCCGCTGCGTCCGCTCAGGCTGTTCGAGCGGCCCGAACCGATCAATGTGCCGTTCGCGACCGTGCCCGACGGTCCGCCGCATCAATTCACCTGGCGGCGCGCGCAGCATGACGTGGTGCGGGTCGAGGGCCCCGAGCGCATCGCGATGGAATGGTGGAAGCAGGACGGCGTGTCGCTGACGCGCGATTACTTCCGCGTCGAGGACGCCGAGGGCCGGCGCTTCTGGATCTTTCGCGACGGTCTCTACGAGAGCGAGCTGCGCGACGAGGAGGGCAAGCCCGCCCCGGCCAGCTGGTATGTGCACGGGCTGTTCGCATGAGCACACCTCCACCCGACTATGCCGAGATCGGCATCACCAGCAATTTCTCCTTCCTGCGCGGCGGTTCCGATCCGCGCGCCTATGTGCATCAGGCGAGCGAACTCGGGATTCCCGTGATCGGGCTCGCCGATCACAACACGCTGGCCGGCGTGGTGCGCGCCTGGAAGGAGCTCGACAGCGAGAAGATCGCCCATCCGCCAAAGCTTTTGATCGGTGCCCGCATCGTCTTCATCGACTCTACGCCCGACATCCTGGTCTATCCGCGCGATCGCGCCGCCTATGGACGGCTGTGCCAGCTCTTGACCCGCGGCAAGCGCGGCGGTGGCATCGAGCGCATCGAGAAGGGCGACTGCCGGCTTACCCTGTCCGATCTCATCGACTTCGCCGAAGGCCAGCTTCTGGTGCTGGCGCTGCCGCATCGCTTCGAGGCGCCTGCTGCGCTCGATATCCTTGCGCAACTGAAGGCAAGCGCCGCCGACGGCGTCTGGCTCGCCGCAAGCCTGCTCTATCGCGGCGACGACAGGCGCCGCCTCGCGCGGCTGCATGGCCTCGCCACTGACGCCGGTGTGCCGCTGCTCGCCACCAATGAGGTGCTCTATCACCATCCGGCGCGCCGCCCGCTGCAGGACGTGCTGACCTGCATCCGCGAAAAGACCACGATCGAGGCGGCCGGCCGCAGGCTCGAGGCCAATGCCGAACGGCATCTCAAGCCGGCGCATGAAATGATCAGGCTGTTTCGCGATCTGCCGGACGCGATCGCGGAAACCATGCGCTTTGCTGCGCGCATCTCTTTCTCGCTCGACCAGCTCAAATATCAGTATCCCGACGAGCCGGTGCCGCCGGGCAAGACCGCGCAGCAGCATCTGGAAGATCTGACCTGGGCCGGTGTCGACAAATATTTCGGCGGCGAGATCGACGAAAAGCTTCGCACCACCCTGAACAAGGAGCTCGCGCTGATCGCCGAGCTGAAATACGCGCATTACTTCCTCACCGTGCACGACATCGTGCACTATGCGCGCAGCCAGAACATCCTGTGCCAGGGCCGGGGCTCGGCGGCGAATTCGGCGGTCTGCTTCGTGCTCGGCGTCACCTCGGTCGATCCGACCAAGGTCGATCTGTTGTTCGAGCGCTTCATCTCCAAGGAGCGGCTGGAGCCGCCCGACATCGACGTCGATTTCGAGCATTCGCGGCGCGAGGAGGTGATGCAATATGTCTACCGCCGCTACGGCCGCCACCGTGCCGCGATCATCGCCACCGTGATCCATTATCGCCCGCGCAGCGCGATCCGTGATGTCGGCAAGGCGCTCGGGTTGACCGAGGATGTCACCGCGGCGCTCGCCGACACCGTGTGGGGCAGCTGGGGCAAGGGCCTCAACGACATGCAGGTGCGCCAGGCCGGGCTCGATCCCAAAAATGCGATGATCAACCTCGCAGTCGAGCTCGCCACCGAGCTGATCGAGTTTCCGCGCCATCTCTCGCAGCATGTCGGCGGCTACGTGCTGACCCAGGACCGGCTCGACACCTATGTGCCGATCGGCAACGCCGCGATGGACGACCGCACCTTCATCGAATGGGACAAGGACGACGTCGACGCGCTTCATATGATGAAGGTCGACGTGCTGGCGCTCGGCATGCTGACCTGCATCCGCAAATGTTTTGACCTGATCGATCACCACAAGGGCAAGCGCTGGGAGCTCGCCACCGTCCCGCAGGACGACAAGAAGGTCTACGACATGCTGTGCCGCGGGGAGTCGCTCGGCGTGTTCCAGGTCGAGAGCCGCGCCCAGATGAACATGCTGCCGCGGCTGAAGCCGCGCACCTTCTACGACCTCGTCATCGAGGTCGCAATCGTCCGCCCCGGTCCGATCCAGGGCGACATGGTGCATCCTTATTTGCGGCGGCGGAACATGAAGCCTGAAGATATCGAGTACCCTTATCCCAAAGGCGGCAATAGGGACGAATTGCGCAACGTCTTGCACAAGACGCTCGGCGTGCCGCTGTTTCAGGAGCAGGCGATGCGGATCGCGATCGAGGCCGCAAAATTCACCTCAGAAGAGGCCAATGGCTTACGGCGCTCAATGGCGACCTTCCGTAACCTCGGCACCATAGGAGAATTCGGAGACAAGATGATCGGGAACATGATCGCGCGCGGTTATGATCCCGAATTCGCCAAAAATTGTTTTGAGCAGATCAAGGGCTTTGGCTCCTACGGCTTCCCGGAAAGCCATGCCGCGAGTTTCGCCCAACTCGTCTACATCTCCTCATGGCTGAAGCATCATCATCCCGATGCGTTCTGCTGCGGCCTGCTCAACTCGCAGCCGATGGGCTTTTATGCCCCGGCGCAGATCGTCGGCGACGCCCGCAGCAACGGCGTCACGGTGCGCGAGGTCGATGTCTCCCATAGCTTTGCGCAGAATACGCTGGAGGAGAAGGTCGGCGATCACTGCGCGGTGCGGCTCGGCTTCCGCCAGATCGACGGCTTTCACTGGCTGGACGAGGATGAGGAGAGGCTGAAACAGCTTCAACTGTCATTCCGGGATGGTGCGCTAGCACCAGACCCGGAATCTCGAGATTCCGGGTTCTCGCTTCGCGAGCCCCGGAATGACGACGTCAAAGACTGGGCCGACCGCATCGTCGCCGCGCGCAACCGCCGGCCGTTCACCTCGCTGGAAGACTTCGCCCGCGACACCGGCCTGCCCAAGCGCGCGCTGATCCTGCTCGCCGACGCCGATGCGTTCCGCTCGCTCGGGCTCGACCGCCGCGAGGCGCTGTGGGCGGTGCGGCGGCTGCCCGACGACGTGCCGCTGCCGTTGTTCGAGGCCGCCACCGCGCGCGAGCAGCCGGATGAGGGCGCCAAGCCGCTGCCGGAGATGCCGCGTCCGGAGCAGGTGGTCGCCGACTATCAGACTATCCGCCTGTCGCTGAAGGGCCATCCGATGGAGTTTTTGCGCGACACCTTCACGAAGGAGCGCGTCGTCGCCTGTCACACCATCAACCAGAGCAACGACCGCCGCCGCGTCCGCTGTGCCGGCGTCGTGCTGGTGCGGCAGCGGCCGGGCAGCGCCAAGGGCGTCGTGTTCATGACGCTGGAGGACGAGACCGGCATCGCCAACATCGTGGTGTGGCCAAAGGTGATGGAGCAGTACCGCAAGGAGGTGATGGGCGCGCGCCTGATCCTGGTCGAGGGCTATATCCAGAGCAGCCCGGAGGGCGTGACGCATCTGGTGGCGCAGCGCATGACCGATCGCTCCCACGATCTGATCGGCCTCGCCAATGAATCCTTGAGCCGCAAGCATCCCGTGCCCGCGGGCCCCGCGCTGATCGAGCCGCTCAACGACGACCGCCGCGATCACGGCGACAACTCGCCGCAAAAAATCCGCCACCCGCGCAACGTCCGCATCCTGCCGCCGTCCCGCGATTTCCATTGAGGCTCGCGGCGCAACTCTTTCACCGTCACCCTGAGGAGGCCGCGAAGCGGCCATCTCGAAGGGCGACGGCCCGGCTTTCTCCGCGCGACTGCCAGCGGAGCCGTGCATCCTTCGAGGCTCGCAAGAGCTCGCACCTCAGAGCTTGTGACCCTATGAGTTGCGAGCGCGGCATTTGCCCTGGTAAGGCGATGGCGCGATCGGAAGGATGCC